>CAZDEC010000041.1:0-28400 GCA_964504295.1 uncultured Thioalkalispiraceae bacterium
GACCAGGCTTTCTATATTCAAAGCAGGGGCTTAAAGTTAACGGGACAGCAGTGAACATATATATTGAATAATTTTAGCAGGTAATAAAAAGTGATAGAAATAACACCTTATAGTGGTCAGCTTTATATTTTTTCTGCGCCTTCGGGTGCCGGTAAAACCAGTCTGGTTGAAGTGTTGCTTAAATCAACCGAGGCAATCGGTGTTTCGGTATCACATACCACACGAGATCGGCGTCCAGGTGAAGAAGATGGTATTCATTACCATTTTATTGAGAAGGACAATTTCGAAAAAATGGTGCAGGCGGGTACTTTTTTAGAACACGCAAAAGTTTTCGATAATTACTATGGCACTTCTCAAAAAGCACTCGAAGACCGGCTTAGTGAGGGTGAAGACATTATTTTAGAAATTGACTGGCAAGGCGCACAGCAAGTACGAAAATTAATGCCCTATGCTATTTCGGTTTTTATTTTACCGCCATCACGCAGCGCGTTACAGCAGCGGCTTAATTCAAGAGGTCAGGATTCAGATGAAATTATTGCTCGTCGTATGCAAGATGCCACTAGCGATATGGCTCACTATGTAGAATTTGATTTTGTAGTCATTAATGACGATTTTGATCTAGCCGCTCAAAAGTTACGTTCAATTGTACTGGCTCAACGCCAGCGGCTTGATGTAGTAGCAAAGTGTGAGCAATCGGTCTTAGAGGCATTACTGACATCGTAATGATTAGTGTCGAGTTTATTTCTTGAATATCGGATCGCACGATTGCCCGTTAACTTAATTCATCTTAGTTCGGGATATAAAATCCTATACTAATCATTTACCAGAGTTACTAGGTAGTAGTGTCATTCCCGTCCCCGCCTTCGCTAGGGGCAGGCCTCCATGCGGTAATCTAACTCCTAATCTACTGGATTCCCGCAAAAATCATGCGGGAATGAGGTAAGTTTTATTATCGCGATTTCATGTCCGATGGCACGAGAATGACTTAATACGTAAGTAATGGTTTGCATTTTTGGCTATTATGAATTAAAGATAGAATTAGCGATTTAATCAATATGGCGTTATAATATCAGGTTCAATATCCTGAATTGGGATATTTGCAACTATTCATTATAAGTTATTGATTTTCGGAGTAAAAATTACATGGCACGTGTTACCGTTGAAGATTGTTTAAAAAATGTAAAAAATCGTTTTGAGTTAGTTTTGATTTCTTCAAAACGTGCCCGACAAATAAGCCAGGGCGCTGAGCCATTAGTCGAACTTGAAAATGACAAACCCACGGTGGTTGCCTTACGTGAAATTGCTGAAGGTTTAATTGACGCCGCTATCCTGGATGAGAAAGAAGTAGAAAGTACAGAATGGGCAAGCGAAGAAGAAGCCGCCGCTGAACTTGAAGCCGCAGAACTAGAGAAAAAATTCGCTAGCACCAATGCAGAGTCAGGTACAACTTCCGGCACATCTGAAGCGTCGACTGAAACAGCCAGCAGTAACGATGGCGAAATAGATGTTGCCGCCGCATTGGCTGCTGCACTCGCCGCCGATTTAGGTGCACCACCAGTATTAGACGAATCTGTACCCGAAAGCAGTGCTGATTCCGCTTCATCGGAAGAAAGTTAGCCAATTCCCCACCACACAATGAGCGAGCAGTGTGTCATGTTATATATTTTGCATAGCACCTATTCGACTCATTTGTGTTCGCTTGATTAGGGGAGACCCTGATTATCGAAAAATCAAAGCAAGATATTCCTCAACCAGAGGAATTTGTTAGTTCAGAGCATAAATCCGACCTAGAGCCGATCTCTTTTCGAATCGGGCATCTCTGTGAAATGCTTGATGAATATCTCGAAAAAGATCAGGTTACCGAAGTTTACCAGGCCTATTTATTTAGCGCCGAGGCACATGAAGGTCAGCGCCGTGTTAGTGGTGAGGCCTATATTTTTCATCCCCTTTCCGTTGCCCAAATACTCACAGAAATGCGAATGGATCATCGTAGTATTGTTGCGGCACTACTCCATGATGTTATTGAAGATACGCGTTATAGCAAAGATACCCTTAAGAAAAAATTTGGCGAAGAAGTCGCTACTCTGGTTGATGGCGTAAGCAAACTCACCAACATTACTTTTGAAAGTAAAGCGGAAGCACAAGCCGAAAATTTTAGAAAAATGATGCTGGCGATGGTCGAAGACATTCGCATTATTTTAATCAAGCTTGCCGACCGCTTACATAATATGCGTACCCTGGGTGTGATGCGTCCCGATAAACGCCGTCGCATCGCACGCGAAACGCTGGAAATTTATGCCCCCATCGCAAATCGCTTAGGCATGAATAGTATGCGTTTGGAACTTGAGGATTTAGGTTTCCAGGCGATGTACCCCCTGCGCTCACGTATATTAAAAGAAAACGTTCGTAAATCACGCGGCAATCGCAAAGAGCTAATCAGTAAATTAGAGCAATCAATTATTACCCGACTGGAAGAAATGCAGTTAAAGGGTGAAGTCATCGGCCGACAAAAGCATTTGTACAGCATTTATAAAAAAATGCGTAACAAGAAGTTATCGTTCAATGAGGTAATGGATTTATATGCCGTTCGAATTGTCGTTGAAGACGTTGACATGTGTTATCGCATGTTAGGTGCGGTGCATAATCTTTATACACCTGTTCCGGGTAAATTTAAAGATTATATTGCTATTCCTAAAGCTAATGGCTATCAGTCGTTGCACACGGTTTTGTATACTCAATACGGTGTGGCGGCCGAACTACAAATTCGTACCGAAGATATGGATCGTGTTGCCGAAGCAGGCATTGCGGCACACTGGTTATATAAAAGCGATGCTAATGCAACGGGAAACAATGCACAAATAAGAGCCCGCGAGTGGTTACGTGGCGTACTTGAAATACAGCAGCATGCCGGTAATTCAATGGAGTTTTTAGAAAACGTAAAAATTGATTTATTTCCCGATGAAGTTTACGTCTTTACTCCCAGGGGGGATATTTTAGTTTTACCACGCGGTGCCACCGCAATAGATTTTGCCTATGCCGTTCACACCGATGTGGGCAATCAGTGTGTTGCGGTAAAAATTAATCGTCGATTAAAACCGCTGCGCACAGAGTTATATAATGGGCAAACAATTGAAGTCATAACCGCGCCAGGTGCACAGGCAAACCCAGGCTGGCTGGAGTTTGTTAAGACAGCGAAAGCACGAACTAATATTCGAGCGCTGTTAAAAAACCTACAATTTGATGAATCCGTTGAGCTGGGAAGACGGTTATTAAATCGCAATCTTGAAGCATTTGATTCGTCATTAGATAAGATACAAGACAGTGCGATAGAAAAAGCTTTAAAAGAATTAAATTTTAAAACCTTTAATGATTTATGTGCCGAGGTGGGAATAGGTAACCATATACCAATGATGGTGGCACGTGCATTAGTTGGAACTGACGAACATAAAAAAATTAAAACAGGTTATCCTTTATCTATTCGTGGTACAGAAGGCGCGGTGGTTTCATTTGCTAAATGTTGTTTACCTATTCCGGGTGATAATATTCTTGGTTTTATTAGCGCAGGTAAGGGTATTGTGGTTCATGCACAGGCATGTAAAAATCTAAGTGACTTTAAGAGCAAGCCAGAAAAATGGGTTGATGTTGAATGGGAGCCAGATCTAACCCGCGATTTTTCAACTTATGTACGGCTGTTGGTGAAAAATAAGCGTGGCGTGTTGGCAACCATCGCAGCAACTGTTTCAGATTTAGATTCAAATATTTTAAATGTAGACATAGAAGAACGAGATGGCATACATTCGTCCATGACCTTAACAGTTGAAGTTAAAGATAGACAACACCTTGCACGTATCATGCGGCGTTTAAAAACTATCGACATGGTTGATGTCATTCATCGGGTAAGACAATAAAAATTATATTTCAGGAGAATAAAATGACACGTGAAGTCATTCATACAGATAAAGCACCCCAGGCAATCGGAACCTACTCTCAGGCAATAAAAATTAATGATACGGTTTATTTGTCCGGCCAAATTCCACTCGTACCAGAAACAATGGAGCTGGTCGAAGGCGATATTAAAACACAGATAAAAAGAGTATTCGATAACCTGCAAGCCGTGGCGCAAGCTGCGGGGGGCGATTTAAAAGATATAGCTAAGTTGAATATATTTTTAACCGACTTAACTCACTTCCCTGTTGTTAACGAAACCATGGCAGAATATTTTGTTGAACCCTATCCCGCGCGCGCTGCAATTGGGGTTGCATCGTTACCCAAAGCGGCCGAAGTTGAAATGGATGCGGTGATGGTGATTAGGTAAGTATTAAGAAATCATTAACTACAATGGTACCTAAAGGTATATTTTCAAGTTTTTTATTCACTGTTGTCCCGTTAACTTTGAAACAGAGGATGAAAAGTAGGGCATGGATTGGTAGGGCTGACTAGCGGACCGTCTGCCGCAAGGACGCGGCAGTCGAGCAGGCAGGGATGGCAAATAGCGAGTCCGTTAGTCAGCCCTACCAATCCATGTCCGGCGGCGATAGTATTATCATAAACGTAGACACTGCTTCGCATTTCGACAACATTAGATCAAGTTAATGGGGCAGCAGTGTTATTTATTATAACTTTCAATAACACGACGAGCGCAATGATAATAATTTTTTATAATGTTGTTTTTTTGACGGAGTGTTGCGTTTGTAAATTAAGAATGGGGGCGCAAAGGATAGAATGAACTCGAATTATATTTTTTGAATTTAAGAAATATTTTTTTACGTTGTATTCGTCGTATCCGTTGTGGTTAAAAAATATTTACACGCTAACTCCCATCACAAAAATAAAAGGCGTCGGTGCCAAGGTTGCGGAAAAGTTAACAAAACTTGGTATCCACCATGCCCAGGATTTATTGTTCCACCTTCCTTTGCGCTACGAAGACCGCACGCGCATTGTTCCAATCGGGAGCTTGCGTGTAGGTGATCATGCCGTTGTACAGGGCAAGATTGAATTAACCGAAATAAAATTTGCCCGCAAACGCATGTTAGTGTGTCATGTGCGTGATGGCAGTGGTGCAATTGTTTTACGCTTCTTTCATTTTAATCAAAGCCAGAAAGCGAATCTGGAACGTGGTAAAACGATTCGTTGTTTTGGTGAAGTGCGTCGTAGTGGCAGCCATCTGGAAATGGCGCACCCAGAGTACTCACTTTTATCCGCCGCACAAGCCGAGGCAGGTATTACCGACGAGGTAGAGGAAACATTGACGCCGGTTTATCCAACCACCGATGGCGTACATCAAATAAGTCTGCGCAATATGATTAACCATGCTTTTAAATTATTAGAGCAAGGCGGTTTATCGTTAAACGATTTTTTACCGGAAACAATATTAAGCAAGTTTAAATTTTCATCACTACAGGAATCCATACAATATATTCACTACCCGCCGCCGGATGTTTCTATTACCGATTTAGACGATAGCAAGCACCCTATGAAGCAACGTTTAATTTTTGAAGAATTATTAACGCATATACTTAGTTTGCGTCAGTTACGTGAGCGGGTGAAAGAAGATGCCGCCTGTGTAATTCATGCGCCCAAAAAGATGAATGCGCAATTTATTAAAAACTTACCTTTTGCATTAACCAATGCGCAGAATAAAGTGCTTGAGGCAATTCAAACCGATTTATTAAAACCTTTTCCAATGCAACGTCTGGTACAGGGCGATGTGGGGTCAGGTAAAACCGTTGTTGCCGCACTTGCGGCATTGCAGGTAATTGAGTCGGGGTATCAAGTTGCTATCATGGCACCAACTGAAATATTAGCCGAGCAGCATTATAGCAATTTCAAACAATGGTTCGAACCACTCGGTATTAAAGTGGCATGGCTAAGCGGTAAGTTAAAAGTAGCGCCTCGGCGGGAATCTTTAAGTCAGTTAGCCTCGGCAGAGGCAGGTCTTGCAGTCGGAACGCATGCTTTGTTTCAGGACGATGTGGAATTTAAAAACCTGGCTCTGGTTGTGATTGATGAGCAGCATCGATTTGGTGTGCATCAACGTCTAGCGTTAAGAAACAAGGGGGGTAATAATGCTGGCGAGGGAAATAAAACCGCACCGCATCAACTTATTATGACCGCAACGCCGATCCCAAGAACTCTCAGCATGACTGCCTATGCTGATCTTGACTGCTCGGTTATCGATGAACTTCCGCCTGGTCGAACGCCAGTCGAAACCGTGGTGTTGCCCGATGCTCGTCGGCTAGAAATTATTGAACGTATTATTAAAGCCTGCCATCAAGGCCGACAAGTGTATTGGGTCTGCACCTTAATTGAAGAGTCGGAAGTATTACAATGTCAGGCGGCTGAGGATACTTATACTAAACTGACCGAAGCTTTTCCCGATTTAAAAATAGGCCTGGTCCACGGCAGAATGAAATCTGAACAAAAAGAACAGGTAATGTCGGCGTTTAAAGCCGCCGAATTACAATTACTGATTGCCACAACGGTTATTGAAGTGGGCGTCGATGTACCCAATGCCAGTTTAATGGTCATAGAAAATGCTGAACGCCTAGGCTTATCACAGCTACATCAATTACGTGGCCGGGTTGGGCGCGGCAAAAAGAAAAGTGCCTGCGTACTAATGTACCACGGGCAACTTTCACAAAACGCACGCATAAGACTCGAAACCATGCGCAAAACAAACGACGGTTTTAAAATTGCACAAAAAGATTTAGAAATACGTGGCCCCGGTGAAGTACTTGGAACAAGACAAACTGGCTTACAGTTATTAAAAATAGCCGATTTACAACGTGATGCCGAGCTGATTCCCGTAGCCAGTAGTGCCGCCGAAGATGTTGTAAAGCATCACCCTGAATGTATTACACCGCTTATCCATCGTTGGATAGGGGATGCGAGTCGGTATGCAGATGTTTGAACAAGTTGAGAAAAGAGAGGCATGGAGAACTTAATAACCTATAAAAGAAGCTTTAAATACAGATGCCATAGGATTTGATGGCGTACACTGGATTCCAGCTGCACATAGATGGTTTGCATCTTTACTTGAAGCCGATTATATCAAAACAGAATAGATATTACTGTCAGCTGAAGGCGTATTCGTATTAAAGAAGGGTGCTTATGGATGCCCCTTTTTCAAAAAATCAGCGTACTCTCCCTTGGTTATGCAAACACTTAATCATGCCCCGGCCACTGACTCGCATCAATTGTTTCCTTATAAGCATGCCAAGTGGCGTGCCCCAGCAAGGGTAAGAGTACAATGAGTGCGATAAAGGCAGTGATGAAACTTAATAGCACACTTAAAAATATACAGGCCGCCCACACTAGCATGGCTTTTTTATTGTGTAGCACGGTATTCACGCTGGTCACGACGGCAGTTACGGTATCCACTTTTTTGTCCATGATCATTGGTAATGAAAAGGCACTGGCTGTAAAGATAATAAATGAAAAAATAGCCCCGACAGTTGTGCCAATCGCGAGAAAGGTTATATAACTCGTCAGACTTGCGTCTGTTTCTATGGGATAAAATACATGGATCATGGATGCGGCACGTGCCCAAATTAAAAACACTACCATCAACATTAAAATATACACACCGATATTACCAAAGTGACGACGGCCTTCTCGCAGGCAATAACCAAGAACGGGCTGCTTGCCTTTTTGGAGTTGGCAGCTAATAGAGTATAAACCGATTGCAATACCTGGCCCTAACAGCAGAAAGCTGAAGACTAAAGAGAGTATTGAATAGAAGTTGCCAAATTCTAGCGCGAAATATCCGGCAAGGTCGGTGAGTAGCATCATAATAAAGCCATAGGTGAGGCTTTGGCGAGGTGCACGTTTAAAATCCTGCCAGCCAAGTTTAAGCCAACGAAAAGCCGCTGTTGTGTCTAATTGGTGATACGGGGCGGCAAACGGCAGCTGAGCTTGCCGTATAATTTGTTGTGGAACGGGTGTAGACATAATGAGATCCCTTAATTTAATCTGAAAAGTGCCCGTGGTTATTATTATTATTGCTGGTATTTGTTACGGGCATTAATACCGAGTGTTTTAGTCATGAATTTACTCAATGGCACACTTTTTATATGGTTACAAAATAAATTGATAAGGTAAAGATAAACTTTAAGAAAGTGGATTATTTACGGAGATTAGTGGATGCAATATGACCAAGGTGATGGAGATGCAAGTCGCTATACGGATGTGTGATAATAAATAAATGAATAACACTTTGCTCAGCTCGCATCTTAAAGAAAGACTCTACCAGTATTATCTTTTAACCCGACTCAATAAGCCCATTGGGATTTTTTTACTTCTATGGCCAACTTTGTGGGCGTTATGGATTGCCGGCGAGGGTAAACCCGATCTACTGGTATTGTTTATTTTTGTTACGGGTGTGGTGCTGATGCGTTCCGCTGGTTGCGTGATTAATGACTATGCTGACCGAAAAATCGACCCGCTTGTTTCCAGAACCCAGTTGCGGCCTATCGCCAGTGGCCAGGTTAAGCCCAATGAAGCGCTCAAGCTTTTTGTGGCGTTGTGCTTAGCCGCGTTTGCCCTGGTTTTGCTAATGAATAAATTTACCATTTACCTGTCATTTGTCGGTGCCTTGTTGGCAGCCATTTATCCCTTTATGAAACGCTACACTCATTTACCGCAAGTGGTGCTGGGTATGGCTTTTGGCTGGTCTATTCCCATGGCCTTTGCCGCGCAAACCGATAGTATCCCCAAGGTGGCATGGCTATTATTTGTGGTAAATGTTGTCTGGTCTGTAGCTTACGACACCATGTACGCCATGGTCGATAGAGCGGATGATCTTAAGGCCGGTGTTAAATCGACGGCGATATTATTCGACGACATGGATAAAGTGATGATAGCCATGCTGCAAGCAATTGTTTTACTTGGCTTATATTTTATTGGTCAGCAACTGCAAATGGGTTGGGTGTTTAATCTGAGCATTGCAGCGGCGGCGGGTTTTGCACTTTATCAGCAAAAACTGATTAAAAACAGGTTACCATCAAAATGTCTGGCGGCTTTTTTAAATAATAACTGGTTTGGACTGGTTATTTTTGTCGGGCTTGTTTTTCATTATCTACTGGAACGTGGCAATTTTTAGGCCACTGCATTTCTGTCAAGGTCATCCGCAAAATATAATTTAAAAGTAGCAAAAATTACCACAAATTTTATTCATTTTGTGATGGAAAAAGCCTTAGTTTCAGCTACTCTTATTCAACATCAGAATGAGTCATTAGTCTTAAGCATAATTTCACAATTGCCGTGAACTGGTTCACAGCTCTGGATGGGCTGTTACGAGTAAAGTAGAGTTTTAGACGGTAGAAAGTCAGGCGATGGAAAGGCGTATTTTTTAGGGAACAGGTTGTGGTAAACAGAAATTATCTGAATAAACTTCTTGCAGCAATAGCGTTCGGTGCTTTGGTCAACTTAGCATCTGCTTACTCTGTGCAAGCAGAAAATTCCCTGAGTAACTGGCGTGAAGATCCCCTGCATCTAAATGTTAAATTTGAACGCCGAACTTCCGCTCTAAATCAATTTGGACAAGGTTTGGGTTATGGTCAGGGTTTTAGTAATGATTCTTTTCAAACCAATGAATTTGACAATTTAGCGTTATCGCCTCAGAACACGAAATATTCATTAGACAGCAAGATGTTGAGTCAATACGACGCAACATTTTTCTACCCCTTTCAAAGTGGCAAGTTTAATTTTGATCTTGGTTTAAATATTAAATTTATAAATGGGATAGCAGAAAGCACAGATGCATCCGGTGTGGTGACTTCGTCGACTTACAGTGCAACCTTGCCAATGATGTACGCAACGGCACTTTATGAGCTGCCCTGGAAGGGTTTGTCTGCGGGTATTGAAGGAAAGCATATGGTTTTCGATAGCAGTACGGCCTTCGATTATAAGGCAATGTTAACGTATCAGTCGCGTAGTGGTTTTGGCTTAAACGGTGGCTGGCAATATCAACAACTTCACTTAAATGCCTTTCAGAATATAACCACCAGCAGTGAAACGGCTGGCCCGTTTGTTGATTTTTACTATAATTTTTAAAATCTCTTTGTTTAAGATTAATTCTGCTCTTTCAACCAGCTGATTACCGCTGAAGCAAATTCTGTTTCTACATCATCAAATTTGTGATTGGCATCGGCAATTTCAATCTGCGTATATTTGGCTGATTTTAAATTTTCGCGTTCAAATGCTGCATCGATATCTTTAGTATTATCACCGCCCCAAATATCCAACACAGAAATTTTCACCGAGCTTAAATTTTCCGAACAGGACAGTGGTGCATCGCCATTGTTACGACAGCCAACAACAATCAGTCCATTAATTTTCTGAGCTGGATATTGGGCGACAAAAGCACTAGCCATTCTACTGCCCATGCTATGTCCCATCAGGTAGATTTTAGTGACGCCTTTTTCTTTTCGCAGAAACTCAATGGCTTGCTGAAATAAAACATACGCAGTGGGAAAATCGTCGGCATAACTTTCCCAGTATTTGTCTTTGTTTGGCATTTGAAGTGAAAGGGTGTGATAAGCCAATTGTTCGCTGACATCAAGTCGCAAAGGTTCAACGACCTTCCAGGTTGGGTTTTTGCCGCGGCCATGAGCTAGTATCAGTGCACTTTTACTGCTGCCGCCATCGGTGTAAACAGAGTCATCGGGTTGATTTGCATTTGCTGTTGATAGACTTATAAATAGTATAAAACTAACAAATGATATTAATGAATATTTCATAATGGTTCCAGATTTAAGTTTTTATTAACTACGATGGACACAAAGAACATGTATGTTTACGTGTGTGATAATACTAACACCGCCGGACATGAAATCGGCCGTGCTGATTAACGGACTCGCAAAAGATGCCATCCCTGGCCGCTCGACTGCTTCATCCGTGAAGCAGACGGTCCGTTAGTCAGCACGGCCGATTCCATGTCCTTGTAGTTGAGCTCGCAAATAAGTTATCGGGACAGAAGTGTGTTAACAATCTTTTGACCTCTTCGTGTCCTCTGTGTTCTTCGGGGTTAAATTCTTTGCGAATTACGAGTTCAGGTTAATTATTTTTGCGAGCTATCGCCTGCACAACCGCGCCCAGCCCGGTATGGTGACTACCTTCAACAATGTCACGTTCAAGTTCCTGTAACAAATTAAATTCTAAACCTTTTAATTCCTGTTTTAGAATATCTGCTGTCATGGTGAGCTCAGCTGTTGGCGGCCCACCGGTGCCGTGTTTAAGTTGCTCGGGTGTGTAAGCTTCAAGCAGCAAAATACCCTGTGGCTTAAGTGCCGTTATAATATTTTGATGTAAAGGAATACGTATATCGGCAGGTATATGACAGAAGATAGAAACGATGCCCTCCCACTGTTCTGCAGCCAGTTTGTAGTGGGCTAAATCGGCATGAATATAGTCAACGTTCACCTTATTATCTTGCGCAAGCTTCCTGGCTTTTTCAATGCCGGTGGCTGAAGCATCGACCGCCGTGACGTTATAACCTTGCCTGGCTAAAAATACCGAGTTACGCCCTTCACCATCGGCCAGGCAGAGCACCTTGCCTTTAGGGATTTCAGTAAAGTTTTGTGCTAAAAATTTATTAGGTTTTGTGCCGTAAATATAATGCTCAGCGGCGTAGCGTTCATCCCACATTGGTGTTTACTCTCTATTATTTAATGTTCTGCTGGAATTATACGCAGGAAATAATTGAATAACGATCGTTGCTTGCAGAAATATGGAAATGGGTTAACCCGTTTGGGTGATGGTGGTAAATTAAGTAATAGTTTAGACTGTCTCTAAATCTTCAACATTAAAAACCAGGGCAGGTCAAAATGAAAAAACAACTTGGAATTATCTTTTTATTACTCACAACATTTTTTGGTTCGGTACAGGCGATTGTTATCGGCGATAAAGATTGGTTAAAGGTGAGCGATACCTTTAACTATAGCTGGGCTTCCTTTGATGCCATTTTTGACACCAACACAGGTGAATGTGACGTTGCCGGCTGTTTACTTGGGGGGGCACTCGATGTAACTGGTTATAAGTGGGCAAGTGTCACCGAAGTCGCCAACGGGGTGTTTAGCTCTTATTTTACCGAAACCATTGGTACTAATGATAGAGATACAACTTCTATTATCGACTATCCTCAAATGGTTAATTTCCTGACAGATTTTGGATTTGCCGTAGAAGACTTTCCAGGAACTTCTGTGAGTTATCAATATGGTGCTGTACGGGGGCCTTTGTCTAATGAGTACATTGCTGCATCTCAGCAAGTTTTTCCTACTCAGGGTACGCAACTTTCGACAGTAGGCATTATACTTGAAGAGTTTCTTTTCAGTAATAGCGTAAAAGGGGGGTGGTTGTATAAGACAGATAACACCGTTATCGTACCGCCAACCACCACTACAACAACAGGTACAGGTCCATCCAACCCGGTTATCGTACTTCCTCCTTCTTCTCCTCCAACAATAACAGGTCCATCTGCTCCATCTAACACAATCAATCCGCCACCGACTACGACAACTATGATTTCACAGAACACACCAACTTCAGTACCTGAAACAACATCGTTGATGTTATTGGCGATTGGCTTAGCGGGTTTGGGTTACAGAAGACGAAAAGTTTTTTGATAATTACGCTTGTCGATAGTCCGTTTTTACAAGCTAAAAAAACTTGAGTATTTAGTGATACTAGCTAGGGAAGCACTTGAATAACAATTGTTGTTTTCTAAAACATGGAAGTGGGTTAACCCGTTTGGGTGATAGTGGTAAATCAAATAATAGTCTAGACTGTTTCTAAATCTTTAACATTAAAAACCAGGGCAGGGCAAAATGAAAAAACAACTTGGAATAATCTTTCTCTTACTCGCAACGTTTTTTGGGTCGGCCCAGGCGGTTGTTATTGGTGACAATGACTGGTTAAAGGTGAGCGATACCTTTGGCTATAGCTGGAATCAGTTTGATGCGATTTTTGATACAACGACTGGTGCATGTGAGGTCGCGAATTGTTCACTGGGTGCGCTTGATTTAACGGGTTACACCTGGGCAAGCTTTACCGATGTGGATGAGGTGCTTAACAGTTATTTTACTGAAACCATTAGTATTGCTTCTTCACCGGCCAGCTATACCCCGCTTAATAGCGAGATGCAAGGCTTTCTGATTGATTTTGGTTCTGTCTTACTTGGGCCGCCTGGCGGGCCTTTTACAAATATGCAACAAGGTTTTATGCGCTCATCCTCATCGAGCGACTATACTACTGAGGCATCTCTATTTATTAATGGCCTAAACTCGAACTCTAATTTGATTGGTGGCAGTAGTTTAGAACGCGATAGAGGCAGTTCGCTTAGGGGGGGGTGGTTGTATAAATCTACTTTAGCACCACCGCCGCCTCCTGCTTCGGTACCAGAAACAGCTTCGTTATTATTAATGCTGGCAGGTTTAGCAGGTTTGGGTTATGGAAGACGAAAAGCTGCTAGTTAGCTCTTAGCTGTAAAAGTAAAAAACCCGCGGAAGCGGGTTTTTTTATGCTTGCTGTACAAGCTAAAAAAACCGACTAACCCGAAGGTTAAGCGGTTAGAGGAGCTCAATGACTAGTTAAGCAAAATGAAAATTAAACGGATATTTAAATAACCATGTTGGCAATAATAATCGCGGCTGTCATTACGCCAAGTAAGACAAGTACGGTTTTACCAACGTTCATTAAAATGTCTTTATCGCCTTCTTGGTACATCATGGTTAATCCCCTTTAGATAGTATGTTTTTAAATTATGGCGTAAGGCATATTAAAAACATTGATCTAGATCAAGTCCATACTAATTTGAATTAAGGCCAATTTATTCTACGTGCTACTTGTCGGACATGGTTTTAGTTCGCGTAATTTAGATAAATAATCTGAACTCGGGATAAGAAAAATAATGCTAATACCTCGGATAGGAGACTGGGATCGCTCACTAAAGACACGCAAAAAACGCCGTCCATGGCTGCTCGATTGCCGCGTCCATGCGGCAAACGGTCTTTAATGAGCGATCCCAGTCTCCTATCCTAACTTTCTCGGAATTTAGCTGATTTTTTTCTTATCCCGAGTTCAGGTTAAATACCTATTAAAGCCAGATATGGCAACAAATTGAGCAATAATTTACCTTATCGAGATCCATATTAAAGAGAGCCGGGTTTCAGTTTATCCCAATAATATGAAAATGGTTAACCTGTTTGGGTAATATATGGTGGATGATTTTCCCAATAGCGTGGCTGTAATATCAAAATACAAAAAATGGGTGTGGGAATGAATAAATTATTTGCAGTTATTTTCTTACTTGGGTTTGTAAGCAGTGCAAATGCAGCATTTACAAATATTGGTGGTGATGTTATTCAGGACGATTTTTCCGGGCTCGTTGTTTCGCCTACCTGGCGTGCTTTTGGCTTAAGTTATTATACTAATTATGATGATAAGCTCGACTTGGGTGTAAAACAGTTTGGTATTTATATGGTGCGTAACACAAACGTAGCAGAATCTTATTCTCTTTATTTGTTTATGTTCGGTCTTTTAGGTTTGTTTTCTGCAATGAGAACAAAGCGAGCCTAGCGGCAATTAAGAACGGGCAACCGCCCAAACCTGGATACGTTTTGCGCCGTGTGCAAGTAACACGCGTGCAAGTTCGTTGAGTGTATGCCCGGTGGTCATAACATCGTCTACAATCGCGATATCTTTGTAATTAAAAGTATCCGCAACGCTAAAGGCATTGCGGATATTTTTTTTGCGTGTTTTTTTGTTTTGTTCCATTTGCGGCAGGGTTGAAACGGTTCGGCTGCAACAGTGGGTATCGAGTTTAATGCCATAGTGTTTGGCGATTGGCCGAGCAATTTCCAGTGCCTGGTTAAAACCACGTTCCCTGAGTCGTTTTTTATGCAGTGGAACAGGAATAATACACTCCGGTAGGCTTTCGTCATGTTGCTCGATTTTAGCCATAAGTAACTCGGCAAGCACCGGCGCATAATAGAGTTGCTGCCGAAATTTAAGCTGGGTAATAAACTGGTTGATGGGCAGAGCATAATGGTAAGGGCTAATGCAGAGATCAAAGGCGGGTGGGGATTTGAGACACTGGCCACAGCGAAGCGTATTGTTGGTGGTGTCGGCCATTTCCAGGGGTAAACCACACTGAAAACACTGTTGTTGGATACGTGGCAACAGTTTATAGCATGCGCTACAAATACGTTGGCGACAAGGCTCCTTACATAAGGGACAGGTGTGTTGCAGTAGTTTGTGTTGTGTTAGCCAGCGGCGAATAGGCTGTGTTATCTGCTTTAGCATCTCTTTCTTCCCTGAAAGGCTCGATAGCTGTTTATTATAGCGCAGGTTGTTTAAATTAGTCATTTTTAGCTGTTAACTTGTAAAATTAAAAGGTTGACAAGTTGTGGCAGGCCGCTAAGATCCTGCTCTATTTCGAGCTTTTCAGTAAAGCCATAACCGAAAATGAAGCCATTAATATGCCCGATACGCAAGCCAATAAAGACCAGCCCAATAAAGATCTACCCATTAAAGATCAACATAGCCGAATAATTACAGGCCGACAGGCACAAAAAACAGCGCGCTTGTTTAGCTATGGAAATCTTATTTCCATGATTATACCTTTCCCATTGGGTATTTTCTGGTTTGGTGCCTCCATGGTGGTGTATGCGATGAATCGTCATCACCCAAATCCAAGAGTGGGCTATTACACCCAGCAAGGCGCTTATCAGTTTTATGCGATTTTAGGGTTTGTGGTGGTGGTGGCCACTTTTTTTGGCACCGAGCTTGTATATTGGCTTATTACCTGGGGCATTTCTGCCGCAATACTTATCCCCCTGAATGTTTATAGCTTGATGAAAATTAATAAAGAGCAATGGCAGGATGTTACTGTTGAAAATGAGGACGCAGAATGAACGCGAATGTAGATACGATGATTGAATCTAATATAGATAAAAAAATTCGGCATGACTGGACGGTTGATGAAGTTAAAACATTATTCAAAAAAACGTTTAGTGATTTACTCTTCGAAGCACAAACGATGCACCGTGAATTTTTTAATCCTAACGAAGTGCAAGTGAGTACCCTGTTAAGCATTAAAACCGGGCGTTGCCCGGAAGACTGTGGCTACTGCCCACAAAGCGTTCGCTTTGAAACTAAAGTTGAGCCAGAAGCCCTGCTGCCACTTGATGAAGTAATCGAAAAAGCCAAACAAGCTAAAGCAAATGGTTCCAGCCGATTTTGCATGGGTGCGGCATGGCGCAGCCCAAAAGACAAAGATTTAGAGCCGGTGATTGAAATGGTTAAAGCGGTGAAGTCAATCGGTTTAGAAACATGCGTCACCTTAGGTATGCTCAATGCGGAACAAAGTGTACGCTTGAAAGAAGCTGGGCTGGATTATTACAATCACAATATAGATACCTCGCCAGAATATTACGGTGAGGTTATTACTACACGCACTTATCAAGACCGTTTAGATACCATTATGCATGTACGTGATGCAGGAATGAATGTTTGCTGCGGCGGTATCCTTGGCATGGGCGAAGCTGAAAAAGACCGTTATGGTTTAATGCAACAGTTAGCCAATCAAGAGCATCACCCGGAAAGTGTGCCGATTAATTTACTTGTTAAAGTAGAAGGCACGCCTCTAGCAGATTCAGAAAAACTTGACCCAATAGAATTTGTACGAGCCGTTGCGGTTGCTAGAATTATGATGCCGAAATCGCATGTGCGTTTATCGGCAGGCCGGGAAAATATGAGCGACGAAATGCAGGCACTGTGTTTTCTGGCCGGTGCTAATTCTATTTTTTATGGTGACAAATTACTAACTACACCTAACCCGAGTGAAAACACCGACAAGCAATTGTTTGAGCGGTTGGGTGTTGAGGCGGTTTGATCCTGTTTATATCGATTTATTAATCACAAAGAAGACGAAGAAAATAAAGTTAGTAAAATATGGTCGTTGCGAGCGATAGCGCGGCAATCTTAATGATGCGTGGTATGACGTTGCAAGATTGCCGCGCTATCGCTCGCAATGACAGAGTCTATGGTCATGAGTTTCAATAAAAAACTAAACGACAAGCTTCAAAACCTGCAACAGCAACAGCTGTACCGAACTCGTCGCCTGGTTGAAACATCACAAGATGTCACGCTAAGTATTAAGGGCAAAAAGCTAATTAATTTTTGCAGCAACGATTACCTCGGTTTAGCTAATCACCCCGATGTTAAACAGGCTTTTAAAAAAGCAGTCGATGAATACGGTGTGGGCAGTGGTGCGTCGCAACTTGTTAGCGGGCACCAAAAACCACACCATGCCTTAGAAGAGGAGCTGGCGGAATTTATGGGGCGAGCACGCGTACTGCTTTTTTCTACTGGTTATATGGCTAACCTGGGTGTAGTGAGTGCCCTGGCGGATAGACAAGATGAAATTTTTGAAGACAGGTTAAACCACGCCTCATTGATTGATGCTGCTTTATTATCGCGTGCTAAATTAACGCGCTATGCACATAAGGATATAGCCTCACTCGATATGCAGTTAAGTAAGTCAACGGCTGAAAATAAATTTATTATTAGCGATGGTGTCTTCAGTATGGATGGCGATAAGGCCAGCCTTACAGAACTGACAAGCATGTCGAAAAAACACAATGCTATTTTAATGATTGACGATGCACATGGCATTGGCGTATTGGGTAAAACAGGCCGTGGTATTATTGAAGAGCAAGCCGACACTATTTCAGAAATAGACTTGCCCATTTTTGTGGCTACCTTTGGTAAAGCCTTTGGCACCTTTGGCGCCTTTGTTGCTGGTAGTGAAGCTCTTATTGAAAACCTGATTAATTTTTCACGCAGTTATATTTATACCACGGCCATGCCAGCCGCCGTTGCCGAGGCAACACGGGCAAGTTTAAAGCTGATACAACAAGCTGATGCGCTAAGAGAAAAATTACAAAATAATATTCAACTGTTTCGTGATGGTTGTGTTGAACGAGGCATACCGGTTGCAGCCGCGCCTGAGTATGGACAACATTCAGCAATACAGCCGTTAATAATCGGCTCGGCAGATAAGGCGCTTGCTTTAAGCAGTGCCTTGCAACAAGACGGTATTTTAATTAGTGCGATACGGCCGCCAACGGTACCGAAAAACACATCACGTTTACGTATTACTTTTTCCGCAAACCATACTGCTACACATATCGAACGTTTGTTAGCGGCTTTAAGTGCACAGTTATGTTAGCTGTTACAGAATCAGGTTCGGGAAGGCCATTAGTTTTACTGCATGGCTGGGGTTTGCACAGTGGTGTTTGGCAAAGCATTTTGTCGCAATTAGAAAAACAGTTTTATTGTTATACGGTCGACATGTTAGGCCACGGTGAATCGCAAAGTAAAAGCAGTGCATCATTTTCATTAGATAATATGCGCGAAGAATTACAGCAACTGATTAACCGCATTGAATCGGATGATATTATTTTATTAGGCTGGTCATTAGGTGGCCTAGTTGCACTGGACTATTTGAGTTACTTACCTAACAGCATTAAGAAATTGATTCTTGTTACCTCGAACGCCTGCTTTTGTAAAAAACAGAGCTGGCCGTATGGGCTGGATATTGCCGTATTAGATAGCTTCGCAATGCAACTGGAACAGGACTATAAAAAAACCGTTGATAAGTTTATGGCGCTGCAAATGTTCGGCGTTGAGGATTACAAGCAACCCTTGAAAATATTAAAAGCATCAATCGCCTGCCGTCCTATGCCTTCAATAGAAGCATTGCGTAATGGACTCGATATTTTAAAAAATTGTGATTTAACCGCAAAGCTTCATACTATTGAACAGCCAGTATTAATGATAAACGGTGAACACGACCGTCTTATGCCCTATCAGGCAGCAGAAGCCATGCAGCCCTTATTTAAAAATGCACAATGTGAACTGATTCAAGGTGCCGGGCATGCGCCTTTTATTTCACACCCTGAACAATTTATGCATGTTATCAATAAATATAACCAAGAGTAAACGATGACCGAACCGGATTTTTATGTAAACAAATCTTTATCACGACGTGCTTTTGATAAGGCAGCCGAAAAATATGATGAAGCTGCCATACTACAACGCGAAGTTGCAACGCGCTTAGTTGAGCGGCTGGACTATATGTTGATTGAGCCGGTTACTATTTTAGATGCGGGAGCGGGTACTGGTTATTGCAGCCTGGATCTTGTTGAGCGTTATCCTAAGGCAGAAGTTATTGCACTTGATATCGCGCAGGCAATGTTGCAACAAACACGCAAGAAATCAAATAATCATTCGCGCATTCAATATTTATCATGTGATGTTGAATATATTGCGCTGGCAGATAATAGTGTGGATTTAATTGTATCGAGCTTAACAGTGCAATGGTGCAATGACTATATAAAGGCCTTCGAAGAATTTAAACGCATTTTAAAACCCGGTGGTTGTATTTTATTTACCAGCTTTGGCCCTGACGCATTAAAAGAATTAAGACATTGTTGGTATAAAGTAGATGATGATTACCACGTTAATAGCTTTATCGATATGCATCACTTTGGCGATACCCTGCTGCAAACAGGTTTTGCCGATCCAGTAATGGATACCGAAACCATTACGGTAACTTATAAAGACGTTTACCAGATTATGCGCGATTTAAAAACCATCGGCGCACATAATGTTTTAAATGGTCGGCGGCATAGTTTAACTGGTAAAAAAAGATTACAGGCCATGGTGGTAGAGTACGAAGCTTTTCGTAAAGATGGTGTGTTGCCGATGAGTTATGAAATAGTTTATGGTCATGCATGGGCTGCTGATACTGATAAAGTTACTGTTGACTTTAGTGCTTAAGCTTTAGCTTATGTTTTTATTGGCAACTCATCATATTGTTTTAAACTTGAAGCTTCTTCGTACCAGGGTGCTTTATCCGCAGTATAGATATTGTGGATTGGCTTAACTTGAGGATCGTCATCGAGGGTACCTGCTGGAACAATCATCGCTTTAGCACTTTTTGTTAACCAGGGTAGCGAGGAGCCACATTTTTTGCAGAACGAAGTGGCAAAGTGTTTTGCTTCAGGGAGCTCATATCGTCCAACCAGGTCTTTTCCTTTTAGCCATTCAAAATGTTCGGGATCAATAATAATATTTGATGCATGTGCCGATCCGGTGAATTTTTGACAGCGGCTGCAGTGGCAGTATTGAAAAACTTTGACTTCGCCGGAATACTGATATGTAATTTCGCCGCATAAGCAACTTCCTGATACTGTTTTACTCATAAGCTGTTCTCCTTGAGATTTAGAAGTGGTTTATTCTATTGATTAACTAAGCTCTTGTTACGCGCAAGATAGTTTTCTATCTTTACAGTCTCGAAAATTATTTACTTTCTTCTGCTGCGTTGTTGAGGCTAATTATAATCGCTTACCGAACCAATAGTAGTGTATGTTTAATTATATCAGCAAATATTAATATTTTTTTATAACGATAAACACTATTGCTTTCATATACCAAGTTGTTATATTCATTCGTAGTATTTTTAACATAAAAACATTTCTATTTTATACGTATTATCGAATAGTCACTTCGGGGGAGAGTAAATAATGAGTAATAGTGATTACTGGAAGGAGAATTTACGACTTGTCGCCATTCTACTTTCAATATGGTTTGTCGTGTCATTTCTATTTGGCATCATCTTGGTGGACAGCTTAAACGTGATTCGAGTGGGTGGCGTTGGCCTGGGCTTCTGGTTTGCTCAGCAAGGTTCTATCTATACGTTCCTGGTATTGATTTTTGTTTATACAAAAAAAATGAATGCATTGGACCGTAAATACGACGTTCACGAAGACTAGGGGGCTATTCATGGATTTACAAACAATTACTTACACCTTCGTTGGTGTCACGTTTGCCTTATATATAGGTATTGCCTTTTGGGCGCGTGCATCAACCACGGGTGAATTTTATGTGGCAGGTAAAGGTATACACCCTGTTGCAAATGGCATGGCAACGGCAGCCGACTGGATGTCAGCCGCATCGTTTATTTCCATGGCGGGGCTAATCGCTTTTAATGGTTATGGTGCATCGGTCTTTTTAATGGGCTGGACAGGTGGCTATGTTTTGTTAGCCTTGCTGCTTGCACCTTACTTACGTAAGTTCGGCAAGTTTACCGTACCGGAATTTATCGGTGAACGTTATTACTCACGTACCGCACGAGTGGTGGCGGTTATCTGTTTGATTTTGGCTTCGATTACTTATGTCATTGGTCAAATGAAAGGTATCGGCGTGGCTTTCTCACGCTTCCTAGAAACAGATTATGACACTGGCCTGTATATAGGCATGGGTATCGTGTTTATCTATTCGGTTATGGGCGGCATGAAAGGTATTACTTATACGCAAATTGCACAGTACTGTGTTTTAATTTTTGCCTATACTGTGCCTGCGATTTTTATCTCATTAAATATTACCGGCAACCCGATTCCTCAACTGGGTATTTTAAGTACCATGGCCGATAGTAGTACTTATATGATGGATAAACTGAATCTGGTTGTTTCCGAACTTGGGTTCAATGAATACACCACCCAGGTGCTGGGTAGCAAACTCAATATGTTTGCATACACCCTAACGTTAATGATTGGTACAGCCGGCTTACCTCACGTAATTATTCGTTTCTTCACTGTTCCTAAAGTGAAAGATGCGCGTGCGACAGCGGGTTGGGCTTTAGTCTTTATTGCCATTCTTTACACCACTGCTCCTGCGGTTGGTTCAATGGCTCGTTTGAATTTAATGAACACTATTCAAACTGGTCCTGTTGGTGAAGCTACTTCCAATATTGAATACGAAAAACGTCCTCAGTGGTTTAAAAACTGGGAAGCAACCGGCTTGTTAAAATTTGAAGACAAGAACGGCGATGGTCGTATTCAATACTATAACGATAAGAATAAAGACTTTGCTGGCAAAGCCGAATCGTATGGCTGGAAAGGCAATGAAATGGTCAAAGTCGATCGGGATATTATGGTATTGGCCAATCCTGAAATCGCTAACCTACCTAACTGGGTAATTGCCTTAGTGGTTGCCGGTGGTTTAGCTGCAGCGTTGTCTACCGCAGCGGGTTTATTACTTGCGATAGCATCGTCCATCTCGCATGATTTACTGAAAGGTATGTTTAAACCTGACATATCCGAGCGCGATGAGTTGATGGCCGGGCGGATAGCCATGGCAGGTGCCATTGCGCTGGCAGGCTATTTTGGTTTGCATCCACCCGATTTTGCAGCAGGCACGGTAGCAATAGCTTTTGGTTTAGCAGCATCCTCTATTTTCCCTGCGTTGATGATGGGGATCTTTAATAAAGGTGTTAATCGAACGGGTGCGGTTGCCGGTATGATAACGGGTATTGGTATTACCATGCTGTATGTGTTCCAGCATAAAGGCATTATGTTTATACCGGGTACTTCGTTCCTGGGTGATATGCCTGCAAACTGGTTCTTTGGTATTTCTCCTAATGCCTTTGGTTGTGTTGGTGCCTTAGCTAACTTTGCGGTTGCGATTGGTATTTCTAAAGTGACCGCAGCACCACCAGAGCATATTCAACACCTTGTTGAAGATATTCGTATACCTTCGGGTTCGGGTACGGCTTCAGAACATTAAGTAAGTTCATGAAGTATTAAAACCCTATCTGGTTATCACTGGATAGGGTTTTTTATTATTTAAATATAATTAAATTCACTGCTGTCACGTTAATTTCAAACTCCTGTACTGACCTATAGAAAACCTGGTCATTGCGAGCGATAGCGCGGCAATCTAGTTTATATGAGGTATATTCCAGCAAGATTGCCGCGCTATCGCTTGCAATGACCAACTCACACCCATTTCACGTCTAGAAATCAAATATTTGCTTATGTATACCTCATAAAAAAATCCTGTTCATAAGTTAACGTGGCAGCAGTGAATTTAATTATAAATTACGTTATAACATAAGGTATGGAAATCGAACTTCTTGAAATTAGAGATTTTATTCGGCGTTATTCTCCGTTTGATGTGCTGGATAGTTCACTGCTCGATAGCCTGCCAAAAAAATTAACCATTCGTTATTTCCGGCGTGGCCAGGTTTTTCCTGAGCAAGGTACTGTTGATGCCGGGAGTAATCTTTATATTATTCGTTCCGGCGCTATCGAGTTTCGTGATAGCGATGCGCAGTTAATCGATAAACTGGCAGAAGGTGATATTTATTCGTCGCAATGTAGTTGTGACTGTGATGCTGTTAAGCTTGACCCTACTATTAACGGTCATGCCGTAGAAGATAGCTTGGTCTATATGCTAACTTGTGATTTTTTAGCACAACTACGAAAAAAGTCAGCTATTTTTGACCGACACTTTAATCGCTCGATAAATGAACGCCTCCGTGATGCGGTCGAATATACCCACACCGAGAATATGCGTGACTTGAGCGCGATGAAGCTGGAGGTAAGTGGTTTAACTGACCGGCTCCCGGTTATTGTTGACGAAGCAACCAGTATTCAGCAAGCAGCAAAAATAATGACCGAAGAGCAAGTATCAGCGATTCTGGTTACATCTAATAACAAGCTTACTGGCTTGTTAACCGACAGGGATATTCGCTCACGGTGCGTTGCACAAGGCATAGCGTTAGGCCAAGCTGTTAGCGTTATTATGAGCAGTGATTTAGAAACGGTAACGGACTCAACCTTACTGTCTGAAGCTTTGCTTGTGATGACGCGTAAACAGGTCCAGCATCTACCACTATTAAAAAATAATAAGCCTGTTGGCATATTAACAACCTCCGATGTGGTTCGACACTTAAGCACCAGCCCGGCATTGATTGCGACCGATATTGTAAAGGCAAACTCTGTTGAGGCACTGGAAAAAATAAATACTCGTTTGCCTGAGTTGCAATTACAGCTTTCACTTTCCAGTGCAACAGCCAAGCATATTGGTGAAGTTATTTCTTCCATTACCGATGCGATAACCTGTCGTTTACTGGAACTTGCCGAAGCGCAATATGGTGCAACGCCAGTCAGTTATGTCTGGGTTGCGAGTGGTTCACAGGCACGCAATGAACAAACATCGCATTCTGATCAGGATAATGCGCTGATTATTTCAGATGACTATCAAGCTGAACATGCGGCATACTTTAAACAACTAACAAAATTTGTCAGTGATGGACTTGCTGCCTGTGGTTATGTTTATTGCCCCGGCAATGCAATGGCGACGAATCCCGAGTGGTGTCAGCCTGTTAATGTATGGCAGCAGTATTTCGACAAATGGATTGGCAACCCCGAACCAAAAGCATTAATGCTATCCAGTATCTTTTTCGATCTACGTGCAGTTTATGGTGATGCCGAGCTATTAACAAATTTACAAAGCAGAGTGTTAAAGCATACTAAAGGTAACCAGAGCTTTATTACAAATATGGTGGCCAACGCCTTAAAGCATCAACCCCCCTTAGGTTTTTTCCGCAACTTTGTAATGGTGCACGATGATACGCATAAAAATACCCTGGACTTAAAAATTAGAGGTATTGTTCCTATTGTCGACATTGCCAGGGTACTTGCTTTAAAATCGGGGATTAACGCTATAAATACAGTGGATAGACTCAATGCCGCTTTTGATAGCAAGGTATTAAGCGCAGAAATGCGCGACAACTTAATCGATGCTCTGGAATTTATAGCGTCGTCGCGCATTCGGCATCAGGCCGAACAAATCCGTAGCGGCGTGCAGGTTGATAACTATGTTTCGCCTAAAGAATTGTCTGGTCTTGAAAAAAGTCATTTAAAAGATTCTTTTGCTATTATAAAAACAATGCAGCAATTTTTTGAAAGCCGTTATCCACCTGCATAATGTCGTTTATCAATATTTATAAAATTTTTGGTAAAAACTTTGTACGTCGGCGGTTATTAGCAACAGCAACATCTTCTGTCATGAAAGATTTTTTAGCAAAGCCTTTCCCAAATAAGCAGGGTTCTACTTATGATATGCAACTGGTTTCCCTTGATATTGAAACAACCGGTCTCGACCCGCGCAAAGATAAAATTGTTAGCATTGGTGTTGTTAACATTGAGTGCATGGGGATAAAGCTGGAGTCTTGCTGGCATCAGATTATTCAGACTAAAAAAAATATTCCTACACAAAGCATAGCTATACATCAAATTACCGATGACAAGATAAAAGCCGGCATGAGTATTGCTCAGGCAATGCCGTTATTACTTGAGCGTATAAGTGGTAAAGTAATATTGGTTCATAATGCAAAAATAGAATTAGGGTTTATAACTAAAATATGCCAGGACTTATATGCGAGTGACTTTGTTATACCGTATATAGATACGCAGGCATTAGCGAAACGTAGTTTAGAACGACACAATTTAGCGTATAGCAATAATGATTTACGGTTGTTTAATTTGCGTAAGTCGCGAAATATGCCAGCCTACAAAGCACATAATGCTTTAATGGATGCAATCGCCACGGCCGAATTATTTTTAGCCATGGTGAATGACATTGCGCCTAGATATGATAATAATAAAAGTACTGCACGACTTGGTGATTTTTTATTCTAATCGTTATCGCTGTTAGTACGTTTATCAACCGGGTTTAATACACGCTCAGCTATCCTGAAAGAAAAGAGATATTTATAAACCTTGCCCTTAAAGGCCTGATAAATAGCCATCGCAAGCGAGACAACAAAAATACTTAAAATAATCATTGTTGCCATCGTCATCATTTGCTGAACATCAGCAGTTACAACAAGGTTCATTGAAATGGCGAGCATAAAGGCTAGGCTGATTAAGACCAGCCACAATTGAGTACTAAAAGCGAGATCAGCGGTGCGCAGTGCGATTGTTGCAATGTTCGGTCGCTTAGTGCGAAAGATAAAATATAGTACTAATGGCGCAATGGTACTGGCTATCGGGTTAATAAATATTCCTGCCAGTGCCAGCAATGGGCCGAGAGCCATATATTGGCGTTGTTTCATGTTGGGCTGTTTAGTCATAAACTAAAGTCTACTTGTATTACAATGAATATAGAATAGAAATTTAGCTTACCATTAAGCCTGTAGACAGGGATAAAAATGAATAAAGGTTTTTTTATAACCGGTACTGATACAAATGTTGGTAAAACTCACTTTAGCGTTGCTCTGGTACATGCGATACGTAATCAGGGTAAAAAGGTTGCGGTGATGAAGCCAGTCGCCAGCGGAGGCACTTATGATAGTGGTGAACTACGCAATGAAGATGCGCAGTTACTCCTTGATGCCTGTGGTTTGGATATTCCCTATGAATTGATAAACCCGTATGTATTTGAAGCACCGGTTGCACCGCATATTGCAGCCAAAGAAAATAACGTGGCTATTTCCATCCCCTATATTTTAGATGCTTATAAACAATTAACTGAGCATGCTGACGTGGTGATTGTTGAAGGTGTGGGAGGTTGGCAGGTACCGTTAGGTATTGGGACACATTATTCACAGCCACAAATGATGGCTCATCTGGCCAAACAACTAAAACTACCCGTTATCTTAGTGGTTGGAATGCAGCTTGGGTGTATTAATCATGCCTTGCTAACGGTGCAGGCTATTCAACAATCGAAAGTTAAATTTTATGGATGGGTTGCGAATTCCTTGCAAGAAGAAATGCCAAGATATAGTGAAAATATTGAAACCTTAAAAGCATTAATATCAGAGCCGTTACTGGCAGAGGTGCCTCACAGAATAAGCCAACAAGAAATGATGCAGATCATCTATAAGCTAATTTTTTAGCACAAAAATTACTTATGACGTAAAAATTTAATTAATGGCTTGGTCAAGATATTTCCATAAATAAATCAAGTGATTGATTGTTTAATAAGCACAGCTAATAGCTAAGTCTTTGTTATTGTTAAGACTGAATCTAAAATATGGAATATTTGAATATTAGCATATTATTTACCTCTTATATTAGGCGGAACTTATATATTGTTGATTTATAAAGCTATTTTTTATTTTTCGGTTGCTCTTCAATGCCGCCTTGGGTACGATGCGCCCCGATGATAAAAGTCATGAAAAACTGACTAAATTAATAAGAATTTATTTTTTAAACGCACTTTGATTGAAGTTTTTTGGTCAGATTTCGAGAAATAAAAAAATAACAATATGGTTCAATTTTCATCGCTTGGATCTATTAACGAGGGTGTTAGGACGGAATAACGTCTTGGCAAAATAAAGTTTTTAAAAACTATAAATATCTAAACCAAGAGGTAATGGTATGTCAGCAAGTCACATTACGAAAAAGTTAAGCGTGCTGCTCGGGTTGTTTCTCGTGCCAGGTATTGCATTAGCTGATTACACGCTGAATATGACACAAGGTGTTACTGAAATCAGTAACGACATATATGACTTACATCAATTAGTCATGTGGATCTGTACAGTTGCAGGTATCCTGGTGTTCGCAGTGATGATCTATTCACTTATCAACCACCGCAAGTCAAAAGGCGCGGTTGCAGCACAGTTTCATGAGAGTGCAACGGTTGAAGTAGTCTGGACGGTTATTCCATTAATCATCCTGGTTGCGATTGCGGTTCCAGCAACCGGTGTGTTGTTAGATATTGAGGATCCTTCAGATTCCGATGTGACCATTCAGGTAACCGGCTGGCAGTGGAAATGGCAATATAATTACCGAGATGAGGATTTAAGCTTCTTTAGTAATTTAGCGACTGATTCTAACGAAGCACGTCAACTTGGTGCCGACCCATCATTAAAAGTAAAAGCAGATACCTATTTATTAAATGTTGATAAACCCATCGTTGTTCCTGTTAATAAGAAAGTGCGTTTATTGATTACATCAAACGATGTGCTTCATGCCTGGTGGGTTCCAGCATTCGCGGTTAAGCGCGATGCGATTCCAGGCTTTATTAATGAAAGCCATTTCACCGCAACCAAGACCGGAATATATCGTGGTCAATGTGCGGAGTTGTGTGGTAAAGACCATGGCTTTATGCCCATCGTTGTAAAAGTTGTAGCACAAGACGAATACAATGCCTGGATTAAAAGCGAGAAAGCAGCCGTTGTTGCTGCTGCTGGCGATTCAAATAAAACCTTCACGCAAGCTGAGTTAATGGCTAAAGGTGAAACGGTTTATAAAGCGAATTGTGCAGCATGTCACCAGGTGAACGGTACAGGTGGTGGGCCCTTCCCAGCACTTAAAGGTTCTAAAGTGGCTACAACAGGTTCTATTGAAGATCATTTGAAATTGGTTATTGCCGGGAAAGGTATTATGCCTCCATTCGGTCCTCAATTATCAGATGCAGACATCGCGGCAGTGACTACTTACGAGCGTAATGCTTGGGGTAATAGCACAGGCGATACCGTTCAACCAGCAGCAGCTAAAGCTGCGCGTTAATTGGGAGATTAAAAAATGAGCGATCATCCTACA
>CAZDEC010000042.1:0-27554 GCA_964504295.1 uncultured Thioalkalispiraceae bacterium
TCTAAACTCTAAACTCTAAACTCTAAACTCTAAACTCTAAACTCTAAACTCTAAACTCTAAAGATAATTATCTACCCTATAATTTTCTTGCTCATCTTCAAGTAACTGTAAATAACTATGATATCTAGATTTAGCAATTTCGCCTTTTTTTACTGCAGATTTAATGGCACAATCGGGTTCATTAACATGCAAACAATTATTGAATTTACAATGTTGCTTTAAAGCAAAAATTTCAGGAAAAAAATCGCCAATTTCATCTTTTCCAAAATCTACTACACCAAACCCTTTAATGCCTGGTGTGTCAATTATATATCCGCCAAAAGGTAAACTAAACATTTCTGCAAAGGTAGTTGTGTGTTGCCCTTGTTTATGATGTGTTGATATTTCAGCGGTTTTTAAACCAAGTTCCGGATAGATAGTGTTGATCAATGTAGATTTACCAACACCTGAATGACCCGAAAACATACTCACTCTATCTTTCATCATGATTTTCAACTTACCAATATTGATCTTTTCAATGGCAGATATGTCAAGACATTCATATCCAATAGCTCTGTAAATTTTTTCAAGTTGTTGCTTTTGTTCAGCCAGTTTTTTATCATAAATATCAATCTTATTAAAGATGATAATCGCAGATATTGAGTATGCTTCAGCTGTAGCTAAAAAACGATCGATAAAAGGAGTATAAGTGGGAGGGTTGTCTAATGTGATCAACAAAAAAACTTGATCTATATTAGCAGCTATTATATGCGTTTGTTTAGATAGGTTTACCGATTTTCTGATAATATAATTCTTTCTGTCATGAATTTTAGTAATAATACCATTGCTACTATTTTTTTCTAATTCAAAATCTACAACATCACCAACCGTAACAGGATTCGTACTTTTAATTCCGCTCATACGGAACTTTCCTCTAATTCTGCATTCATAAATTTTATTGTCTTCAGTTCTGATAATATACCAGCTACCTGTTGACTTTATAACAACTCCTGTCATGTATTCAAATTTTAACAATATTAGCAATATATATCTTTTTTGGCATTATATTTGGTAAAACTTTATTTAACAATTTAAAAATCGATCAATGAAAAAAATTATGTTATTTGGGTTGTTGCTAATAGCGACAACATTTAGTGTTAATGCACAATCTGTAGAGTATAAAATTATTACTAGTGTTGAATCAATAGTGCCAAATGGTTTAGGACGTTCTAGATTAATGTCTGCAAATGAACAAAAAGATTATAAGCAGTATACTTCTACTCAAACGGAAGATGATAATACTAGAAACAAATCTGGTCGTAAAGAAATGAGAGTAAAAGGTTTTGATGAAACCAAATTGCTAAACTTTTATAATATTGGTGGGATTAGATTTCAAAATATTGCAACTAATGATGCCATTGTAACCTCTAAGATTAATACTATGACAGCCGAAGGTTGGGAGCTTGCATTTGTAACAAGTGGTGTGGAATCTTCCGGTAAAGGAGATAATCAAGGAATTTATATCACAAGATATATTTTTAAGAGAGCTAAATAATAGTATACCAAATCTACTCAAACAAAAAACCGTTTCTTCCGAAATTTCGAGATAGAAATGGTTTTTTTATTGAATACTATTCTGGTATTAAAATTCTCTATCTGGACTAACGGGATAGCATTGTCCATAATTTTGATTTTTAAATCTATTTTATTTCCTATATGCCGTTATTTTTTCTCCATTTTTTTTAAATTTGATAAAATCTTTTGTGGCCAAATAAAACGCCCTATCACAACCATCCACTATATCGTCATGCAATTCTACAGTTATAATATCAATTTTTTCAATCCATTCTTCAGACATTTCTAGAACCTTTTTCTCGCTTCCTTCAATGTCCATTTTTAGAATGTTAATGATATCTATGTTATAGGTTTTCATTATGTCCGTTAAGCTCACACATTTGATTTGTTGCCCTGTTGACGAATTTTTGTTTAAAGTGTCTGTAATGGTATACCCATAATGTCCAGTAAATCTATTCTTAATAGGCCTTATTTCATGGCTACTCCAAAGAGCCGCTTTTATTGGAATAACATTATTAAAAGGAGCAATGTTTCTTTTCATCATATCGAAATTACCATCTTCGGGCTCAATAGCGTACACTTTGGACATTGGATATTTCTTAGAAAAAAAGATAGCGGAAGTGCCTATGTAAGCCCCTGCATCAATTATAATTGATGGATTATTAGAATCAATTTCGTCAAATTCACTTTTAAATAGCGTTCTTATAGTTACTCTAAGATCTGGTGAGTTCGTTCTAACATGTATTTTAGTATCACCAACTCTTATAACTTTTATCTTTTCTCTCTTTAAAAATTCAAACCAAATAAATAAAAGAGACTCTCTAAATCCAAGCAATTGATTATACTCTCTGAATTGCCAGTAAAAGTAAATAAACCTTCTTATTAAATTCATGTTATTTATTATAAGGGAAGCAAATTACTAAAAACTACTATTTAATTTTATCAAATGTGCTTTTTTCCTAACAAGAGTAAATTCGCCACCTCGCTACCGCAAGTTTGCAGCTTGTGGTAAAAGCACAATTTCTCTACTGGTACGGTATCAATCGCAAACTGGCACTAGTGTTTACTCTTACAGGAGCGGTTTTTTTATTGAATGCAATTCTGGTATTAAAGTTCTCTGGCTAAAAAGTTATATTTCTTGGCATATTCTAACATTTGTGATTCAAAACCTTCAGGTTGTGTAATTTTAATATCAGTTATTTCTCCTTTTTCATTGGTTTCTGGTACCAAAACCGGATTCACAAATCCGCTATAGGGAGCTGACTTGAATTGTTTATTTCGTTTCAATACTTCTGTATGAATTGCCTGATCTACTTTTACACCATAGCCCTCAACTAATTCTTGAGCAGCATTGAAATCACCTTCTGATTTTATACGTTGGGCTTCGCGTAATAATTGTCCGAATAACTCACGAAGCTTTGCATAATCATTAATATTATAATATGTTTTACCATTTTTAATAATTCTTTCAATTACATTATCAGCTTTGCCTTTTTCAAAAGCCCAAGCAGAAACCCATTGTCTGTTTACCATATGATCTTCTTCAATATCATCACCCAAATTTATACGAATTAACTGGGTCATTAACCCGTTACGGATATAACCATCATAAGCAGCTTTACCTATTTTCTCCCAATCATCAACCAAACCTAGTTCCTGTAGCTTAGGATCCATTAAATAATAAAGACCTATCAAATCAGCTCGACCTTCTTCCATAGTAGAAGCATAATTCTTTAAAGTTTCTTTAGGTTGTCCAATTCCTTTATTTATTTGTCCTGAAGCATGACCAATTACTTCATGCAATGCAGTGTGTAATTTATCAGCCAGCTTACCATATTCTTCCTCTAATACAATTTCTATACTATCATGAGCAAATTCTTTTAACCTTCCACTACCACCGGCACTGTTATAAGCACTGATGATATTACCTAATGATACTGATTTACTTCCATGTTGTTGACGAATCCAATTATTATTGGGTAGGTTAACGCCAATAGGTGTGCTTGGAGAAGCATCTCCGGCTTCACCGGCTACATTTACTGTTTTATAAGATACACCAATTACACTATCTTTTTTATGGCTATTCATTAAAGGCGCATTATCTTCAAACCATTGTACATTTTCAGAGAGTACTGCCATTTTTCGAGACATGTCAAAATCTTTAATTTCAACGATGGTTTCATAAGAACCTCTATATCCTTTTGGGTCATTGTATACTTCAATAAAACCATTGATCCAGTCAATATTTCCTTCGGTTGAAGTTGCCCATTCAATACAATATTTATCCCAAGTATCTAAACTTCCGGTTTTATAATATTCAATTAATAGACCTAATGTTTTTGCCTGTTTTTTATTTTCGGCTACACCTTTGGCTTTTTCAAGCCATTTTATAACTTCATCAATGGCTTTTCCATACATACCACCAGACTTCCAGACTTTCTCAACAATTTTACCATTTTCTCTTACTAATTTTGAATTTAAACCAGCTTCTATTGGCGTGTCTTTTGGTCCTTTATAGGCGGTTTTATAAAAAGCGTCAACATCAGCATCTGTTATACTCGGGTCATAAAAATTGATGGCAGATGAAGCGACATTATCAGTACCTTTTTTCTTATTTACTTTTTTATTATCTGAATCATCGAATATAACATCAAAGGCTTCTCCTTCAAGACGGGTATTGGTTTCTGCCAATAAGATTTTTAAGTAATCAGGAGAAAATTTAGGTTTAATTTTATCATTTGAATAGTGATGGTGAATACCGTTTGAGAACCAAACACGTTTTAAATATACTTCAAATGTTTTCCAATCATTAGTAGTTTTATCACCTTTAAAAGAGGTATACACATTTTCCAGCGCATTCCTTATTTCTAAATTATGACGATAGTTTTGATCCCACATTATATCGCGACCTGCCAAGCCGGCTTGTGTCAAATAATAAACTAATTTTTTTTCTTTTAGGGTCAATTCATCAAATCCGGGAATTTGATAACGCAATATTTTTAAATCAGAAAATTGCTCTACTACATGATTAAACTCTTCTTTTTCAACCTTTTCAACAGGTTCTTTTTTTGTGTCGACACATGACCATAATAGACCAACAATAAGTAAACTACTTAAAAAATATTTGATTTTCATTTTATATATTGTTTTGTTTAGGAGTTGTAAATTTAACTAAAATCTATCGATAAATTATTATATTTGTGATGTTTACTAATTAAATCCCCTACATAATGAAAGCGTTAAAGTATTTATTACTCTTACTACTGTTAATAATTGTGGCCGGTGCTATTTATATTGCTACATTAGAGAACTCTTATGATGTCACCAGAACAAAAATTATTAAGGCTCCCGTTCAAGTGATTTATAATAATGTAAATGATTATAAAAACTGGTCTGATTGGTCACCATGGATTGAGAAAGAACCAACGGTAAATTTAACTTTTGGAGAAAAAACAAGTGGTGAAGGAGCAACACACAGTTGGAAAGGAGATATTATTGGTGAAGGAAATATGGAAACATTAGAGACTAAAGCTAATGAATCAATCAATCAAAAAATCGCCTTTATAAAACCTTTTGAGTCTGAATCTGATATTTATTGGAATTTCAAACCTGTTGAAGGCGGTACTGAAGTTACTTGGGGAATGAAAGGCGATATGGATTTTATGTTTAGAGCTGCTATGGTTTTTCAAGGAGGTATGGATAAACAAATTGGTCCTGATTTTGAAAGAGGCTTATTTAAGTTAGACAGTGTGGTGCAAGCTGATATGAAAAAATATAGTGTAGTAGTAAACGGAGCTACTACTCATGGTGGAGGTTATTATCTATATAACACTACTTCTTGTAAAATTGATGAAATAGGAGCTAAAATACAGGAAATGATGCCAAAAGTGGGTATCTATGCTCAGAAAAATAAGATACAAATGGCTGGTGCTCCTTTTACGTTATACCATAAATTTGATCGTGAAAATAATGCTGTGATATTCTCCTGTGCTGTACCGGTATCTGAAAGAATAATTACAGAATCAGGTAGTGGTATTCAAACAGGAATGTTAAAACCTTTTAAAGCAATAAAAACTACTTTAAAGGGAAACTATACCAATTCAAATGAAGCTCGGGAAACCGCTTATAAATATTTAGCAGATAATAAGCTGGAACAAGTTACAGGTAGTGCAGTTTTGGAGGTTTATCTAACTGACCCAATGAGTACACCAAATCCTGCTGATTGGATTACGGAGATTTATATACCGATAAAAGAATAGAGTGTATCGTGTCATTCAAAGGGAAGAATGACCGAAGGAATCTTATATTCATAGATTAGATTCTTCCTCTCTCGTACCTCTCTCGTACCTCGTTCGTCCGAATGACATTTTAAACTTCATCATACCTAAAACAATCAGTCGTATGGTCATTTACCATACCCGTAGCTTGCATATGCGCATAGATAACGGTTGAGCCTACAAATTTGAATCCGCGTTTTTTTAGATCTTTAGCTAATTTGTCTGATAGCTCAGTTGTAGCAGGAGCTTCAGATAGATTCTTAAAGTTATTTTTTATAGGTTTTCCATTGGTAAAATTCCATATATAGATAGAAAAAGAACCGAATTCCTTTTGGATTTCCATAAACGCTATAGCATTACTTATAGTAGCCTTTATTTTAAGTTTATTACGAATAATTCCTGCATCTTGTAATAATTCATCATATTTCTTTTCAGAATACTTTGCTATCTTTTTATAGTCAAAACCGTCAAAAGCTTTTCTAAAATTTTCACGCTTTCGTAAAACAGTGATCCAACTTAAACCTGCTTGAAAAGTTTCGAGAATTAAAAATTCAAACAGTTTATCATCATCATACACAGGTACACCCCATTCGGTGTCATGATATTCAACATATAAAGGATCATTACCGCACCAAGAGCATCTGTTTTTAGTCATAGTTAAAGTAGTATTTAGTTAAAAATTTTCAGAGTTTTTTTATAGATCACATTTCTGTCTTTTAAATAATCTATAATATAATTGAAACACCTTTTGTGTTTACCTATCAGTTCGGGTGGAAAAACACCTTTTTCGTTAAATAAGCCGCTTAAAAAAAGGTTAGCAGCAGCAGTTGCTGTATAGCCTGTAGATCTTGCCATAGAGGAGGTATTGGTTTCCTTACAGTATTCATCATACAGATTATAGGTTATCTTTTCTTTTTTTCCGTTACTATTTTCACCTATAACAGTTACTTTCATAACAGTCATTTCTTCTTCATTTTCTTCAAGCTTCCATTCGTTAAATAAAATTTTACTGGTAAAATCTAAAGGAGAAATTGAAATGTTATTTATATCAATTTTTTCTGCATTAAAAAAGCCACTTTCTTTTAACATTTTAATATATTCAACATGTCCGGGATAGCGCAAAGTTTTTTCTTTCATATTGCGTATGTGAGGCATAGTAAAGATAATTGATCGTAATCCATCAGAATTAAAAGATTCTAATGTACCCACATTTTCAAACTCAATATATTCACAATCGGTCAATGCTTCACGTACAATTAGCTTTCCGTTTTCAATATACCTAGCCGGACGTGTATATTCTTCAATAACATCTATAGGTGAAAAGGGTGCTTTATAATTGAAAGGCCATTTTTTAACCTTAGGTAAACCCCCAACCAAGCATTCAAAATCTGTCAGTTTCAATTTTTCATTATAATGGCCTAAAATAAAATTACCCATTCCGGGTGCAACACCACAATCAACTATAGCAGTAACACTATTTTCTTTCGCCAGTTTATTAAGATCAAGCGAATTTTCCGGAAAGAAAGAAATATCAACCACATTTTTTTTTGCTTCAATGATTGCTTTTAATGTTTCAAAACCTAAAAATCCCGGAACAGCACAAATAATAAGATCAAAAGGAGTAATTGTTTTTTGCAATGCAATTTTATCGGTTATATCAAGTAATAAAGTAGTTATCGTTTTGAATTTTGATTGAATTTTGTCTAAAGCATTTTGATTGAAATCGGTTACAGTAACAGTATGGTTTTTAGCCAAATCAATTGCTATAGCACTACCAACCATACCTGCACCTAATACAATTATATTACTCATTTTTACTATCTCAAAAATTTAATTCATAAAACTTTAAACTAAAAGAACTTCAATCAAAACGACATAATTTTTTCCATTGTAAATATACATAAACTCAATGAAAAAAATTATATTGAGTTTACCTCTGATCTCTGAAAGAATTGTTTTTTTATAGAGATAATCATTATTTTGAATTGTCGTAATTTGGTAACTTTGGTTATAAGCTCAGATAAAATTTTGTAACCTCTTGAGCGAATTACTATCAAATATATTTGATTTTTAATGTCTAAGAACCTAAAAACAACATAAATTATGCGGTTTATATCTTTTTTAACCCTTTTCTTGATAGTTATTTTTAATTCAGGCGGTCAACAATTAGTTCAGAATAATGCTGAAGTTGACTTTAAGATTAAGAACATTGGAATGTACGTTGATGGCAAATTTAATGATGTAGCTATTAATAGTAATTTTAATATAGAAAGATTAGACGAAAGTTATATCAATGCAGTTATTAAAGTGAACTCGATAAATACTAAAAATACTAAAAGAGATAAGCATTTGTTAAGTGATGATTATTTTGATGCTGCCAATTATGAAGACATAAAATTAAAAACTGCTAAAATTGAAAAAGTATCAGAAAATAAGTATAAACTTATTGCTAAATTGACTATTAAGGAGACTACAAAACGTATCGTAATTCCACTTCAGGTTAATGAAAACGAAGAATCAATAATTATAAGATCTAATTTTAATATCAACAGAAGAGATTATAAGGTAGGAGGTAGTAGTTGGATACTATCAAACACTGTAAAAATTGAAATAATATATATCGCAAAAAAATAGTCCTTGAAAAGTAATGCTTGTATAGATGTTATTATTGTAGGAGGCGGATTAGCCGGTTTAGTTAGTGCCATTCATTTGTCTAAACAAGGTATTGATGTTTTGGTTATTGAAAAAAATATCTATCCAAAACATAAAGTTTGCGGAGAATATATTTCTAATGAAGTATTGTCATATTTACAGTCATTAGGTGTAGATCCTTTAAAATTGGGTGCTAAAAAGATCAACAGATTTATGTTAAGTACGCCAAAAAATAAAGTTATTGAAACACAATTACCTTTAGGCGGATTTGGCATAAGTCGTTATACATTAGACCATGTTTTGGTGCAAAAAGCAAAAGATGTTGGTGCAACAATAATACATGACACTGTTTTAGATATTCAATTTTCACAGAATCAGTTTAAAATTACAACTAAAAATACTGTTGATTACATAGCAAAAATGGTCATAGGTGCTTATGGTAAGAGATCAAATGTAGATGTAGCATTGAACCGAAATTTCATCAAAAATAAATCTCCTTTTTTAGCGGTAAAAACACATTTAAAAGGCGATTTTCCAGATGATCTGGTGGCACTACATAATTTTAATGGAGGATATTGTGGTGTTTCAAAAGTGGAAAATGATTCTATAAATGTATGTTATATTGTTGATTTTAAATCGTTTCAAAAGTTTAAAAACATTCAAGATTTTCAACAAAAAGTACTGTATAAGAACACATATTTAAAGAATGTGTTTGAAAATTCAGAACCGGTTTTTTCAAAGCCATTAACCATAAGTCAGTTATCATTTTCATCAAAAAAACCAGTAGAACAACACATTCTAATGTGTGGTGATAGTGCAGGTATGATTCATCCTTTATCCGGTAACGGAATGAGTATGGCAATCAGAAGTGCCCAGATGATATCACAACTACTAATTCGTTTTTTTAGTGAAGAAATTAAATCACGGACAGTATTAGAAAAATTATATAAAGAAACATGGAATAATGAATTTAAAAGGCGGCTAAATACAGGAAATATTGCAGCCTCACTTTTTAAGATGAATGGTTTTTCTGAATTTATGATGTTAGGCTTAAAAAACTTTCCAAGCTTATTGCCTAAAATAATCAAGCAAACGCATGGTAAGCCACTTATAGTATAATGAGTTTCATCATAAACACTAAATATAGAACAAAGCAAGTAGAATTGATGGACGATTTTACCATGACAGGTGAATTACTTGTAAAAACATTAGATCAGCTTGCTAGTATTAATAAATGGTTAGGAGGAAATAGCATTACTCTAAATGGATTAAAAAAATTATTAAAAAATGAAGCCAAAAATAGACCAATAACAATCATTGATTTAGGTTGTGGTAATGGTGATATGTTAAGAAAAGTAGCTGACTATGGAAAAAAAGAAAGCTATCATTTTAAATTAATAGGAATTGATGCCAATAAATACACAGTAAACTATGCCAAAAAATTATCTGAAAATTATACTGAAATCAGTTATCTTCAACAAGATGTTTTTTCAAGTGAGTTTAAAAAAATGTCTTATGACATTGTATTATCAACATTGTTTTTACATCATTTTACTGAAGAAGAAATTATGGACTTATTAAGCTCAGTGTTAAAAAAGTCTACTCTTGGTATAATTGTCAATGATCTACATAGGCATCCAATGGCATATTATCTTTTTAAATTATTATGTTTAACAATTCAAAACCCTATGGTTAAACAAGATGGTTTGATCTCTATTTTAAGAGGTTTTAAAAAAGAAGATTTACAGAAAATTTCAAAACAATTAAATGGTATAAGCAACATTCAATGGAAATGGGCTTTTCGTTATCAATGGATATTGAAGAGAAGTTACAAATGAAAGTAATTTAATCGAAAAGAATTCCCCTAGGCTCTGCCTCGGGGTTTCCGATTTACCTCTCCTTGGGAGAGGTCGGAACTGCTTTTCGCAGTTCCGGGTGAGGTAAAATACAAAATTTCGGTTTTTGGTCCTAAGACCAAAATGATCCCGATAGCTATCGGGAGGCGAAATACCCCTATGGCTCTGCCTCAGGGATAGTCGGTTTCAAGAAATTTTTTATTTTGGGCTGCAATGAGATCTTTTTTAATTGATCTGTGATGTGACGAATCTAATAATTTAAATTATTTAATCTATAAATTCCCCAACGGCTTGTCTCGGGGTTTTCTGTTTACCTCTCCTTTGGAGAGGTCGTAACTGCTTTTTCAGCAGTTACGGGTGAGGCAAAATATCTTTTATTAAAAATTCCTATACTTTTCAGTCTCGCTAAAAACATGATTTAATATTTTTTTCTCTAATTCATTATATGTGAAATGTTTACGTTTCATTACAACTGTTGCTACTTCATTAACTTTATCCATTTTATAAGTTGTAAAACCTGCTGAACCTCCCCAAGAAAAAGAAGGAATAAAATTTCTAGGAAAATTTCCTCCATAAATATTAGCACTAACGCCAACAACAGTTCCTGTATTGAACATAGTATTAATTCCACATTTAGAATGATCTCCCATCATTAAACCACAAAATTGTAATCCTGTTTTGGCAAAACGCTCCGTTTCATAACTCCATAATTTTATTTCTGCATAGTTATTTTTAAGATTTGAGTTATTTGTATCAGCACCTAAATTACACCATTCGCCAAGTACTGAATTCCCTAAATAACCTTCATGCCCCTTGTTAGAATATCCAAAGAACACAGAGTTGTTTACTTCACCACCTACTTTGCAATGAGGGCCTATAGTTGTAGCTCCATAAATTTTTGCGCCCATTTTCAGTACTGAATCATGACATAACGCAAATGGACCTCTTACTAATGCCCCTTCCATAATAACAGCATTTTCCCCAATATAAATTGGTCCTTTACTGGCATTTAGGGTTGCAAAGGTGATATCTACACCTTCTTCTAAAAAAATATTCTCTTTATTGATACAATTAACAGTATCTGGTATTTGTTCAGATTTTCTGCCTTGAGTCAATAATTTAAAATCATCTTTAATTGCCTTATCATTTAATGAAAAAATGTCCCAGGTATTTTTTATTTGTAAGATATCATCTTCGTAAGAGATAATTTTATAGGTATCAAAATCTACTTCCTCTTGAGCATTAGTAGTAAAAAAGGCGATTACTTCATCATCTTTAAAAATAGCTTCATTTTCATTTAAGTTTTTTACAAAATTTACTAAATTTTCAGTAGGTAAAAATGAAGCGTTCAGCATAATATTAGCTTCCAATTCTACCATAGGATATTTTTCTTCTAAATATTCTTCAGTAAGTGTGGTAGTGGTATAACCTAAATAATTTTCCCATTTCTCACGAATAGTTAAAATACCAATTCGTATATCAGCAACCGGTTTTGTGTATGTAAATGGTAATAAAGCATTGCGTACAGTACCGTCAAATAAAATATAATTCATGCAGTGAATTTTAAGCAAAGGTAAGTAACTGATTTATTTTCACAAATAGAAAAGGAACGTAATTACTCTTTAAAATTTCTTTAGAATTCATTTTTATATTTAACATTAAGTTCATAGCAATTTAAAATTCTAGTATATATGGTAAGAACAACTACTTTAAACAAACAAAAAATAGTTAATAACCTTATCAAGATTTTTTTATCAATTTTTTTCTTCACATTCTTTTTTATAACAGCTTCGGCACAAATAATTTTTGACAGTGGTTTTGAAAATGGGGCTTCTGATTGGAGTGATTCAGGTGTTTGGAAACAAGTGCCTGCAAATGCAGTTTCTTCTACTGATAGTCGTGAAGGAGCAAAATCAGTACGTTTTCTTCCGGTAAGTGATAATAAACGAAGTGAATTTACTATTAAAACTGGTCAAGGCACCTTTGACTGGGGAAAAGAATTTTGGGTAGGGTTTAGCATAAAGTTAATACAACACCCAACTGGCTTCAGTATTATTAGTCAACATCATTCAACTCCACATTTATTACCCGGTGGTGGCGGTTCTGCTGATTGGAGTTGTGGTGCCGGACCAAATTCTTTTATAATGCTCGCAAAAGATAATAATTTTTTAATAAGAACTTCTACAAACCCTAATAATGTTAATACTGTACCCCCAATAGGTTCAGCTTCTTGGGGATTACAGGAAGTATCAAGACCATATCAATTGAATCAATGGTATGATTTTGTACTTCACTATAAATATACCCTAGATAATACTGGATTTATAGAAGTTTGGCTTAACGGAGAAAAAGTAGTAAATAAACAGAATACACCAACCGTTTACAAATATGATAGATGTGGTGAACCAAGAGCTGCTCGTCAATATCAAAAAATAGGGATGTACTATGGTACGGGTAATCAAGGCGGAGAAATATTATATGATGCTTTTCGTATAGGTAAAGAGAATTCAAGTTATGATGATGTGGCACCTGGTGGAGAGACATTAACTACAGATGAGTTTCAAAATATTGATATCAGAATTTTTCCAAATCCTATTAAAAATAATATGATCAACATTCAATTATCCAAAACTATTTTAATTAATACTATTAAGGTTTATGATATTTTAGGGAAAGAGGTTTTTACTAAAGATATTCAATCTTCAAAAAACAATATTTTATTAATACCAAATCTTTCGGAAGGTATATATATAGTTAAGATTAATACTTCAGAAAAAGGTTCGATAAGTAAAAAGATCATAATAGAATAAAGATTATATAAAGAGAATATTACTAAATCCCTTTTACCCTTTTCCATAAATCCTTAATAATTTCTTGACCATCTTCTATTTTTTTCTTATTTTCAGAAATAACCAACTCATTGTCAATATTTTCTAATAAGAAACTGAAAACAAACCTATCTTCATTAGGTTTCATAGATAAGAGTCCGAAGCGTAAATCGTTTAAATAGAGCTTACCTTCAACTTTGGTTATAGTATACCATGATTCACTAACGGCAATCAATCTTTTTACTTTGGGATTCTCTTTTAAGTCTCCAAGTAATTCATGATTTTTTGGGTAAGAAGTGAATTCTATTTTTTTGCCCTTATCCATAAGGGAATAGTAACCTATCAAATATGAATCAGCAGTATCTACATTTGTAACCCATAAAATACTATTTAGAGCTGTTGGTTTTATAATAATATTTGTATAATTTATGTGTTGTTCTTTTAAACTGTTTTTAAACACAGTATAACTAACAAATTTAAAAGCTATTGTCAATAACAAATATGAAGTGCTAACAATCAAACCAAGGTTATTTATTTTTTTTCTTTTAGGACTTGTTCGTTTGTAAAACATTACGGCTATTACACAAAGTAATAATGGTAAAGTATACATTGGATCTACTACAAAAATGTTTTTATATGCTAAACGAATATCTAAAGGCCAAAAAAACTTTGTTCCCCATGTGGTATGTGCATCTAATAAAGGATGGGTTACCAAAACAAGAAAATAAAAAAAAGTCCATTCTTTAAAAGTTGCTTCTTTAGCTTTATAAATTCTCCCCATTATCCAACCCATCACTGGCGAAAAAAGGATGCAAAAAAATAAAGAATGAGTTAAACCTCTATGAATTTCTAAAGCAGAAACGGTATCTGTAAAAAAATTTGCTAACACATCTAAATCAGGAATAGTACCTGCAATTGCTCCCCATAGAATTGCTTTATTACCTATCTTTTTTCCTAAAACGGCTTCTCCAATAGCTGCTCCTAAAACTATTTGTGTTAATGAATCCATTATTGATTTTAAATAATAATATAGTTTATTCTACTTACTCAAATACATCTTACGTCTAGAGTATAATTCATAAAACTGATCATCTTTTAAACTATCAATAAATAAAATACTTTCACCGGTAGATTTCATTTCAGGACCTAATTTTTTATCTACATTTGGGAACTTATTGAATGAAAACACAGGTTGCTTGATGGCATATCCTTTTAACTGCGGATTAAAAGTAAAGTCTTTTACCTTATTTTCGCCCAGCATTACTTTGGTAGCATAATTTACATAAGGTTCGCCATAGGCCTTAGATATAAAAGGCACAGTACGTGAAGCTCTTGGATTGGCTTCAATAATATAGACTATATCGTCTTTGACGGCAAACTGAATGTTTATTAAGCCTACAGTTTTTAACGCTTTGGCAATTTTTACAGTATGATCTTTGATTTGCTGCATAACAAACTCTCCTAAATTAAATGGCGGTAAAGTTGCATTAGAATCGCCGGAATGTACACCACAAGGTTCTATATGTTCCATAATACCAATGGTATAAACATCATTTCCATCACAAATAGAATCTGATTCAACTTCTATGGCACCATCTAAATAACGGTCTAATAACAACACATTATTAGGTATTTTACGTAATATATCTACAACATGCTCTTCTAATTCCTGTTTATTGATTACAATTTTCATTCCTTGACCACCAAGCACATAAGACGGTCTTACCAGAATGGGAAAATCTAATTCATCAGCAACAGCTAAAGCTTCATCAGCTGTTGTAGCAGTGCCAAATTCGGGATAAGGAATACCTAATTCTTTCAGCAAAGTTGAAAAACGCCCTCTATCCTCAGCTAAGTCTAAGGCTTCAAAAGAAGTACCAATAACTTTTATATTGTACTTAGCTAGTTTTTCTGCCAACTTTAATGCTGTTTGTCCGCCCAATTGAACAATAACACCCTCGGGTTTTTCATGTTGAATAATATCATAGATATGTTCCCAAAAAACAGGTTCAAAATAGAGTTTATCAGCAGTGTCAAAATCCGTAGAAACAGTTTCAGGATTGCAATTGATCATAATAGTTTCATAACCACACTCTTTGGCAGCCAGTACACCATGCACACAGCAATAATCAAATTCAATACCTTGACCGATCCTGTTTGGACCAGAACCCAATACAATCACTTTTTTCTTATCTGATACAATCGATTCGTTTTCAACGAAACTGTTATTATTTCGAATACTATTGTTCTCAAAAGTAGAGTAGTAGTAAGGTGTTTCTGCTTTAAATTCAGCAGCACAAGTATCAACCAATTTATAGACTCTATTGATATTGAGTTCCTGACGTTTTTTATGCACTTCACTTTCTAAGCAGCCTAACATGTGTGCAATTTGCCGATCGCCATACCCTTTTTGTTTGGCTTCTAATAACAAATCTCTTTGCAGTGTGTCTAATGTATATGTAGAAATCTCTTTTTCTAGAGTATGCAGCTCTTCATATTGTTTTAAGAACCACATATCAATTTTTGTAATTTCATGAATTCTGCTGAGTGGCATTCCCATCTGAATGGCATCATAAATTACAAAAACCCGATCCCAACTCGGATAGGTTAATTTATCAATAATTTGATTGTAATCTTTATAACCTTTACCATCTGCACCAATTCCATTACGCTTAATTTCAAGCGATTGTGTGGCTTTATGTAAAGCTTCTTGGAAGGAGCGTCCGATACCCATAACCTCACCAACCGATTTCATTTGTAAGCCGATCGTTCTGTCAGAACCTTCAAATTTATCAAAGTTCCAACGCGGAATTTTGACAATTACATAATCTAATGTAGGCTCAAATAGCGCAGAAGTGGTCTTGGTGATTTGATTCTGCAATTCATCTAAATGATAACCGATAGCCAATTTAGAAGCAATTTTTGCAATAGGATAACCGGTTGCTTTTGATGCTAATGCTGATGAACGAGAAACACGAGGATTAATTTCAATAGCAATGATATCTTCTTTTTCATCAGGGCTCACCGCAAATTGCACATTGCAACCTCCGGCAAAGTCACCAATAGAACGCATCATGTGGATTGCCATATCGCGCATTCTTTGATAAGTTCTATCACTTAAGGTCATTGCAGGAGCTACTGTGATAGAGTCTCCGGTATGAATTCCCATTGGATCCATATTTTCTATGGCACAGATAATAACTACATTGTCATTCTTATCACGCAACAATTCTAATTCGTATTCTTTCCATCCCAACAAAGCTTTATCAATAATCACTTCATGAATGGGAGAGGCTTCTAAACCACGACTTAATAATTCATCAAAATCTTCTTTTTTATAAACAATTGAAGCACCAAAACCACCTAGCGTAAATGAAGGTCTTATCACTAACGGAAAGCCATATTCTTGTGCAATTTCTTTACCTTTTAAAAAAGAAGTAGCCGTTGTTGATGGTGCTTGACCTATGCCAATTTTTATCATTAACTTTCTAAACTGCTCTCTATCTTCAGTAACATTTATGGCATCAATGTCAACACCAATAAGATCAATATTAAAATCATCCCAAATACCTTTGTCCTGAGCTTCAATACATAAATTCAGTGCTGTTTGCCCTCCCATGGTTGGTAATACGGAATCAATATTTGGGTGCTTTTCTAAAATCTCTATAATTGATTTGGTAGTGAGCGGTTTGAGATATACATTATCAGCTAATGCAGGATCAGTCATAATAGTAGCAGGATTTGAATTGATCAATGTAACTTCAATTCCTTCTTCTGTAAGTGATCGGATAGATTGACTACCTGAGTAATCAAATTCACAGGCTTGTCCAATAACAATCGGACCTGAACCTATAATTAAAACTGATTTGATGTTGTTGTTTTTTGGCATTTAGAGTACTTATTTTTACAGATACAAATATTTAAAATTTTCTTTTTGAATGATTAATAAGTTCAAAAAACTTATTAAAAGATATAAAAAAAGGTGCTACTAAAATAGTAACACCTTTATAATATGATCGATATATCATTATTTTTTTGGTCTGGCTTCTGACGAAACAGATATTTTCTTCCTTCCTTTAGCTCTTCTTCTTGCCAACACTTTTCTACCACTTACGCTAGCCATTCTTTCCATAAAACCATGTTTGTTTCTTCTTTTACGCTTTGATGGCTGAAATGTTCTTTTACTCATTATATATATCTTTAAAAATCTTCTTAATCTATTATTGTAAGCTTTAAAAAAAAGCTATTACTTAAATCGAGCGCAAATATACAAATCCTTTTTATTTGACAAATAGTTTTGTTAAGAAAAATTTTAACTAATTTTTAGTTCTAGTTTACAATTATTCAATATTTTTATAAAAATTTTTAATGAAATGAATCAATATCAAAAACCAATGCTCAAAGAAGGGAGCTTAAATGATAAAGTAATTGTGATTACGGGTGGAGGTAGTGGACTTGGAAAAGCAATGACTACTTACTTTTTAGAGTTAGGAGCTAACGTAGCAATTACTTCAAGAAATATAGAAAAGTTAGAAAAAGTAAAAATTGAATTAGAAGAGAAAACAGGTGGAAAAGTCTTACCCGTACAATGTGATGTAAGATATTATAATGAAGTTGAAGCTATGTTAAAAGCCACTTTAGAAGAGTATGGGCAGGTTGACGGATTACTAAACAATGCCGCAGGGAATTTTATAAGCCCGACAGAGCGTTTATCGTCTAATGCTTTTGATACTATCATTGACATAGTTTTAAAAGGTACTAAAAACTGCACATTATCTTTTGGTAAACATTGGATTGCCACAAAACAAAAAAAGGCTACAGTGTTAAATATTGTTACAACTTATGCATGGACAGGTTCATCTTATGTAGTGCCATCAGCTACAGCAAAAGCCGGAGTGTTGGCTATGACCCGTTCATTAGCAGTTGAATGGGCTAAATATGGTATTAGATTTAATGCGATTGCACCTGGACCTTTCCCTACAAAAGGTGCTTGGGATAGATTACTACCCGGTAATTTGAAGGATAAATTTGATATGAAGAAGAAAATTCCTTTGCGTAGAGTAGGCGAACATCAAGAACTAGCAAATCTAGCAGCTTATTTGATGTCAGATTTTTCTGCCTATGTAAACGGAGAAGTAGTAACTATTGACGGAGGAGAATGGTTACAAGGCGCAGGCGAATTTAATATGTTAGAAGCTATCCCTCAAGAAATGTGGGATCAATTGGAAGCTATGATCCGATCACAAAAAGGTAAAAAATAAAAATAAAATCAATATATACATTAATCAAAAATCAATAATTATGAACAAACTAATTTTATCAATTACACTATTATTTTTTATTGGCAATTCCTTTGCACAAGAAGTTGTAGTAAAAGACGCCCAACAGACAGGAGGCGAAATTAATACAGGTTTAATCCCAACTGACCCGAATATAAGAACGGGCAAATTAGCGAACGGTTTAACCTATTATATCCGTAACAATGGTAAACCAGCCGACAAAGTAGTTTTAAGACTTGCTGTAAATGCAGGATCAATTTTAGAAGATGATGATCAACAAGGATTGGCTCATTTTATGGAGCATATGAACTTTAACGGTACTAAAAATTTTAAGAAAAATGAATTGGTTGATTACTTACAAAGTATAGGTGTAAAATTTGGAGCACACTTAAATGCATATACCAGTTTTGATGAAACAGTTTATATTTTACCAATACCAAGTGATAATGAAGAGAAGTTAGAAAAAGGATTCCAGATTATTGAAGATTGGGCTTTTAATACATTACTTACTGATGAAGAAATTGACAAGGAAAGAGGTGTTGTTCTAGAAGAATATCGTTTAGGTTTAGGAGGAGATAAACGTATGTTAGGAAAATATTTACCCAAGATTATGCATAATTCTAAGTATGCAGAACGTTTACCAATTGGTAAAAAAGATATTTTAGAAAATTTTAGCTATGAAGCTATTCGTAGATTCAAAAAAGATTGGTACAGGCCTGATCTAATGGCTGTTATTGCAGTTGGTGATGTTGATCTTGATAAGTTAGAAGCAAAAATTAAAAAACATTTTGGTAAACAACCTGCTGTTGAAAACCCACGTGACCGTAAAGTGTTTGAGGTACCTACTCATAAAGAAACATTAGTAGCAGTTGAAACTGACAAAGAAGCAACATTTAACAGAGTACAATTATTATATAAAGAAGATGGCTTGCCAAAAGCTGAAATTACAGTTAATGATTATAAAAGATCAATGGTAAAGCGTTTATTTTCTCAAATGATCAATAATCGTCTAGATGAGTTACGAAATGGAGAAAACCCACCTTTTGTTTTTGGGTCATCTTATTATGGAGGAACATGGGCAAGAAGTAAAAACGCATATCAATCATTTGCTATTACCAGCCCTACAGGCCAATTGACTGCTTTAAAAGTATTATTAGAAGAGAATGAGCGTGTAAAGCGATATGGATTCCAAAAAGGAGAGTTTGAACGTGCCAAAAAAGATATCATGGCTCAGATGGAAAAATCGTATCAAAATAAAGATAAAACTGAGTCCAGAAACTTTGTAGGTGAGTATGTCCGTAATTTCTTAGAGCAAGAACCAATTCCTGGTATTGAATGGGAATATAACTTTTATAAGAAAGAATTATCAACTATTGATTTAGAAGAAGTTAGTTTATTAATTAATAATTATTTACATAAGGATAACAGAGTAGTGGTATTGACAGGAGCTGATAAAGAAGATATTCCTAAGGTAACTGAGCAACAAGTATTAGATGCAATGTCAGCTGTTGAAAAGACTGATATTAAACCTTACGAAGACGCTGACCTAGGGGATGCATTAATGACAGACCTTCCAAAAGCTGGAGCTATTATTAAAGAAGTGAAAAATGAAAGTTTAGGCATCACTACATTGACCTTAGTCAATGGAGCAACCGTAACCTATAAGAAAACTGATTTTAAAGACGATGAAGTATTGATGGAAGCATTTAGTTATGGAGGTACATCTTTGTACGATAACGAAACTTTAAAGAAAACAGCAAATGCAAATCAAGGATTAGCTGAGGCTGGTATCAATGGATTTAGTAAAACAGATTTAGGAAAATTACTCTCTGGTAAAATTGCAAATGTACGCCCTTTTATTAGAGCGAATAGCGAAGGTTTGCGCGGTAATTCTACACCTAAAGATCTAGAGACCTTATTTCAATTAACACATTTATATTTTACTAAATTGAATAAAGACGATAAAGCTTTTAATTCATTTGTAACCAAACAAAAAGCATTTTTAGGTAATATTTTATCTAATCCTAATTTTTATTTTCAAATAGAAGTTCAAAAGTTTTTAAATAAAAATGACAAAAGATATATAGGTTTTCCTATAGCTGAAGATTGGGATAAAGCAGATTATGATTTGGCATTTGAAAAATATAATGAACGATTTGCAAATGCAGGCGATTTTAATTTCTACTTTGTAGGTAACTTTGAAGAAGAGAAACTAAAAGCTTATGTAAAACAGTATATAGCGAGTTTACCTAGTTCAGACGAACGAGAAGAGTTTAAAGATCATGGATTCAGACCATTATCAGGCTCTCACGAAAAAATCATTAAAAAAGGCACTGAACCTAAAAGTAGTGTGAGAATCCAATTTTTCGGTGAAACTACTTATGATGCTAAAGAAGCACATTTGCTAAAAAGTTTAGGAGAAATTTTATCTATAAAATTAATTGAGAAGCTACGTGAGGAAGAAAGTGGTGTATATGGTGTTGGTGCGAGAGGGAGTATTAAAAAATACCCGTATGGCTCATATAGTTTTAGTATTTCTTTCCCTTGTGGACCAGAAAATGTTACAAAGTTAAAAGATGCCGCTTTAGCTGAAGTACAAAGTATTATTGATAATGGTCCTTTAGAAAAAGATGTACTTAAAATTAAGGAAGCGCAATTATTAGAATATAAAGAGAATTTAAAAAAGAATAAATATTGGGTAAATTCTTTAAAAAATGCCGATTTTGATAAAAAAGATAGATCAAAAATAATAGGTCTAACTAAGGCAATTGATGATATTAGTGCTGAAGATATTCAAGCTATTGCTAAAAAATACCTTTCCGGTGGACACATTTCAGCTATTTTATATCCTGAAAATCAGGAATAAATAGCTGAAATTTAATTTATAAAAACTGTCAAAGAATACCATTGATTCTTTGACAGTTTTTTGTTGATGTATTGTTCACAACTTCATTTTAGTAACTCATAAATAGTTGTATTTTTATAACCTCTAAAACAGATAACTTTTAATGGGGAAAATTATAGCTATTGCCAATCAAAAAGGTGGAGTAGGTAAAACTACAACTACTGTTAATCTTGCAGCTGCTTTAGGTGTACTAGAACAAAGAGTATTATTGATTGATGCTGATCCGCAAGCTAATGCTACTTCGGGCCTGGGTATTGATGTAGAGCGTGTTGAGAATGGTACGTATCAGCTATTATTACACTCAATAAAAGCCAAAGATGTTATTGTTAAAACGAGTTCTCCGAATGTAGATGTTATTCCGGCTCATATTGACTTGGTGGCTATTGAATTAGAGCTGGTTGATAAAGCTAAAAGAGAGTATAAACTAAAAGAAGCGCTCAAAGAAATAAAAGATAATTACGATTATATAGTGATTGATTGTGCACCTTCATTAGGTTTAATTACCTTGAATGCACTAACAGCAGCTGATGCAGTAATCATACCAATTCAATGTGAATATTATGCGCTAGAAGGTTTAGGGAAATTATTGAATACAATTAAGAGTGTACAAAAAGTACATAATGCTGAATTAGATATTGAAGGCTTATTATTAACGATGTATGATTCACGTTTACGTTTGTCTAATCAAGTTGTTGCTGAGGTGAAAAAACATTTTCATAATATGGTTTTTAAAACCATTATTCAGCGTAATATTAGATTAGGGGAAGCACCAAGTTTTGGCGAAAGTATTATTGCTTATGATGCTACAAGTAAAGGAGCCATAAATTATATTAACTTAGCACACGAAATTTTAAAAAAGAATAGCAATGGCTAAAGCCGTAAAAAAGCAAGCACTGGGTAGAGGGTTATCTGCATTATTAAATAATTCGGTTGATGATATTCAATCAATTAATGATAAAAATGCAGATAAAGTAGTAGGCAGTATTGTTGAAATTGAGTTGGCTTCAATAGAAGTGAATCCATATCAACCTAGAACTTATTTTAATGAAGAGGCATTACGTGAGTTAGCTAGTTCTATTAAAGAACTTGGTGTTATTCAGCCTATTACGGTTAGAAAACTAGAAGGGAATAGATTTCAAGTGGTTTCCGGCGAACGTCGTTTTAGAGCTTCTAAATTGATTGGTTTAACTACAATTCCTGCTTATATTAGATTAGCTAATGATCAGGAAATGTTAGAAATGGCATTAGTTGAAAATATTCAACGTAAAGATCTAGATCCTATTGAAATAGCATTGTCATATCAGCGCTTAATAGATGAGATTAAATTAACTCAGGAAGAATTAAGTAACAGAGTAGGAAAAAAAAGAACTACCGTTACCAATTATTTACGATTATTAAAGTTAGATCCGATCATACAAACAGGTATACGTGACGGATTTCTAACTATGGGTCATGGAAGAGCCTTGATCAACATCGAAAATCAATCTAAACAACTTGATATTTACGAAAAAATAATTCGTAATAAACTATCAGTAAGACAAACTGAACAATTAGTAAAAAATTACCGAGAAGGAAAACCCACAGAGAATATAATAAAGCAAATGAAGGAATCTCCTTCATATATCCGTACTGGAGCTATAGAAATTAGTGAATATATTGGTCATAAAATTGACATAAAATTATCAGGATCGAATAACGGAAAAATTGTGATTCCTTTTAGCTCTGAAAAAGATTTTAATCGTATTAAAAAATTATTACAATAAATGCTGAAATGCTGGTTTTATAGCATGTTTTTTTGTTTTTTTTGCTTTAATATTGCTGCTCAAAAGACTTCAAAGAACCTTAAAGTAAAAGCAAAAGATTCGATTGTTTTAGTTCAAGGAATGGATATTTTAGCACCCTCTAGAGCTGCATTTTATTCTGCAGTACTACCAGGCTTAGGTCAGGCATATAACAAGAAGTATTGGAAAGTACCAATAGTATGGGGTGCAATGGGCACTAGCGGTTATTTTTATTTTAAAAATAATGATGATTATAAAAGGTATAGAACAGCCTTTAAACTAAGACAGTCCGGAAGACCGGATGAGTTTAACGGTAGTAATGGACCTGAAATTAGTGATGAAGGTTTACGTAGAGCACAAGATGTATTTAAGAAAAATAGAGATCTGTCATTATTTCTTACTATCGGGTTCTATATTTTAAATATAATAGAAGCCAATGTTGATGCACATTTACCAGATAAAGCATTAGATACAAATATTTCATTTAATCCAATACTTTTTACAGCACCGGTTACCAATCAAATGGTGGTGGGTGCAACTATAAATTTTAGTTTTTAAAGAAATCAATAGATGAAGATAGCGTTGTTCGGATATGGTAAAATGGGTAAAACAATTGAAAGAATTGCGATAGAACGTGGTCATGAAATTGTAGCTAAAATTGATGTTGATACTAAAAATTATGATATCACTGTAGCTGATGTGGCCATAGATTTTAGCACACCAAATTCAGCTTTTAATAATATAAATAAATGTTTTAATAAAAGTATTCCAATTATTTCAGGAACAACAGGTTGGTTGGATAAATTTGATATTGCAATTGAAAATTGTAATAAAAGAAATGGAGCGTTTATTTATGCATCAAATTTTAGTTTAGGAGTTAATTTATTTTTTGAATTGAACACTCAATTAGCTAAGATGATGCGTAAGTTAAAAGCGTATAATATTACGTTAGAAGAAATACATCATACACAAAAATTAGATGCTCCAAGCGGTACGGCAATTACACTAGCAGAAAGTATTATTGAAAACTCTGATAAAAAAAAATGGAGTTTAAATGTAACAGATAATGATAAAGTGATACCTATTGTAGCTAAAAGAGTAGAAAATGTACCGGGAACACATACTGTGAAGTATAGTTCAGATGTTGACGAGATAGAAATAAAACATACTGCAAAAAACAGAGATGGTTTTGCATTAGGCGCTGTAATTGCGGCTGAATGGTTGCAAGGTAAAAAAGGAGTATATACAATGAAAGATGTATTGGGACTTGATTAAATCGAATAATTTTATTATGTCTGGTCGAGTCTTTCGTCTTCGCTCAAGATAAACTAAGGTCGAGATTTCAATACTTTTATTGAATTACAAACAATTGTAATTCCTGCGCAGGCAGGAATCCAGACTCTGGTAATGAATAGATTCAAGATACTTAGGAACGACAAATATGATTAATTTGCAAAATAAAATACAATTATGACAATTACAGGTTGGTTACTATTTTTTTTAATAATTCAAGTAATACACTTTTTAGGTACTTGGAAACTATATGTTAAAGCTGGGAGAAAAGCTTGGGAAGCTGCAATACCTATCTATAATGGTATCATTTTAATGCAAATTATCAATAGACCTAAATGGTGGGTGATTTTATTATTTATACCTATTATTAACTTATTAATGTTTCCCGTAGTTTGGGTAGAAACTATCAGAAGTTTTGGTAAAAATAAAAGAGTAGATACCCTTTTAGTAATTCTTACACTCGGTTTGTACATTTATTATGTAAATTATATACTTGATGTTGAATACATTAAAGATAGGAGTTTACAACCAAGAACTTCAGCAGGTGAGTGGGTAAGCTCTATAACCTTCGCAATTATTGCCGCAACATTAGTGCATACATACTTTATGCAGCCATACACCATACCTTCTTCTTCCTTAGAAAAAACGTTATTAATAGGTGACTTTTTATTTGTTAGCAAGTTTCATTATGGTGCCAGAGTACCAATGACTACTGTAGCTGCGCCGATGGTACATGATACTATACCAGCGATTCCTGTACCATTTACAAAAATAAAGCTAACAAAAAAGTTCAAGTCATATCTGTTTAGTGATGATTTTTCTAAAAAAGAAACGTCTTTGCTTAATAAATTACAGTTGCCTTATTTACGATTACCGGGTTTTCAAAAAATTGAACGGAATAGTATTGTTGTATTCAACCAACCGGCTGATACTTTGTTAGATATGAATAATTTCTATCCAGATAGAAATTATTATAAACCTATAGATAAAAAGACCAATTTGGTAAAACGTTGTGTGGCTATAGCTGGTGATTCTTTAGAAATACGTGATGGTTATATTTATATCAATGGTAAACGTACTAAGTATAATGAAAGAGCTAAAATACAGTATAACTTTTCTGTCAATACTGAAGGTCAACCAATGAATCAAGCATCACTTACCAGGTATAATGTTAGAGAAGGTTATCGTATGCAAGATGGAAACTACAGGTTAACTTTAACCGACAAAGAAGCTGCAAGAATAGTAAAGAACCCTGCTGTAAAAAGTGTTACTAAATCTATGCAACCTAAAGGTTTTGATGGAGGTGTTTTTCCACATATACCTTCCTTAGGATGGAATACTGATAATTTTGGGCCTATTTATATACCAAAAAAAGGAGAAACGGTTAAACTAGATAAAAATTCATTGCCTTTTTATAAACGTATTATTAGAGAATACGAAAACAATAATTTGATTATTAATGGAGACGAGATTTTAATTAACGGTAAAGATGTAGATAGTTATACTTTTAAACAAGATTATTATTGGATGATGGGTGATAATCGTCAAAATTCTTTAGATGCCCGTGCTTGGGGTTATGTGCCTTTTGATCATGTGGTAGGTAAACCCGTATTGATTTGGTTTAGCTGGGAAACAAATGGAAAAGGTATTAATAAAGTTAGATGGAAACGCTTATTTACAACTGTTGGTGGTAGCGGAGAACCGGTATCTTATTTTTATTATTTTTTAGGTGTACTTGGTTTGTGGTTTGCTTATGATTTCTTTAGAAAGCGTAAAAAAACGTAATGAATTAAGAATTTTGATTTACGAATTACGATTTTTCCCCTTTAGGGAAATCGAAGATTTAACAGAGTTAAATGCCCGCAAGACAAAGGTTATTTCCTAGATAATGACATTGAATAATTTTAAAAATAAGATTTACCTAAATGTCACATTGAGCGCAGTCGAAATTGCTTAGAAACATCAATATAAAAGCTTTCTCCCGAAGCTTCGGGACGCTCAGGAGGACATGTTAATTACTTTTCAAACTAAAATACCTCATTCTAGGAAATGACCAAGACAAAGTGGACAACAAATAATTAAACATTGATCTTATACCCAACATACTTTTCGCCAATCGCTCAATATGTTGCTATATCTAAAGCGGATAATCTGACTTTTGAAGTAGAAGATAACTACCAAAAACAAACCTATAGAACACGTTGTTATATTTATAGTGCTGATGGTAGACAGTTATTGAATATTCCGATACAGCACGGTAAGCATAAAAAAACAAAGGATATAAAAATTGATACGAGTTTTCATTGGCAAAAGCAACATGTAAAGACTTTACAGATAGCGTATAGATCTTCGCCTTATTTTGAATTTTATGAAGAAGAAGTGTTAACTATTTTTGATAAAATACCTTCATTTTTATTAGATCTAAATATAAAATGTCAAGAAGTAATGTTTGATTTGTTACAATTAGAAATTCCTTATACTTCTACTAAAGAATATATAAAGGAATACACTGATATTTCGGATATGCGCTCTTTAGTGGATGCTAAATCTAAACAGCAATATAATTTTGACCAATACATTCAAGTGTTTTCTGATAAACTGGGATTTATTGAAAACTTAAGCATATTAGATCTGCTTTTTATGGAAGGCCCAAATGCATTGAATTACCTTGAGAATCAATCTTTCGATTTGAAATAATGGAAATGCTCAGGTTTTCAATACATTATAGTTTACACCTTCTTTTTCCGGGTATTATTGCTTATGCTTTTTTTAGAAAGTATTGGAAAAAAGCATGGTTATTGCTATTATTGACTATGCTGATTGATTTAGATCATTTGTTAGCAACACCAATTTTTGATACTAATAGATGTAGTATAAATTTCCATCCACTGCATACTTATATTGCTGGAGCGGGATATATAGTGTTACTGCTCTTCAATAAAATCAGAATTATTGCAATCGGATTGCTGTTGCATTTACTTACTGATGCAATTGACTGCTTATGGTTGTAACTTATAAAGACCCCACAGGTTTTGAAAACCTGTGAGGTCTAAAGTATCTCAGTTATACCAATTTTTTAATCGAAAAGAATTCCCCTAGGCTCTGCCTCGGGGTTTCCGATTTACCTCT
>CAZDEC010000043.1:0-27280 GCA_964504295.1 uncultured Thioalkalispiraceae bacterium
AATTAAAGTAATAATTCAACAATAGAACTGAAGCTTGGTTGATATTATTGAACCTCAATTTTTTAGTTAACACCCGATATAGGCGGATGAAAAATCATTTGTACAACATTGCCATCGGGATCGGCGCAATAAAAACTACGCGCACCATCGCGGTGTGTTTTAGGTTGCGAGTGCATTTTTATATTATGTGAATTTAAAAATTCAAACCAGGCATCGACATCATCAGGTTGTTTTAAAATATAACCAATATGATCCAGTCGTTGTGGACCGTCCATTTTTTTATTTTGGTATTTTACTTCAGCACGATGTAGAGCAAGGTTGTCGTTGCCTGAACATAAGTAAACATTGTCTGGGTCGGGTCGCCATTCTACTTTCATGCCTAATAGTTCAACATAAAAATTTTCACAGGCAGCGTAATTTTCAACATAAAGTGCTACGTGGCGAAGGCCTGCTGTAGGAGGTGGGCGATTCATAGTCGTACCTTATTAATTACTGTTGTCATTCCCGCGCAGAGCCTGCCCCCAGCGAAGGCGGGAATCCATGGCTGTGTGTGAGTAACCAAACTAATTTATTTCCACAATTTCAAAGTCATGTGTTATCTCTGCTGTCTTGCCCAACATGATAGAAGCCGAGCAATATTTTTCGGCAGACAAGTGCACTGCTCTTTCTACCTGTTTTTCTTTTAAGTCTTTACCGCTAACAATAAAGTGAACATGAATTTTGCTAAAGACTTTTGGTTCTTCATTGGCACGTTCGGAAGTTATTTCAACTTCACAATCCGTTACGGCTTGGCGTGATTTTTTTAAAATCATAAGTACATCAAACGTGGTGCAGCCACCTAAACCAAGTAAAAGCATTTCCATTGGACGCGGCCCGAGATTGCGCCCACCGTGATCAGCTGAGCCATCCATAATAACAGCATGGCCACTGTCGGTTTCACCCATAAAACTCACATTTTCTATCCACTTTATTCTACTTTTCATTTTTGAGAATTCCTCGTCCCCATACTGTCATATAACAAGCTAATGTACTGAAATTAGTGGTATTTTACCAAACAAGCGAGCAGTGACGCTCTTCTCAGTTTATTCCGCTAATATAGACTATGCTTGATTAATTAATCGCTGAGTATTATAACAACGAGAGAAGAAATAGCCTATGTTAAGTACAGGGAATAGCATGACACAAATCGTAAACCACAAGACTGAATTACCCGCGGTAGACAAATTACTGGAACAAAGCCACCGCCGCCATTACCCGGCGAAAAATGTCATTATTTATGCCGGTGATAAGTCCGATGTATTGTATTACATTGTTGATGGTTCAGTATCCGTATTAATTGAAGATGAAGATGGCCGCGAAATTGTACTGGCCTACCTTAATAAAGGTGATTTTTTTGGTGAAATGGCCTTGTTTGGCGAAGAGCCGGATCGCAGTGCCTGGGTTCGTAGTCGTACTGCCTGCGAAGTGGCCGAAATCAGCTTTGCAAAATTCAGGTTGCTCTATCAGGAACATCCCGATATTTTATTTGCGATGACCTCTCAAATGGCGGCACGTTTGCGCCATACCAGTCGCAAAGTAAATGACCTTGCCTTTATGGACGTTACCGGTCGAGTATCGCGTACCTTGCTCGACCTATGTAAACAACCCGATGCCATGACCCACCCGGACGGCATGCAAATTCGTATCACCCGTCAGGAAATTGGTCGCATTGTAGGTTGTTCACGCGAAATGGTGGGGCGCGTACTTAAAACAATGGAAGAGCAAGAGCTTATTTATGTGAAAGGTAAAACCATTGTGGTGTTTGGAACGCGTTAAGTTTGCCGATATAACAGTTTTAAAAAAATCGGGCTTTTGGCTCGATTTTTTTATGGGTTTTTCCCGCGTAGGCGTACTAGTATTTGGGGTAAAACTCGTCATTCCCGCGCAGGCGGGAATCTACTCATTCGATTTATCCAACAAAGCAAGATAGTACCTCTTATAATTTTTAGGCATTAATTTTAATAACCAGTAAGGGTTTAATGTTTAACATAGATTCCCGCCTGCGCGGGAATGACGCGGGCTTTTGGCTCGATTTTTTTATGGGTTTTTTCCTGCGTAGGCGTACTAGTATTTGGAGTAAAACTCGTCATTCTCGCGCAGGCGGGAATCTACTCATTCGATTTATCCAACAAAGCAAGATAGTACCTCTTATAATTTTTTGTCATTAATTTTAATAATCAGTAAAGGTTTAATGTTTAACATAGATTCCCGCCTGGGCGGGAATGACGGAGGTAGATGTTGGAATGGTGGAGGAATATTTATTTAAAACCAATAAGCCGTCTTAGTCATTACTTTCGAAGTTAAAGCCATCATATTTTTAATCATTGCTGGCAATTCTGCCGCTCCCGATTCAATCGCGACCGTTGCATGTCGGCCTTCATCAATTTTCATTTGTTCCAATACGGCGCGTGATTCAACATCATGATCCGAAATACTCGCAAGGTGTTCGTCTAAATGTTTAACCACCTGACGTTCTGTTTCGGCAACAAAGCCCAAACTCCATTTGTCGCCTGCGATACCCGCGAGTGCACCAATTGAAACTGAGCCAAAATACCAAAGCGGATTAAAATAACTGGTGTGCGACCCCAGCTCATTAACGCGGCGTTCGCACCACGCGAGGTGGTCGTTTTCTTCATCGGCTGCTCGCTGCATTTTATCGCGCACATCTGGGAGTTTAGCGGTGAGCGCCTGGCCTTGATACAGGCCTTGCGCAGCCACTTCGCCAGCATGATTAATTCGCATTAAACGGGCAGAAAATGTTTTTTCGGTTGCCGATAATTCTATTTTTTTGTCGGCTTTAACCGTGTCCTGCGGATCGCCGCGTTCGGTTACCAGTGGTTTGCCAAAAACGGTGCGTAAACCGTTATCGATTTGTAATATAAATAAATCGATGGGGCTAAATTGACGTTGGTTTTGATTCATCTGTAAATAATAACGGAAGTTGTATAGCGCAACAAGTTTACTCACCCTGGTATCAGGGCTGGAGCATTAAAAATTTAAGTATCGCTCTTATTCAAAAAGCATGTCATTGCGAGCGCAGCGCGGCAATCTGAACCAGAAAAGTCTTAGCAAGCAGATTGCCATGCTGTGCTCATATAATGGCTATTAGCTCGAGAGTGATTCTGTTTTTTAATATGCTCTTGCTCTAAATAACTGTTCCGAATCCCTAACCACCCACTCAACAAGAGCTGTGAAGCTGGCTCGGCCTGTCAAGACCGTGTGCCGCAGGACGCGGCACTCGAGCGGCCAGGGATGGCGACTTTTGCGTGTCTTGACAGGCCGAGCCAGCTTTACGGCTCGACTTTAAAGCAGCATTGCTCGATAAAGTGGTTGGGGATTCGGAACAGTTATTTAGCCACTAGTATTTAATGGTATAACGCAGATAAAAGTCTGTATCGGTACGTGTTTTAGCGGCGTCTGTGAGCACAATTAAATCTTCACGCTGACGTATACGTGCTTCAAATGTATGTTTTTTATCAACGTGCCATTTGTAACGAAATTCAAGAAAACGGTTATTGTTTCTAAAGTCGGGTGAGAGCAAGTAGCCTGCATCGGCTTCCGTATAAACAATGCCAATAGAATGGCCGCTAAAAAGATTCATAATATTGGCGGTAATCTGTTGCGCGTAGCCGCTGCTATCGCCGGATAGGCCAGTTTTGGTTGTGGTATTCAACGGCGTATTAGGTGCATAACCTATTTCTGCACCGAGCAAAAACTTGCGCCCCGATTTATTCATTTTCCATTGGCCGACAATACGGCCGACCACGGCTACGTAGTCTTCTCTTTGTGTACAGGTTGCAGTGCCATCTTTGCATAAGGCGCTGGGCAGGTAATTTATATCAAAGCCCAGTCGGGTGATTTTGGCCGCTTTATCTTTGCGGTCGAAAGAATAGAAGTAACTCGCGCGAGTATCAGAATTTGAAAAATCTAATGGCCCGCGGCGTACTTCACTCGAACCTTCGCGGTAGTTGTATTGCACAATGGCATGGTGCTTCCATTTGTTAGGCTGTGAATATTGATAATAAACACCGTCAATCCAGCTAATGTCAGTATTGGGACTGGTTCTTCTATCCAGCGATTTTCTGGGTACACCTTCAAGCTCAAAGGTTTTCTGGAAGCGCCCCAGTTTTATTTGATGCGGGCCTCCTTGATATGTCATGTTCAGGGTATCGAGACTGGCTTCACCCAGTGCTAGCCCGTCAGTTTCGGTGATGGTTTTGTAAAATTTTATATGCCGAGCTTCGTCATTGTTGTCACTAAAGCGTCCCGCGAGACGAAAATTATAAGACCACTGCGCACTAACTGGCACAAACAAACCGGCGCGCATCCGCGTACGAAAAGTATTTGTTGTGTTCTCGCTGCCATTACGGTCTTCGCGGAAGCTTTCAAAGAAACCAAACCGAATATCAGCTATAGCTTTAATAATGCGGCTTTCAGCCGCCGAGGTTGGCTGGCTGAGCAGACTTAGTAAGACTAAGGTTGCGCCAGACTTGGCTAAATTCATTGTTTGCTTCCCTTTTATTTTAAACTTGCCGCAAGTAATTCGATGGGGTGTTTTAACGGTGTCCCATCCGCTACCCCGGCCTTTAGGTGCAGGGCGCAGCCAATATTGCTAGTAACAATCATGTCCGCTGAAATTGATTCGATTTGTATTAATATAGGCTTTCTTATTTGTTTCGCAAGTTTTGGCTGGGTAAGCATGTTTTTACCCGCAGCACCACAACATTGTGATTGTAGTTCGCTGAGGACGAGCTGGGGAATGCTGCCTAATAACTCGGTAACGGCTTTTTCTTCATGCAATGAATTTTTTAAGCTACAAGGTTGGTGTAACGCGATGTGTTGTTTAACCGGCTTGAGTTTTAATGGGCTTGATTGTGTGTGGTTGTGTATGAACTGCATAATACTTAACACGTCCACATCGTTTTGTTGTAAAGACGCTTTAAGTTGCGCGCCACAACCGCTGGCGGTAAAGAGTATAGCGTTGTATGTTTTATTCTTTAAAAACGCACGTCGATTCTGCGCGGCGCATGATTCCGCTTGTTGAGTGAAGCCGCTATGCTGGTGCAATGCGCCACAACAAACCTGTTTGGGGATATTAACATTAAAGCCTAAGCACGTTAACACCTCGATACTCGCCAGAATGGCCTGTTGTTCAAATAAATTCCCCATGCAGCCGGTAAACAAAGCAACATGGCCAAGTGCCGGGTTTAGCGTTGACGGGTAGTGTAATTTTAATTTCAAGCGGCTCGATAGTTTGGGCAGCAGCTTATCTTGTTGCTTTAACCCGAGTACTTTCAATATGCCCGTTGAACGGAGTAAAAATTGTAAGCCGCTGTGCTGATAAAGCCGTAAAAAGCTAAATAAATTATTTTTTATGGGTGGGCTGATTAACAGTGAAATAAATTTCCCTGAAAGTTTTTGCTGCTGCTGGTTAACCGTATATTCGCGAATACCATCAATTAAAGTTTCGTATTGAACTGTCGAGGGGCAAATCTTTTCGCAGCTCAGGCAGTTAACACAATGCTCCAGATATTTAGAAACACGTTTATTTAAAGCAAGTTCACCGTTAACAATGCCCTGCATTAAAGCAATGCGGCCGCGTGGTGATTCATTTTCATTTTTACTCACTTGATAGGTCGGGCAGACAGGTAAACACATACCGCATTTAACGCACTGGTCTGCAAGTTGGATAATGGTTTGTTTGAGCTTCAAGGGTAAAACGAATCCTGTTCTTTGTGATTATAATACGGAGAAAAAAATGGCTGGATAATTTTTTAAACAAGCTTGTATCGACAGGGATGATATAATGAATTCAACAAATTAAAAAGATATCAATTGAGAACATCAATCGAGAACACCATTATGAGTTATTACCAACGGCATGTATTTTTTTGTGTTAACCAGCGTGATGAAGGGACGAGTTGTTGCGCCAGTCTGGGTGCCCGTGCGCTACGCGACTATGCCAAAAAACGCCTCAAGGAACTGGGTTTGCATGGTGAGGGGAAAATACGCATTAATATGGCGGGTTGTATGGGGCGTTGTGGAGAGGGCCCGGTGCTGGTCGTATACCCCGAGCAAACCTGGTATACCTATTTAGACAGCGAAGACATCGACGAGATAATTGAGCAACATCTGCAAAACGATAAAGTCGTTACGCGTTTAGAAATATAAATATTGATACAGGTTTTTTGTAATGTCATCACTTATTAATGGCCCTGCCGGTCAACTCGAGATTTTGCTTGAAGAACCGGAAAGCATTGCCGCTACAGCGGCTATCGCGATCATCTGTCATCCTCATCCATTGTATGGCGGTACAATGCAAAACAAGGTGGTGTATAGCCTGGCAAAAGCATGCATTGAGCTAGCTATGCCGACCATCCGTTTTAATTTTAGAGGCGTGGGTCAATCAGAAGGACAGTTTGAACATGGTTTAGGCGAGCAACAGGACTGTATCGCGGTCGCAAACTGGGCACGGCAGCAATACCCTAATCGACCAGTCTGGCTGGCCGGGTTTTCATTTGGCAGCTTCGTTGCCTATCAGGCTTTTAATGCAATCGAAGCACAGCGGCTGTTACTTGTTGCACCACCGGTTGGTTTGTTCGAATTTCAGGCAGTGGATAATATTAATATCCCGTGGTGCGTGATTCAGGGTAAGGAAGACGAGATTACACCGCCTGAATCAGTAGAGGCCTGGGTTAAAAGCCAGCCAAGCCCGCCAAATTTCTATTATCTGGACGATGTCAGTCATTTTTTTCACGCCAAGCTCAATATTTTACAGGGAATCGTGAAAGAGCAGTGGGGGGAAAGAGGTAAGTAAGAGTCTTTATGCTAAAACAATGTATTAGGTATTACTAATGTACGTTGACATTATATTATAATCTGCTAATATACTTGTTATTGAATTTACAGTTTTTTGACTCCTCCATCCTCCTTAATGGTGGTATTTTTAAAGCGCGGAAACCCCCCTTTTCTCCGCGCTATTTTTTTGCCTGAAATTTGTGATTTTTAAGGGTGTAGGTTGGCTAAAAAGTTGTTTAAAGCTAAAATACCAAATAATTGCTAATTAGCCCCGAAACTGCTTGTATAAATTGCCTATTTTAAGTAATATTCCGCCTCTTTTTTAGATGCAAGCGAAACTTTTCGTTAGAATTATCCCGGATAACAGTTTATGAAAACATTTAGTGCAAAACCTGAAACAGTAAAACGTGACTGGTTCATTATCGACGCAGAAAACAAGGTGCTTGGTCGTCTGGCAGCTGAGGTTGCGCGCCGTTTACGTGGCAAACATAAGCCAGAATATACGCCTCACGTTGATACCGGTGACTACATCGTTATTATCAATGCAGAAAAAATTGCTGTAACAGGTAATAAAGAGCAAGGCAAAATATATCATCACCATACCGGTTACCCGGGTGGTTTAAAGTCTTTAACATTAGAAAAGCTACGCGAAAAAGCACCTGAACGTATTATCGAAAAAGCGGTTAAAGGCATGCTGCCTAGAAACCCATTGGGTCGCGCCATGTTTTCTAAATTGAAAGTATTCGCCGGCAGTGAACATGCACATACTGCACAACAACCACAAGTATTAGAAATTTAATCGGGTTTATAAAATGTCAGAACAATATTACAGCACCGGTCGTCGTAAAAGTTCAACGGCTCGGGTTTACCTTACAAAAGGTACCGGCAATATCACTATTAACAAGCGTTCAATTGAAGATTTTTTTGGTCGTGAAACATCACGCATGGTTGTCCGTCAGCCTTTAGAATTAACCGATATGTTAAATAACTTTGACGTTAACGTAACGGTTACCGGCGGTGGTAACACGGGTCAGTCTGGTGCCATTCGTCACGGCATTACTCGCGCACTAATGGTTTATGATGAAACATTGCGTTCATCATTACGTAAGGCTGGTTATGTAACGCGTGACTCACGTGAAGTTGAGCGTAAGAAAGTTGGCTTACATAAAGCACGTAAACGTCCACAGTACTCAAAACGTTAAGATTTACTTATACGTTTGCAAAAAGCCTCGTTGTTATCAACGGGGCTTTTTTTATGGCTAGAAAACTTATGCTGTAGGAGTGGTATAATTAACTTAATTTTTGCAAGATAGACAAGGAAGCTACTTGAAAACAACAAAATATTTTGATTCGATGAGGAATTGGCCTGATCGAGCTATTATTCAGGATGAATGGATTAAGCATGTTATGGATAACTTTGAAAAAAAACAGCTGCAAAGTGATGGTCACATGCGAAAATGGGCTAAAATAAAACAAATGGAAGGCCGATACTTACGAGTTGTTTTATTAGAAGACGGTGTAACAGTACACAATGCATTTTTTGATCGAGGGTTTAAATTATGAAGATGAGTTATTTCCAAGAGACGGATACACTTTATATTGAGTTTAAAGAAGCAGATGTGGTTGAAACCAAAGATTTAGATCAGAGTACTCTTTTAGATGTGGACGCGGAAGGGAATATTATTTCAATTACTGTTGAACATGCTAGTAAAAGAACTGATGTGCATCAGCTTACTTTGTCTGGTATCGCCGCGTAGTACTCAGAATAGTAACTGTAGTCTGGAGTTGAACATAAAAAATGAGCTTAAATTAAACGCAAAAGCGCCTGTGATATTCTAAACATCCGATATTTTAAAAATCTAAGATATACGGTTTTGATCTTAAAATAAACAAAAGCCTAGTTGTTATCAACGGGGCTTTTTTTATGGCACAATATAAAAAATAATTTTATTTTCTTAGCACCGGGTTTGCTATTAAAAAGCTTTCCTTTTTAAGGTGTCTTGTTCTGTTTAAATAATTAAAGCGTAAGGTTTAAAAAACGTGAATAAAAAGTCCTCTCGTTTAACGTTGCTGCAGCATTTTGAGTGCATTGCTGATCGTTGTCCCGATAATTGCTGTCACGGTTGGGCAATTCCCGTTGATGATGCAACCTATCAACGTTGGAACGGCTTGCAAGAGGGAGAATTAAAGCAGGCCTTACAGGCTTCGATCAAGCCTGCGTTAGAGGCGGGAGGCTCTGCTCATGTACTACAGCAGGACGCACAGCGCTCTTGTGCTCACTTGTTGTCAGATGGCATGTGTTACGTTCAGCAGCAGTTAGGCCACGAGGTATTACCCAGGACTTGCCGGGAATACCCACGGGTGGCCGTTGGCAGTGAGCTGCTTCAAACTGATTCGGCCAATCTTTCTTGCCCGGAAATTGTTCGTCTGGTGATACAGGAAAAGAATTTTAAAATGCTTTTTTCCAGTGCTGTTGTTTCGGCTTCCGATTCTAATGCACTCGAAAAGGTGATTATAAGCCTTGATAAGTTAACCAATGTGGCTCTGCCGATTAGTGTGGTTCGGTCAGGTATTACTTTGTTTTATTTAACCTCAAAAGTGCTCGAGTTAATGAGCAGCGTGCAACAGGGGGCGTTGAGCTCCGGCTTGTTAAAGAAAATATCCAAAGCCAATAGTAAGTCGGTTACCAAGCAACTAAAAATATTAGAGCAGGCCTATCAGACCGGTGAGTTGCAAAGTGACGATCAAGGCGGAGTTTTATTTTGGTCGTTTGTTGGCCGTTTAGCCAGCTGCGATATGTTGCAAGAACTTCGCAGCTTGTTAGACAAGCATGGCCTGGAAGGTTTATATGACGAGCAGAACGAAGCGGCACAATACGCAGCTTATCTAAAACTGAAAGCTTTTATTAAAAATCAACGACACCAGGCGGTGGCACGCAAGTGGGAGTCTTCGCTCAGAAGCTATCTTATCGTCAAGCTACGTAATCATGGTTTTCCACATAACCCTATCGAAGGTAATTTTCTGGTCAACATACTCGATTGCTCTATCTCCTTAGCAGCAATTCAACTTTGGCTATGGCTGCTGGCAAAAGAACAGAAGACAATCAGCGAAAAGGAGCTTGTCGCTATTATCTATAAGGTTGAACGCGCATTTATACACAACAATGCCTTTTATCAGCAATTGGCAGTTAAACCTCAGTTGCTCGATGCTTCGGTCTATCTAGGCTGCCTTGCAGATTTAGCTTAGGCTAGATAAGGCTGCAGTACATCCCTTTGTGTAGATGTGGCAATAACCCATCAAACATGGCGCACTCAAACCGAGAAGTGTGTTGCAAAATATCAACAAATTCTTATGTTGCCTAGTTTCTAGCAACCTAAATCATTGATTTCTAATTTACTAAACTAGTAATGTTATTTTTTAAATCAAAGAGTTAGAGTGTTTTTGTGTCTAATATGCAACAAAAAAGCTGTGTAAGTGAATAATATGAATTAAATGTTGCGTACGCGGCACAAGTTGTTTATAAAGTCATCTGAGTTTACCTAACCTAACTCAAAAAATATTAATTAAAAAACAATCTCTAATCTTAGGAGTTTACACAATGAAAAAGACAATTATTGCTCTTGCTACTGCATCTGCACTAGCTGCACCAATGGCTGTACAAGCGAAAGCGACCTTATACGGTGCTTTACAAGTTGAAATCGCTAGCGTTGATAACAGCGGCTATGGCGAAAACAACACTAAAAATTCTCGTACTGGCACAGCGACTGGCCAAACAGCTTTAAAAGTAAGTGATAACAAACGTGGTCGTATCGGTATCAAGATTTCTGAAGATATTGGTGGTGGCATGAAAGGTATTGCTAAATTCGAATGGCAGGTTGATACACCATACGGAAACCTTACTGATGGCGCTCGTGAAGGTTGGGTTGGTTTAAAAGGTGGTTTCGGTGAAGTTAAAGCCGGTCGTGTTAAAACTGCATACAAATATACTGGTGGTGTAAAATACGATCCATTCGTAACCACTTACATGGAAGCTCGGAAATCTGGCGGCATGAAAGGCGGTTCTTTCGGTTCAAACAGCTTCTGGAATAGTTCAGTATCTTATAAGAAAAAATTCGGCGCGGTAGCTTTATGGGTAGTTTATGGTGCAGACGAAGGTAATGGAACGACTGCAAGCCCAGGTAACTCGGGTGATTTATCTATCTCTCTTAAATATAAAGCGAAAAGCTTTGAAGTCTTTGTTGCATCTAACTCTGATGACAGTGCAACTGGACCAACTGCGAATGATGTAGTTAAAGTGGGTGGCCAATTTAAAACAGGCGCACACAAGATTTCACTCCAGTATGAAACAATGGATGACTCTTCAAACACTAATATTGCGTTCTTAGGTTACCAAATGAAAATGGGCAAAAATGTATTTGTAGCTCAAATGGGTCAAACTAGTAGCGACAACGCTGCTCTTGATGTTGATTACCTTGCAGTAGGTATGATTCATAACTTCAGCAAAAAGACTCGCGCATACTTAGGTTACCGTGATACAGATGGCACAGGAAACAATGATATAACAGCAATCACTGTTGGTTTACGTGTAAGCTTCTAATAGTAAAATATTAGACGTAGTATAAGGAACGGGAGCCTCGGCTCCCGTTTTTTTATGTTTATTTTTTAAGGGGCTATTAAAGGTTGGCTCCCCTTTAAATGCTATAATCTGGCTTGTATTAGGGAACTTACGCAGAATCAGGCGTTCTTAAAGTTCGGAAAAAGGGCTCTCATTTACGAAGCCGGCTCTTTTAAAATTTGGAGTAAAGTTAAAGATGAGATTGTTGTACGCTTATAAAGTTATCGTTGCGGCGGTTGGTCTGTCGTTTCTTAGCGCATGCGCCAGTATCCCCGGCAGTGGTATGCCCGAGTCGGTACGCATGTATAAAGGTGTAAAAGCAGATAAAGATATTGTTAAATTTATTGTGCCGGCCGATCTGAATATTTTGCAACTGGATGGTAAAGAGTTTAACGATTCACCTAATCTTTCTGATGGGGAATATCGCCTCGAGCTATTGCCTGGTCAACATCGTTTTAAAGTCAATTATTCTAAAATCTGGGGCAGTGATGCGCTGGGTAATCTTGTTGAGTCGGATGTTTTTTTCTTTGATGTCTCGAGCGCAGCCGGCAGTGGCTACAATTTTAAGCATAATGGCCCGACAGATATGGATGCTTCAGAATGGTCGGATATTGGCGATATTAAAATCTGGCTAGAAGAACAAAAAACCGCTAAAAAAATTACCGCAGCCAGTGTTAACCGTAGTGGCAATATTCTTTCGCGTATTATTTTTGGTGGTGACAAAACGCCCGAGCCTGAAGTTGTAACGAAAAACACGGCTGTGAAAATGGATGTTAAACAAGTTGAGCAAAATAGTCATAATGCTAAAGAGCTTGATAACGTCCAGCAAAAAGCCAATCAACAACTTCAATTTTGGTGGAAGATTGCCGATAAGGAACAACGCAACACTTTTCAGCGTTGGTTAGTTACCTTAAAAGAAACAAGCGCGGCTAAGGCTGATGTTGCAATGCAACAAAAAGCACTACAGCAATTAAAATTCTGGTGGAAGCTTGCGGATATAAAGCAACGTGAGTCGTTTTTATTGTGGGTAGAAAAATAGTAGTAGACGGGGGATAAGCGGGTGCGGAATTTGGAAGGGAGTTCTAATAACCCGTCATTGCTAGCTCACAAAGTGAGCGCGGCAATCTTGAACGAGAAGAGCTTATAGCAAAGCAGGTTGCCGCGTCAGCGCTGAAAAACGCTTGTTTTTCAGTGCCTCCTCGCAATGACCGGTAATCTAAATCCGAATATACGTCCAACCTTCTTTCTGCCGTTTAACTATCTGGTTAATTGCAGATTTAACAACCCCTGTTTGAGGTAATAGATCAACCGGCTTGCCGTTAATTCGCTGTAAGCGTTTAAGAGTTTGACCGCAGGCCATTACAACCAGATTCTGGTATTTTTTCTGTAAATCCTGTAAGCGCTGGTTATAGCGTTGGTGGTTATTAGTGACCAGTGCCAGCCCATCACTATTGGTTAAAATTTCCAGTTTAAGTGTTTTTGAAGTGCTGGCGTATTCTTTTAATAGTTCTTCTGCCTCGTCCAGAACTAAATTCAGGCGTTTGGGATTGGAGGTGCTCACATGCAGCATAAGCTTCCATTTATCCATATTCTCAATGCTGTTCCCCTGTTTTATTTCAGCAATGTCGTAAAGGCTTTTGGTACCAATGGCTTCATTTGAGTACCAGCCGGTGACGCTACCAAGTAACAGGAGCATTGATGCGACTGCGAGCCACTTCAATTTAGTGGGTTGCTGATGAGTCGCATTATGTTGATGTCGTTTAGGAATTTCGATGCTCTGGTAAGAAATTTGCACCAGGTTGTGCAATTTTTGCAGCTTACAAACGCGTTGACTAAGACCACTATCATGCAATAGCGCTTCTAATAATTCGGCTTTTTCCGCGTTATTGAGCTGGCCGTCAATGAAGGCGCCTAAATGTTCATCCGAGTACTGATACTGATTACTCATTATTATTTTACAACCCTTATATGTATATCTCGTGTAAGTACATTGTCTTTCTTTAGTTCAAGCAATTGTGCCGACAGCGCCTTTCTGGCCCTGTTTAAACGGCTCATTACGGTGCCGATTGGAATACCGGCAATCTCTGCAACCTCGGTATAGCTAAAACCTTCTAATTCCACTAGCGATAAAACCTGCCGTTGACCTTGTGGCAATGTTGCAATGGCTTGTTGCACAATATCGGTAATATTCTGTCTTTCCTGAGCCAGTTCAGGCGTATCATCATTGGTAAAAACGCATTCATCAATATCGTCTGTTGGCTTTTGCTGCCGTAAGTAATCACGCCAGCAATTGGCTAAAATAGTAAACATCCAGCTGTTCATGGCTTTTAAATCACGCAACGAATTGGCATTTCGCATTGCCTTAATAACAGCATCCTGTACCAGGTCGTCCGCTAGGGCGGCAGAGTGGCACCACGAGTAAGCCATTTTATATAACCGAGGCCGTAATTCCGTTAGGTTATTTTTAAACGTCGGGCTTTTACAAAAAAAATTTACAAGACTCATTTTTTACAACTCACATCAACAAATGAGGCACTACTATAACAGACGCAACTCATCTACAGAATATTCCAATCAGGGTGTAAATAATAATATCATTATATTCTAACATTATAAATGTAAAGGTTTTTTACTCTTTGTTGGAATAATTTGGTGTTTTGTCTCGTCTTATATTTAAGGCTATTTATAACTATAAAATCAGTAGTAATATCCTTCAATATTTAAAGCGGGTATACCTGCTAAATTAACTATCCTTCAAGGGGAGAATATAAATGAAAAAACTCGTAAAAGCGTTTGCGCTTTTGGCGTTGCTTGTTTCACCGTTTATCGGTAGCCAGGCTATTGCCGCAGAAAAATCTATGGCTGATGCCAAAATTGTTTTACAAATCAGTGATCCAAACCCATTCAAACAAAAACTGGTTTTAAATGTTGCTAATAACCTGATTAAGCATTACGGTCAGGATTTAGTAGAGATTGAAATCGTTGCATTTGGTCCAGGTTTACGTCTTTTGTTTGCTGACAATGCTAACAAAGGTCGTGTTAACAGCTTAGCTGGCCGAGGTGTTCGTTTTAGTGCTTGCGCTAATACAACACGTAACATGGGTAAAATGTTAGGTGCACCACCTGTTTTAAATTCTAAAGCCGTAACAGTAGGCGCAGGTGTTGTTCGTATCGTTGATTTGGTTAAACAGGGTTTCATCCTGATTAAACCTTAATAAATAATAAATGTTTCAAGGGGAGTTTTAGAAATGATTAATTTTAAAAAATTTGCAGCTGCTGCGATATGCACTGCGATGTTAACCGGGTTTGCTTCGACAGCAAACGCGGTGAACTGGTTATTGCTGCAAGGTACGGAAAAACAGGGTACGGCACCTCGTGCTAAAGTCTGGGGTTTTATGCAGCCTTCTTACCAAAAAGATTACAGTGATATCACCGGGCCAGAAGCTACACGTATTGGGCCTAATCTGGCAAAACAAAGTCAGTTCCAACTACAACGTGCACGGATTGGTGTACGTGGGCAGGCTTTTCCATTAGATAACAATGTTAACTACTTTTTCCTCGCTGAATTTGGTCAAAATGCGATTACCGATGGTGGTATATACGGTGAGCAACAAGCCGTTAAATTAACCGATGCGAGTACCACGTTTAACCATATTCCTGGTGCACGTGTACGAATTGGTTTATTCAAAACACCGGGACCAGAAGAAGTGTATCAAGGTATTTTTACATTCGATTACATTAACTTTACCAATGCAATGAATCAGTTGATGTTGGAACGTTTTTCTAAAGGCGTAACAAATCCTACTACTGTAGGTGGTACTGGTACTGCAGGTCAAAATGCCAACCTGGCTAATAGCGAAACGGGTTGGGCTTCATTTGGTGCGGCTCGTGACATTGGTGTTCAAGTTTTTGATAGCTTTAAAACCAAAGGCGGTTGGGACCATAGCTACTCTGTTATGTTAGGTAATGGTAACGGCTTAAGCACAGGTGGTACGGCTGAAGGTGAAGATCTGTATTTGTATTGGTCATCTGAATTATCGTTACCTGGTGGTGTAGGCCCCTGGTCTCATGGTTTGAAATTTTTCGCATGGTCACATTCTGGTCAGCGTAAACTGGATATGACTGATGATGGCGTTTCTAACAAAGTTCTTTATGATCGCAAACGTTCAGGTCTAGGTGTTAAATACCGACATAAAGAATGGCGTGTTGTTGCTGAATACTTAAAAGGCGATGGCTTAATCTTCCAGGGACCAGAAAAACCAAACTTTGGTATTGGTACCTTTGGTGCAGCTGGCGCAAGACAGGACTTAAAAGGCGAAGCTGATGGTTACTATCTTGATTTAGGTTATTACATCCCAGGTACTAAATGGGAAGTAGACTTGCGTTATGATATCTATAATCGCTCAAAAACAAATTCTGTTTTATCGGTTAAATTTACAACATTTACTTACGGTATTCAGTACCATTTCAATCGTAAAACTCGTTTTACTTTGAATTATCAAGTACGTGATGCAGAAGCAGTTGGTTCATCAGCTCCTGCTGGCTTTAGAAATAACGTAGCAGGTATAGACAATCGTCTTGCACTACAAGCTACAATCGTATTCTAAATTAATTTAGAATATGACGAATAGCCCTCGGCCATCTCTGGTCGGGGGTTTTTTTTGGCTAATATTTAAGGAGCCTAACTTTTTAAGAGGATGGCCCCTTTTTAGAAATCACCAGCCCTTTTAAAGTCTGTTGTGGTCAAATAAACTGCTATACTGCCTAACTTATTAACTAACCTTGAATAAAGATATTCTCCAAATGCCCAATCGCATTCGTGAAATCCCCTACAATTACACTTCTTATTCCGATCGTGAAATCGTTATTCGATTTATGGGGGAGGATAGCTGGCAATCTCTAAATAATTTACGTGCTGAGCGTGTTACCGGGCGTTCGGCCAGAATGTTGTTTGAAGTTTTAGGCGATATGTGGGTAGTGACGCGAAACCCGTTTATTCAGGATGACTTGCTGAATAATCATAAACGCCGTAAACAGCTTATAACCGCCCTGCATCACCGTTTGCAGCAGATTGAAGACCGCGCTGAGAATAATGAAATAGCGCTGGCCTTAGTGACTAAAGCACAACAAGCCGTGGCAGAATTTAAAGACTGGTTTCCAGAGCAAAATTCGCTACGTAAAAAGGTACTGTCGCGGTTAAAGCGGGTTACTCGCAAAGACAATATCTGTTTTGACGGCCTTTCCCGCGTTTCTCATGTTACCGACGCTTCTGATTGGCGGGTTGAGTACCCTCTGGTGGTTATAACTCCCAATAATGAAGACGAAGTACAAAAAGTGGTGGCAGCCTGTATTGAGCTGGGTTTAAGCATTATTCCACGAGGGGGTGGCACCGGTTATACCGGCGGCGCAGTACCTTTACAGTCCAATAGTGTGGTGATTAATACCGAGAAGCTGGAGCAACTCGCGGCTGTTGAGCAAAAATATATTAGTGGTGTTGACAGAAAAATCGCCACCATTCGAGCCGAGGCGGGCGTGGTTACCCGGCGTGTATCCGAGCGTGCCGAAGAAAACGGTTTTGTTTTTGCGGTCGATCCTACATCACAAGATGCCTCGTGTATTGGTGGCAATGTTGCGATGAATGCTGGTGGTAAAAAAGCAGTGTTATGGGGCACCACCTTAGATAATTTAATTTCCTGGCGCATGGTCATGCCCGATGGTAACTGGCTGCAAGTCGAACGCCTGAATCATAATTTAGGCAAAATTCACGAACAGGAAATGGTAGAGTTTCGTTTAACGCGCTTTAAAGCCGATCGAACTAGCATTATTTCAGATCCTGAAATACTTAAAATTCCCGGTAAGAGCTTACGCAAACAAGGCTTGGGGAAAGATGTTACCGATAAATTTTTAGGTGGCCTGCCCGGTATACAAAAAGAAGGTTGTGATGGCGTTATTACTTCAGCTGATTTTATTTTACATATTATGCCAAGCTATAAACGAACCCTGTGTCTGGAATTTTATAATACCGATATGCGTACCGCCGTACCGGCCATTGTAGAAACAAAAGATTACCTCGATGCACACAGCAAGGTTCAACTCGCGGGTATGGAACACCTGGATGCCCGTTATGTAAAGGCTGTTAACTATTCACCCAAAGCGCCACGGCGTGAATTACCACAAATGATTTTGCTAATTGATATTGTTAGTGATGATGAAACCAGTGTCGCAGAAGCGGCCAGCGAAGTGATTCGCCTAGCTAAGTTACGCGATGCAGAAGGCTTTATTGCCGTGAGTGCCGAGGCACGTAAACAATTTTGGGCGGATCGGAGTCGCACGGCTGCCATTGCCGCACATACCAATGCCTTTAAAATAAATGAGGATGTGGTTATTCCGTTACCGCGTTTGGGTGACTATAACGAAGGCATTGAGCGCATCAATATTGAGCTATCGATTAAAAACAAGTTGCTCATGCTTGAGTCGGTACTTAAATATTTAAACAGTGATATGCCTGAGTTACATCCCAGTATTTTAGGCCAGGCACCGGATGACGAAAACAGTATTGAAGCAATCAATATTATCGCAGCAAAGAAAAGCGCAGCCATTGAGCAGCTACAAAAAATTAAACAAAGCTGGCAGAGCATTCTTGCTAACTTAGATGAAGCAGCATCCTTGTATATGGATGCTATTAAATTAAACAGCAGCGACAGTACCGATGAAGCACAAACATTATTCAGTTTATTACAGTGCCGAGGCCTTCGTATTTCATACCGTCAGCGTATCGAAAAACCGTTAAAAGAAATATTTAGCGGCCATGACTTCAGTGAAGTGCGTAATAAGTTTGATGCCCTGCATGCAAAACTGCGTACCAGCCGTTTGTTTGTTGCAACCCATATGCATGCTGGCGATGGTAATGTGCATACCAATATTCCGGTTAACTCAAATGATTACGCCATGATGCAGCAGGCAGATGAAGTCGTCGACAGAATTATGCACCTAGCTGAAAGCCTCGACGGAGTTATCTCCGGCGAACATGGCATTGGTTTAACCAAGCTACAATATTTAGACGATGATGCGTTAAATGCGTTTAAAAAATACAAGCAACAAGTTGACCCGGCGGATACTTTTAATCCGGGTAAACTGATGAAAGGCGCAACCCTCGAAGGTGCATATACACCATCACTAAGGTTGCTCGAACAGGAAGCTTTAATTTTAGAAGCAAACGATTTAGATGCACTGAATGCGCAAATAAAAGATTGCCTACGCTGTGGCAAATGTAAGCCGGTTTGTAATACCCATATTCCGCTAGCCAATTTACTTTATTCCCCGCGCAATAAAATTTTAGCAACAGGGCTAATTTTAGAAGCCTTTTTATATGAAGAGCAAACGCGGCGCGGTATTTCAATTCGGCATTTTGATGAAATGAATGATGTTGCAGATCATTGTACTGTTTGTCATAAGTGCTTAAGCCCTTGTCCGGTGAATATTGATTTTGGTGAAGTCTCGGTCAATATGCGCACACTATTGCAGAAAAAAGGCAAAAAACGTTTAAATATAGGCACTTCTGTGTCGATGATGTTTTTGAATATAACCAGGCCAGTTGTTATCAAGGTTTTACGAAAACTAATGATTCAATGGGGTTATCGCGCGCAACGAATTGTTTATAAACTGGTTCGTTTGAGTGGTTTAATTAACCGCAAGAATCAACCACAAGCAACGGTGGGTAAAACAAATGTTACCCGCCAGGTTGTTAACTTTATTAAAAAACCAATGCCGCTGGTATTACCGAATAAAACTTTTCGAGCTAGCCTGGCGCTAGAAGACAGCAAACAAATTGCTGTTTTACGTAATCCTGAAACAACCACACTGGAATCAGACGCGGTATTTTATTTTCCCGGTTGCGGCTCTGAGCGTTTGTTCAGTCAGGTCGGTGCGGCGACATTGGCTGTTTTATATGACTTGAATGTGCAAACGGTTTTACCGCCGGGTTACCTCTGTTGTGGTTACCCTCAGTCTGCTGGTGGCGATGAAAAGAAAGGTAGGCAAATTTCAGTCGATAATCAGGTTCTATTTCACCGGGTTGCCAATACCTTAAACTATCTTGATATCAAAACGGTAATTGTTTCCTGTGGTACCTGTATGGATCAGTTAATGAAGTATCAGTTTGAAAAAATATTTCCCGGCAGTCGTTTACTGGATATACATGAGTATGTTTTAGAAAAAGGCTTAAAGCTTGAAGGCAATCAGACAACAGAATATTTATACCATGACCCCTGTCATACGCCAATGAAAACCTATAACCCGATTAAAGTAGCATCTAGTTTAATGGGTAAGCCGGTTATGTTAACAGATCGTTGTTGTGGCGAAGCGGGTACAATGGCTATTTCAAGACCGGATATTTCAACACAAATTCGTTTTCAGAAAGAGAAACAATTACAGGATGGCCTGCAGTCTTTAATTGGAAAAAATAAAGCTCTAAAAGGCGAGGTTAAAATACTCACTTCATGTCCGTCGTGTCAGCAAGGTTTATCACGCTATGAAGATGAAACAGGTTTAACAACCGATTATATTGTGGTTGAACTTGCAAAGCATCATCTTGGTGAAGATTGGCAAAATGAATTTTTAAGCCAGGTAAAACAGGGTGGTATTGAACGGATTTTGTTGTAGTTGATATTCACCAGTTTGAAAAAAGATTGCCGCGCTGGCGCTCGCAATGACGGGAATCTTTAAAGCTCGATACGGACTGCTTCTCGGTCATTGCGACCGTTAGCGCGGCAATCTACCTGAATAAATGCAAGGATGCATTCAATGAAAAAGCAATACTATATTTATATTCTAACCAGCAATAATCAAAATGTACTTTACACGGGAATAACAAATGATTTATTACGCCGCGTATATGAACATAAAAATAAATTACATGATGGTTTTACGAGTAAATTTAATGTTAACCAGTTGGTTTATTATGAAATATTCTTTGACCCAATAACGGCCATTGAAAGGAAAAAACAAATAAAAGGCGGTTCAAGAAAGAAAAAGATAAAGCTTATTGAATCTAAAAATGTTGAATGGGATGATTTGTATTTTGGTCTACTGTAGCAACAAGATTGCGCGTCAGAACAGAAAAACGTTTGTTTTCTGTCCTTCCTCGCAAAGACCAAGAGACGGAGTAACGGTTTATCTACGATCCAGTCATTGCGAGCGCTAGCACGGCAATCTGAAAGAGAAAAGAATTGAACAAGCAGATTGCCACGTCAAAACAGAAAAATGTATTTTTCTGTTCTTTCTCGCAAAGACCAAGGGACGAAGTAACGGTCTATCTATACCCCAGCCATTGCGAGCGCTAGCGCGGCAATCTGAAAGAGAAAGGAATTGAACAAGCAGATTGCTGCGTTAAAACAGAAAAACGTTTGTTTTCTGTCCTTCCTCGCAACAACTCTGTTGGAGCTTTTACAAGTTATAGTGATGAAGCGGTTTAAATGTTCGGAGCTCTAGTCCAATACCCTAACCCCATCCTTACCACCTAGCAATAAAACATCAGCCGGTTTAATCGCAAATAAACCATTGGTTACCACGCCGGTAATATTATTTAAAATTTGTTCAATTTTAGTCGGTTCCATAATTTCCATATTATGTACGTCTAAAATTACATTACCGTTATCGGTAGTAAAACCTTCGCGCAACACTGGTTCGCCGCCTAACTTAACAATTTCACGGGCAATAAAGCTTCGCGCCATTGGGATAACTTCGATAGGTAGGGGGAATTTTCCTAGTATATCCACTAGTTTTGAGTCATCGGCGATACAAACAAACTTTTTACTTGCAGCGGCAATGATTTTTTCACGGGTAAGCGCACCACCGCCACCTTTTACAAGGTGTAAATGGCGATTAGTTTCATCCGCACCGTCAATATAAACGGATATCTCACTAACATTATTTAAATCAAAAACCTCGATACCGTGTTCTTTCAGACGGTCGGCACTGGCAACCGAGCTGGCAACCGTGCCATCAATTTTATGCTTGATTTTTGCGAGTTCATCTATAAAAAAGTTTGCTGTAGAACCGGTGCCAACACCAATAATAGTTCCGGCTTCTACGTATTCGATGGCTGCCGCTGCAACCGCTTGTTTCATTTCATCTTGAGTCATCTTGTGTTCTCCGCGTGATTCTGTTCTTAGAGCCTAATCGTCTCATATTTTTATTAAAAAGATATTATGTAAAAAAACATTGTTGATTAGGAAAACCGCCATTATAGTAAGCATTGGCACTGATGTCCTGTATAGATCCGGTATTGAAGAAGAATATGCATAAAGAAATTGAAAATATGGTTGAGTTGATTGATTTGGCTTCGGTTTATGAGGTTGCAAGTCAATCTCCCCTTGAGTTAGCTCAAAAATTATCAAAGCGGCTGGCTAATTCGGTTTTTCTTAAACGTGAAGATACCCAACAGGTATTTTCTTTTAAATTACGCGGGGCGTATAACAAAATACGGCAATTAACTGCGGATGAACGAAGTCGGGGGGTTATTACAGCATCGGCAGGTAATCATGCACAAGGGGTTGCCCTTTCAGCGCAAAAACTGGCTATTCCGGCCACTATTGTCATGCCAAAAACGACACCAGATATAAAAGTTAAGTCGGTACGTAATTTAGGTGGCGAAGTTGTTTTGCATGGTAATACCTATGATGACGCCTATATTCGAGCGCGTGCCCTTGCCGAAAAAAATGGGCAAGTTTTTGTACACCCTTATGATGACCTCGATGTGATTGCCGGCCAGGGAACCATTGCAAAAGAATTACTCGAACAGTGCGCCGCGATGGATATGGTTTTTATTCCTGTTGGTGGTGGTGGACTTGTTGCCGGTATTTCAGCCTATTTAAAGGCAAAAAATCCGCAAATAAAAATTATCGCGGTTGAACCGGAAGATGCCGCTTGTTTAGATGCTGCAATGAAGTCCGGTGAGCGTACTATTTTGAAGCAGGTCGGTATTTTTGCAGACGGTGTGGCAGTTCGACAAATAGGTGAGCAACCTTTTAATATTGTAAAGCACTGTATTGATACGGTGTTAACCGTTAACACCGATGAAATTTGTGCTGCAATTAAAGATATTTTCGATGATACGCGCGCTATTGCTGAGCCTGCGGGTGCGCTAGCCGTTGCGGGAATCAAAAAGTATCTGGATAAGCATGATTTAGCAGACAAAAACATAATTGCCATTGTGAGTGGTTCTAATATTAATTTTGATCGCTTGCGACATGTTGCCGAGCGCGCAGATCTTGGTGAACAAAAAGAAGCTATTCTGGCTGTGACTGTTCCGGAAGAACCGGGGAGTTTTCGCGCTTTTTGTAAAATAATCGGCCATCACGGTATTACGGAGTTTAACTATCGTTTCGCTGATGGCAAGCAAGCACATATTTTTGTTGGTGTTAAGTTGGAACAGGGTGAAGAAGACAAAATAAAGTTAATTGCATTATTAACATCTAAGAATTACCCGGTTATTGATATGAGCGATAATGAAATGGCTAAAATTCATATTCGTTATATGGTTGGCGGGCGTAGCCAGTTAGGTGATTCATCGCAAGTAAAAGAATGTTTGTATCGATTTCAGTTTCCAGAGCGGCCCGGTGCATTATTACGCTTTCTTGATCATATGGGTGAAGACTGGAATATCAGTTTGTTTCATTATCGTAATCATGGTGCAGCTTATGGACGAATTTTAGTTGGTATCCAGGTTCCCACTAATGAACAGACACAATTTATGGAATTTTTAGAAAAATTACGGTATCCCTACTGGAATGAGTCGGAAAACCCAGCATTTAGCTTATTTTTAAGTTAAAGAGGATAAATTGTAGACAAAAAAAAGCCTGTATCACTACAGGCTTTTTAATTTAAGCATTTAAAACGCTTATTTATGCTGCCATTACTTACGTTTTTTGGCGGCTTTCTTTTTGGCTTTCTTTTTAGCTACTTTCTTTTTGGCTTTTTTCTTAGCTACTTTCTTTTTAGCTTTTTTCTTAGCTACTTTCTTTTTAGCTTTTTTCTTAGCTTTTTTCTTAGCTTTCTTTTTGGCTTTTTTCTTAGCTACTTTCTTTTTAGCTTTTTTCTTAGCTACTTTCTTTTTGGCTTTTTTCTTAGCTTTCTTTTTAGCTACTTTTTTCTTAGCTGTTTTCTTTTTAGTTACTTTTTTCTTAGCAACTTTCTTTTTTGCTTTCTTCTTTGCGGCCATTTTACTATCTCCTAGAGTTTGAGCACTGATTCGAAAGAGAGTATAGCTAAGTTATATTAAAAAGCTAGTAATGTTTATAGATTAACGTTGTTAAGCATTGTTATTGTTAGTTTTTGTTGTATTCGATACATTTTTATAACTTTTTTAAAAATTATTTTGTTTTTTTATAAAGTTTTACTTAAAAATTATTTTTTAAGCCCTTTTTGAAGTTATAAATATAAAAAACTTTAATTTTTTTATGATTTTTATAATGAAATTTTGTTTTTTGCTCAAGTTTTATAAAAAAATAGCACTAAGGAGGTTTAATTAAAGATTTTTTCTTTAATATGTTAAAAAAATTAATAAATATTTAGTTTTTTATAAAATTAAACAAATATTTTAGTTAAAAAGTACTTTCCTTGTAGTATTTTCAGCCAAGTTTATATTTGTATGCTATTAGTTTTAAAGTTTTCACTAAAAATATAGTTTATACGGTGTTTTAAATTTGAATAATAATAATAATTTTAAAATTTGTTGTTGTTTATGCTCTTTTGCTTATAAATTTTATAAGGAATGTATTGGTTTTTAGAAAAATACTATGCATTTTAATTTTTTAGTCTTAATTTAGAATAAAAAATTAAAATTTTATTGAATAAATATGTTTATTTAAGGAGTTATTTTTAATTTTTAACTAAAAAGAATATAAAAATGGTTTTTACTCGTAATTTTATATAAAAGTTAACAATATTTTTACATAAATTCGTTTTAAGCGCTTTAGAAAGGCTTTAACAAGCATATTAATAATATAGTTAGTAGCTAGTTTTATTTTTTAACGCGGTGTATCGCTTTATCTGTGCTGATAAAGTGCATTGCAACGTCCCATTCGTTTGTTTTTATCGCTTTTACTTGTTGAAAAGCATATCCAACACCTATTAAGCGTGGTTTTAACCAATGTTGACGCGTTTTTAGGATATTAAGCGTGCGATCATAGTAACCGGCACCCATTCCGATGCGATTCCCGAGTAAATCAAACGCCACTAAGGGTAAAAAGATACTATCAAGCATTATTATTTTTGTATTACGTTGTTTTTTTGTGTGTTCTGGTTCAAGTATGCCGTAACGATTTGGAATTAGTGTGGATTTTTCAGTGAAGGGGACAAACCAGAGTGAATGCTGGTTACTTTTTTGTAAAACAGGCAAGAAAACGTTTTTATTATGTCGCCAGCATGCATGTATGAATGGTATTAGGCTTAATTCACCTTCGGTTGCTAAATAACAGGCAATATTTTTACTGTGCTTGAAGGAATGATGCTGAATAAGTTGCATATTAAGTTGTTCGGCAGCAATTAGTTGCTGTCTTTTACTTAATTCACGTCTTTTTAAGCGCATTTCTTTTCTAATATTTTTATTACTGAGCATTTTTAGATTTTTTTGCGTTTGTTTATAAATACACGGTTTTTTTATGATTGAGCTTATGCTGGTAAAATATTGTCTAAGATTCGTCTCTTTATGGAGTATAGCGATAAAGTTTTGCTTTTATAGAAATATTTATAGCTTGCCAGTGAGTAAATACCCGTGAGTATATAGCAGCGGGCAAATATTTTGTTGTTGGTTGTGATGCTTTAACACGTGTAGCGATGAGGGCGTGCAATTTGAATGATGTTAGTAAAAAAGGTTCTTCCCCATCGGCACCGGTTTGATCATTGTCTTGAACCAGAGGTTCAAGTGGGTGTTTCAGTAAGCCATTAGGCTTTCCGCTACGAGGCGGACTTGCACACAAACTTGCGTCCACACCCGAAGGTATAAATTACGGCTCAAGAGAACTCGACCAAGTATCGAATGCCACAGGGAAGAACCATGCTTGTATTTTACTATAAAAAGATGATTTGAGTGAGTTTTGTTGGCATAAGTTTTATGCAGTTAGGGCTTGTTTTTTATGTTGATATGGTAGCAAGGAAAGAGCTGATACTTTGCAGATTGAGTGGTTCGAATCGTAATATTGGCTGGAGGCGAGGAAAAAGCTGTAAAAATAGAAACTAGAATTCCATTTGCTGGTTTTTAAACAAGGCTTGTTCGATTTTTTCCTGTAAGCCTTTAATACGTGTGCCAATTTGTTCGTCTGGGCCGTCATTGTTAGTTTGCGAACCCTGGTTGAGCAATTCATGTGAGATATTCAGAGCTGCCATAACGGCTATTCTGTCTGCACCAATCACTTTGCCATTATCGCGTATTTCACGCATTTTTTTATCTAAAAAATCAGCGGATCGCATTAAATCATGGCGTTCGTCATCGCTACAGGCGATAAGGTATTCTTTATCTAGAATGCTAACGGTGACTCCTGGGTTTTTTACTTCACTCATTTTCCAATGCTCCCATTTTCTAATGATTTAAGACGTGTAATCATGGTTTCAACTCGGGTTTTGGCCAACTCGGTTTTTTCAATAAGTTGATTACGTTCTTTAGTCAGGTGGGTTTGGCTTTCACGCAGCGTTTTATTTTCGTTTTGTAAACGATCAACCGCTTTGATTAAGTCATCAACGCGTGATTCAAGTTTTTTCAGGTCTAATTCTTCCATTGCCAAGGGTTTAACTCTTTATTTATTGTCGTTGATTATATAGGGCAATATAGAGCGATGATAGTCAAGGGTCAACGGAAATAAAGCACATTTTTGCTGATATTTTACTGTTAATGGCCGTATCAAGCATTTAGGATCAGCTATTGTAATTAATTTGAGTAAAAAGTTTCCTGTTATGAATAATTATCCCGATTATGATCTTGTCAATGACGCGCTCGTACGCAGTGATTGTGAGCAAGATGCCGCCGAACAGCATGGCCAGTTGTGTGCCATGTTAAGTTTATTAGAATCGATAAGCCTTGAACAATGGCTTGCGATTGCCTTGCCTCAGGGTGATAAGAACGATGCCATATTAGCGGAAACGCGTAGTATTCTGGCCGAAATTTATCAGGCAACGCTGGAATCAATTGATGCCGAAGATTTTGGTTTTCAACTATTATTACCCGATGATGACACGGCTTTAAGCATGCGTTTACAGGGGATTAGTCGCTGGTGTCAGGGTTTTTTGTTGGGGATTAGTCATGCCGGGATTACCGATATCGATAAACTTGCTTCAAATTTGCCTGAAATTGTACGTGACTTTGTGCAGATTTCACGAGCTGACAGCTTTGATTCCGAGGGTTCGGAAGAAGATGAAGCCTCGTATGTCGAGATCAGTGAATTTGTGCGTATGGGAACGTTGTTATTTCGGGTTGAGTTTAAACAGTTTCTGGCGCAGCAAGGGAAAGCTGATTCGGATAATATGCATTAGCTAAAAGCATACTTTCGAGTTATATCACTAACTCTCAATAACCCGACGAAAACATTATTTAGGTGATTACGAGATGCTACTAGAAAAGGTTAAAACAGGATTGCTTAACCTTTGCCTACAATAACAACATCTTTTTATCTTTCCGTTGTGGTTAAACAATTTAAATATCAACAACATTTAGAAGCTCATTTGATAAAGGTGTATTATCACTGCTGTGCCGTTAACTTTAAGCCCCTGCTTTGAATATGGAAAGCCTGGTCATTGCGAGCGATAGCGCGGCAATCTTGCTGGAATATACCCCAT
>CAZDEC010000044.1:0-27235 GCA_964504295.1 uncultured Thioalkalispiraceae bacterium
GGCATATGAATACGATGGTAATCACGTGGTGATAAATACAAGGTAGCAAAATGTCCGTCCTTATAAAACTGCGCACGTTCCGGTGAACCGCCTACTAAAGTTTCAAGCGAGTATGTTTTACCTTTTGCCTGAAAAATTTGACCATTCCGAATTTTACCAACTTCACTGACGGTACCGTCAACCGGCGAAATAATGGTTTTATCTCCTTCAGCAACAGGCCGAGCAGTTGGTTTGAGAGGACGGGTAAAGAATTCGTTAAAGCATTTAAAATCTTCTGCATTCTCATTTTGTGCCTGGTTCATATCGACATTGTAAAGCGCTATAAATTTTGTAATAAAAAAATTCTTAAACCATTTTATTTCGATGCGAGTAATTTTATACATAATGCTTGAAAGAAAATGGTGTGGCAGGAACATTTGTATAAAAGCGAAGGCTCGGTCTTTTATTGTTGTATTTTGTGTATTTGTAGTCATTTTTTAGCTGTGTATTTTTTTAATCTGTAAATTGAACGTTAGTATTAACGCTGACAAACTTGCCAGACAAAAGTCTAAAACGTAGTTTAACATGGTCGCCTCTTTTTAACGGCTTCAGTGGTTTTATTAACATAATATGCAAGCCACCGGGTTCTAAAGCGATGCTCTTTTTAGCTTTAATCGACAATGTTTTTAACTGTTGCATATTCATCATACCATTTTTCATTGTCATATTATGAATTTCAACGCGCTTGAATTGCGGGCTATCTATTTTATTAATAGTTTGTTCTGTATTACTATTATTCGTAATGTTAACGTAAGCCACCATGACTGTGGCAACAGGAGGAGCCTCCGGTACTACAACATGGTTAAATGATAAGGTGGCTTCGGTTTTATTTTTTGTGTTGTTAGCAAAAGCCACGTTTGAAGCAATAAGGCAAAGACAAATATAAGTGATTATTTTCATGTGTTATCCGCAACATATTTTTGTATTTCAATAAAATCCTTAGCAATGGATTGTGGTGTTAGTGGTGAAGAAAAAACCGCGCGCATATTACCCTGTGGATCGATTAAAATAATCTGCCCGCTGTGGCTAACATTGTAGTCGCCATTTTCATTGGGCTCGTCGAAACCGTATAAAATACCAAGCTGATTGGTGAGCTTGTCAATTTCATCAGGGTTGCCTGTTACGCCGATAAACGCAGGGTTGTAATATTGCACATAGGACTTAAGCAGTTCCGGTTTGTCTCGGTCTGGATCAACCGATACAAAAATCATTTTTAAGTTTGAGGCGATTGCGGACTTTAATTGCGGTTGCTTCCAGACACTACGCATAACCTGCAGTGCGAGGGGACAAACATCGGGGCAATGCGTGTAACCGAAAAACAAAAAGCTCCACTTACCTTTTAGGCTTTGTAAATTGAACGTTTTGTTATTGTGGTCGATTAAACTAAACGCCGTTAAGGGCTTTGCTATATCCAGTAGGGTCGCCTGTAAATTTTGTGGAATTGCGGCGGGTTTTTTAAAGGCTGTCTGGCTTGCCCAAACGCCAATAGCGATGCTAATAATAGCCACGAGTATGGGTAAAATTTTAGAGTTTTGGTTACTGCTAGTTTCGTTTGTCTGAGACATGTTGGTATTAAACTCGATGTTTGGTTAGTTTTTATTGCCGTCATTGTATATTGAATAGTCCAGTGAGTGTACTCGAATAAAAAATGGCCTGAAAAATCAGCTTGTAAGTTGCAATCCTGGTAGGGGCAGGCTATTGTTGGGTAAAACTTAAAGGACTACTTCAATGACTAATGTTAACGTGTTGATTCCAAAAAATAATCTAGATCGCCGTATTACTGATAAATCACTCGAAAAATCTGGTCATGCGATTTGGCAACAGTCATTTGAACGTCTCGACATGGTTGAAACACCACTAATTGAAGTGCCGTTAATGGGCTGGGTAGCCGCTGGTCAACCGATAGATGTCTGTAATAACGATGAAGCTGTTTCAGTTCCGGCTAATATGGTCAAACGTAATTGTTATGCATTGCGTGTTCGAGGTAACTCGATGATTGACGATAACATTCAGGACGGCGATGTGGTGGTGATAGAAAAACGCGAGTCTGCGGTGAACGGTGAAACGGTTGTTGCACTGATTAATTATGAGCAGGTCACTTTGAAAAAACTTTATATTGAAGCGGATGGTATTCGCTTACAACCGGCTAATCCCGATATGGAACCTATTTTTTTACGCAATGAACATGTACAAATTTTAGGTATTGTCACTGGCGTTGTGCGTTCGACGGATTAGAATAGTTGCCTTAACCACGAAGGCCACAAAGAAAAAATCACCCATTTAAAACATTGCTGTCCCTGTCCCGATTCCATGACTGACATACGTAAGTATGCTTTACATTTTTAGCCCTATTGTTTCACTCTAATCAACCTGAACTCTGGATAGGAAAAATATCAGCTAAATTCCGAGGAAGTTAGGATAGGAGGCTGGGATCGCTCACTAAAGACCGTTTGCCGCATGGACGCGGCAATCGAGCAGCCATGGACGGCGTTTTTTGCGTGTCTTTAGTGAGTGATCCCAGCCTCCTATCCGAGGTATTACCGTTATTTTTCTTATCCCAAGTTCAGGTTAACTAGTTTCAATCGGTGTAGCCGGATCATTCCCCCAGTCCGACCAGGAACCGGGATAACCTTTAATATTTTCATAACCTAAACTTTTTAGCACGATATAACTGTGTGACGAGCGGTGATGTGTCTGGCAATGGGTAATGATGGTCTTATCCTTAGTGACACCTTTGTCGAGTAATATCTTTTCCATAATGTCGCGGCTTTTAAGTTGCAGTTGGTTGTCGCTATCGATTAACTCCATCCAGTTTATATTAACCGCGCCGGGAATATGGCCTCCACGGGCAGCAAATGCCTTGGTACCGCTGTATTCCATCGGGCTGCGGCAGTCTAAAACCAGGGTATTATTATCGTTTAGTGTATCGAGAATAAATTGCTTTTCGGCAATGGGTGCGGTGTTTAGGCTTCCTGAATAGGACGAGGGTGTTGGCCAGATAATGTCCTGATGGGTGGGCAATTGTTTGCTTAACCAGTTTTGTATGCCGCCATTGAGAAGTGAATAATTTTTATGCCCCAGTGTGTCGAGCGTCCAGAGTAGTCGGCTGGCGCGGCCACCGCCTTCATCATCATAGGCTACAATATGTGTTTCCTGGCTGATACCAAATGCTGATAATACCCGGTTGAGTTGCTTGATATCAGGCAACAAGCCCATCACCGGGTTTTGTGCTTTGGTAATCCAGCTGTAATCTAAAAAGTAAGCGCCGGGAATATGCTGTTCCAGGTAGGTGGTGGGTTGTGACAAGTCGAGAATGACCATGTTTTTTGCACCGAGTTGAGTATTTAACTGTTCAGCATCAAGAATAAGAGGTAGATCGGACATTAGGCATACCTTATGAAATAGAATTTTGAAAGATTTGTATTTTTAACAGAAAATTTTAGAACAGTGAAGTTTCTTTTGTACCCTTGTTTTTACTATGTGAATAGGCATTTTTATAAAACAGTTTAAAAGACCTACTACTTCACTGGGATATGGCTTTTAAATTAAGGTATAATGCTTTTTTTATACAGAATTAGAATTTTAATAAAGGTGCTTTATGACGATTACTTCTTTTAAACCCACACCGCGTACATTAATGGGGCCAGGCCCTTCCGACGTTTCCCCTCGTGTTCTTGAAGCATTGGCACGCCCAACCATTGGCCATCTGGATCCCGAATTTATTGGTATGATGGACGAGATGAAGCAGTTGCTTCAATATGTATTTCAAACCAAAAATGAACTGACCTTTCCTGTTTCTGCTCCCGGTTCAGCTGGCATGGAAACCTGTTTTGCGAATTTAGTTGAGCCGGGCGATAAAGTTATCGTTTGTCAGAATGGCGTCTTCGGTGGCCGTATGAAAGAGAACGTCACCCGTTGTGGTGGTACGGCGGTGATGGTTGAAGACGAATGGGGTAAAGCCATTGATATCGCTAAAGTTGAGCAAGCTTTAAAAGATAATAGCGATGCAAAAATTTTGGCCTTTGTGCATGCCGAAACCTCAACCGGTGCGCAGTCAGACGCGAAAGCATTAACCGTTTTGGCTCATAAATATGATTGTCTGGTGATTGTCGATGCCGTTACTTCTTTAGGTGGTACCGAATTACGTGTTGATGACTGGGATATTGATGCCATTTATTCTGGTACGCAAAAATGTATGTCAGCGCCGCCGGGTTTATCACCGGTTAGCTTTAGTGATAAAGCTGCCGAAGTCATTAAAAACCGTAAAACGCCGGTGCAAAGCTGGTTTCTGGATTTAAGTCTGGTAATGGGCTATTGGGGTGGCGGTGGCAAGCGTGCTTACCATCATACTGCACCTATTAATAACCTGTACGGTTTGCACGAAGCGCTGGTTGTCTTAAAAGAAGAGGGGCTGGAAAACTCATGGGCGCGACATGCCAAAATGCATCAAGCCTTACGTGCTGGTATTGAAGCGATGGGCTTAAGTTTTATTGTTGACGAAACCGACCGTTTACCACAATTAAATGCAGTAACCATTCCTGACGGTGTTGATGATGCAGCCGTGCGAGATAAATTATTAGCTGATTATAATCTGGAAATTGGTGCAGGCTTAGGCGCACTTGCCGGTAAAGTATGGCGCATTGGTTTAATGGGTTATGCCAGCAACGCAAAAAATGTTGAATACTGCCTAAATGCTCTGGATGAAGTTCTTACCGAAATAGGCGCTAAAATTAACAGCGGTGTCGCGGTTGAAGCGGCTAAGGCAAAATTAGTTTAATAGATATTTTTTAAACCACGGCGAGCACAACGAAAAGATAAAATTATTTGTGATTCTTAAATAGGAACAAGTTTAGAGATTGAATACCATGGGTATGACATTGTTGTTTATTTAACTGGAATTTTTAGATAATTTCTTTCACCGTGTCCGTTGTGTTCGCCGTGGTTAAAAAAACTAAATAAACTGAAAAAAACCACCCAAAAACAACACCAGTAAGGCCCCAGCAATAATAAACGCAATTTTGGCGTTGGGGTTATTATTTCGTTTCAGCGCAAACCCGACCCAGGTGCTGAGCGCCATAAGAAAAAGTAATAAAAAGACTGAGCGCATAAGAAACCCCTGTTTTGTGCCGACCAGCAATCGTTTTACCAATATAGTTTGTGCATAGCAAGTTTGTTAATGCTTGCAATCATTGGTCGAAATCATTTAATTCAGCAATATTTAAAATATTCTTCCTGCATCCCTTGAAAGCGAAGGGTTGTTGCCTTATTTATCAATGGTACTTTTATAAGGCCATCTCAAAAAAGAGCAAACAAACCACCAGGAGCGCTAAATGACCGTGGATACTCAAAAAGAAACACTCAGTTTTCAAACCGAAGTTAAACAATTATTGAATTTAATGATTCACTCTTTGTATTCTAACAAGGAGATTTTTGTTCGGGAGCTTATTTCAAATGCTTCAGATGCATGCGATAAACTACGATTTGAAGCACTGAAAGATGCTTCGTTGTTTGAAGATGACAGTGATTTAAAGCTGATTATTGATATTGATAAAGAAGCCAAAACCATTTCTATAGCGGATAATGGTATTGGTATGAACCGTCAGGAAGTGATTGACAATATTGGCACAATCGCTAATTCAGGTACCAAAAAATTCCTCGATGGTTTATCAGGCGACCAGTCAAAAGATGCTCAAATGATTGGCCAGTTTGGGGTGGGCTTTTATTCCTCTTTTATTGTTGCCGATAAAGTCACCGTTGAGACTCGCCGTGCCGGTGATGCGGCTGAGCAGGGTGTGCGCTGGGAATCATCAGGTGAAGGTGAATATAGTCTTGAGAATATTGAAGTCGCTAAACGTGGCACAACTATCACACTTCATATGCGTGAAGACGAAACAGAATTTTTAGAAGATATGCGTTTACGCACGGTGGTAAATCGTTATTCAGACCACATTGAAATGCCGATATCCATGTATAAACTTGATGATAAAGGCGAAAAAACTGAAGAGCTCGAAGCAGTCAATAAAGCTTCTGCATTATGGAAGCGCAGTAAATCAGAAATTAGTGATGAAGAGTATGCCGAATTTTACAAAGGTGTAGCACACGATTTTGAAGACCCTCTGCATTGGTTACACAATCAGGTAGAAGGGACGCAAACGTATACCACCTTACTTTATATTCCCAAGCGTGCCCCCTTTGACCTTTATGAACGAGAAAAACAACAAGGAGTTAAGCTTTACGTAAAACGCGTTTTTATTATGGACGATGCCGAGCAGTTAATGCCGACCTATTTACGCTTTGTAAAAGGTGTTGTGGATTCGGACGACTTGCCTCTAAATGTATCACGTGAGATTTTACAAAAGAACAAGCAAATTGAAGCTATTAAAACAGGTTCTGTTAAAAAGGTTTTAGCGGCATTAAGTAAGATCGCGAAAGACGATACAGAAAAATACGCCACATTCTGGTCTGAGTTTGGTAATGTTTTAAAAGAAGGCATGGCAGAAGACTTTGCTAATAAAGATAAAATTGCAAAATTATTACGCTTTGCCTCAAGTAATAATGATTCTGATGTACAAAATGTTTCTTTAGCCGATTACATTGGCAGAATGAAAGAAGGCCAGGATAAGATTTATTACATTACTGCAGAAAGTTATACCGCTGCTAAAAACAGCCCGCATCTGGAATTCTTCAAGAAAAAAGGTATTGAAGTATTGTTAATGTTCGACCGCGTGGACGAATGGATGATGTCTTACTTTAATGATTTTGAAGACAAGAAACTTGTATCCGTTGCGAAAGGTGAGCTGGATCTAGGTGATTTGGAAGATAAGGAAGACAAGAAGAAAGCCAAAAAAGTTGAAAAAGAATTTAAAGATTTGGTAGCCAAAATGCAAGAGGCGCTTAAGGGTAAAGTTAAAGAAGTGCGTGTATCGCATCGTTTAACGGATTCACCTGCCTGCTTGGTGGTTGAAGAACAGGATATGGCGGTCAGCATGCAAAAAATTCTTCAACAGGCCGGTCATACTGTGCCAACGGTTGATCCTATTCTGGAAATTAATCCTGAACACCCGTTAATTAAAGTACTTGAAGATGACACTAAGGCTGAACAATTTAATGATTTAAGTTTAACTTTATTCGAACAAGCGATGTTAAGCGAAGGCGGGCAACTTGAAGACCCATCTGGTTTCGTTTCGCGGATGAATAAGTTACTTATCCAGTTTGTAAACTAAGTTCTAGTTTGTGCATTTTAAAAGGCTCCTGTATTCAATTCAGGAGCCTTTTTTGTGTACCGAAGAATGATTGCGATAGTAACGGATTTCGAACAAGTATTGGATTCCCATGGATGGTGTATTTTTCGTTGGAGGCACATAATTGATTAATGAAATTCTTATATAACCTGTGTTTTAAATGGTGACTTTCTCTATTTTTATTTAAATAACCCAGTTTTTTAGTGTAATATTACAAGGTTGTTAGTTGTTGAAGTAATAATTAAGACTACTTTCAAGGGGGAGAATAACAACATGATTACTGAAAAGCGTAAACATCGCCGAATTCCGTTTGGGCGCCCAGTTAGTGTCACCAGTTTTTCCGGCGAAAAACAGACCATGAAAGCAACAGACTTTTCGTTAGATGGTGTTTGTTTTTCATCGAGTCAACCAAAAGCCGTTGGTGATATCCTCACCGTTACTATGAATATTGGTGCAAAAGGAAAAGTTAAGGTTATTCAGGCAAAAGGTGAAATTGTATATCGTTATTATAATAGTAATGAATATATGATGGGAATGCGTTTTTACCAGGATGTTTAAGATTCATGGCAGTCATAAATCAATTTAGTTAAAAGTATAGTCGTTAAGATTTTAAAAATGTGAGTATTCATGAGTGTTCAGAAAGAAATAGAATTAAAGTTAGAGCAGGGTATTCATGCCTTGCATTTAGATGTAGAAAATGAAAGTCATAATCATAATGTTCCGGCCGGTTCAGAATCACATTTTAAAGTAGTGTTGGTATCCGATGAGTTTGAAGGCAAAGCTTTGTTAGCCAGACACCGAATGATTAACAAAATTTTACAGGAAGAGTTGCAAGGTAAAATTCATGCACTTGCGCTTCATACCTATACCGAATCAGAATGGCAGGATGCCTTTGGTACGGCTCCTATGTCTCCGCCATGTTTAGGTGGTGGCAAGTAAGTTCTGCTTTGCAGTCTTTAACTTTTAATAAATAGTATTTAGCCCACGTTTCGTCGTTTGCGGTTAGTTATAGCAATTGGAAAATAAAAGTGGAACAACTTGATAAATGTAGGCTCGATAAATGGTTATGGGCGGCTCGGTTTTATAAAACACGCAAACTTGCAACTGAAGCGGTTCATGGTGGCCATGTCCATGTCAATGGTGTACGGGTAAAACCTGCTCGACCTGTTGTCGTGACAGACGAGCTGGTTATTACCAAAGGCTTATTTAAATTTACTATTCAAGTCCTGCAGTTATCAGAAAAACGTGGCTCAGCAACTGTTGCGCAAAAACTTTATTTAGAGACCGATCAAAGCAAGCAGCAGAGAGAAGAACTTAGTTTACAACGTAAAAGCCTGGCTATGCCTGCGCCGCAACGGCGGCCAGATAAGCGTGCGCGGGCTAAAATCATTCGTTTTAAAAATAAATTTGCACCCTAATGAATAATATTACTTTGAGATAAACTGATGAGTTCCGAAAATTTTCGTCCGACTACGCCACTTATCGCTGCGGATGCGATTATTGAATTGCTCGATGAAAATAATCAGCCGGGAATTGTTTTGATTGAACGCAAGAACCCGCCTTATGGCTGGGCTATTCCCGGCGGCTTTGTGGACGTGGGTGAAACAATCGAACAAGCCGCTGTGCGTGAAGCCAAAGAAGAGGTGTGTCTTGATGTGTCACTTGTTTGCTTGCTCGGTTTGTATTCTGATCCCGCTCGCGATAATCGAGGTCATACGGCAACAGCTATTTATATCGCAACGGCAACAGGGATTCCGCAAGCCGCCGATGACGCAAAAAAGGTTGCGGTGTTCAGCCTGGATAATTTACCTGCTAAGTTGGCATTTGATCATGCTCAGGTGTTACAGGATTATATTAGCTATAAAAAAACCGCTAAAGTTAAAGCTATTTGATATAAAAAAAGTAGAAGAGTTATGTCAAAAGAGGCCGTCAACAACGTTGCAAATAATAACCGCAATCGCTTAATAAAATTTTTCGCGCTTTTATTGGTTGTTGGGTTTATTTCAATATGGCAAGTTTTTTCCACCTACAGTGATTCATCAACGGTTAAAAAAGAAAAATACTTACTTAAGTTTAATTTAAATACGCTTAAGCTTGGTGAAGTGCGCATATTACATCAATCGGGTTTGCCCGTTGTCCTTATGCGGCGCACTATGCAAGATTTAAAAGATTTACTGGTGATACGCTCAATTGTCGCCGACCCCGATTCAACAAAAAGTACTCAACCTGCTTTTGCGAAAAACTATCATCGATCGTTAAAGCCGGAGTTTTTTATTGCTTATGCCGCCCTACCGAAAACAGGTAGGGAAATACAGTATCGTTTAAAAAGTTTTAAAACCTCGTTTAACTCAAAAGGGTATTGGTTCGGCGGTTTTTCAGAAAAGGTTTCGGGTGCGCTATATGACAAAGCCGGACGTAGTTATTTGCCCGGTACTTCTAATTTGTATATCCCTCAATACAGGCTAACACCACAAAATAAGCTGTATGTTTATACCTTAAAAGAGCTGAGTTTTTATTAAGTCTTTGAATATAAAGCGCTTAAACAAACTTTGTGAGTACGCTTGAAATTACTATTTTAAGCACTATTAACAAGCTTCACTTTTTAAAAATTTTGTAGAGGTATCTTGTGGCGACCATTGAATTAAATAAAGAAAATTTTAAGCAAACAATCGAAAACAATGATTTTGTTATAGTCGATTTCTGGGCGCCCTGGTGTGGACCTTGTAAGGGGTTTTTGCCTGTCTATGAGGAATTATCAGAAAAATTCCCAGATATTGTTTTTGCAAAAGTGAATACAGAAGACGAGCAAGAGTTAGCTGCCGGTTTCCAGATTCGTTCAATACCAACCTTAATGATGTTCCGTGAACAGGTGATTTTATATTCTGAAGCAGGAGCCTTACAAAAAACACAGCTCAACGAGTTGATTGAAAAAGCGCAGGGTTTGGAAATGGCTGACGTGCATAAGCAAATGGAAGGCGATAAAGAAAACGAAGCTTAATGATTTTTTTAATCACGGCGAGCACAACGTAAAGATATTGGCGGTGCTTGTGAAAATTGTAATGTAATTGATATTACTTTCGTTGTGTTCGTCGTGGTTAACAAAAAACTAAATCAAGCCTTCAAATGGCTGAATCTCAATAACCTCACCTGGATAGACTGTTCCGCTCTCTGCTGGAATAATCGCAAAACAATTCGCTAAACTCATGCCGCTTAAAATATGTGAGGCCTGCATACCCACGCCTTTTATAATTAACTCACCATTATTATCGTAGCTAAAAATAGCACGTTGAAAATCCAGTCGACCGGGGCGTTTGTAAAAGGGTTCGGTTACACGGGCTTTTGCTATTACTTGAGTGTAGTTCTGGTTGCCACTTAAATGTTGTATGGCAGGTAGGCCAAGTTGATAATAGGTTGCCATAACGGAAACCGGGTTACCGGGTAAACCTAAAAACATCGCCTCGTTTACTTTGCCAAAGGCGAGTGGTTTACCGGGCTTTATGGCCAGTTTCCAGAAGTTAATCTGGCCGAGTTTTTCCAGTGTTTCTTTTACGTAATCGGCATCACCTACCGATACGCCGCCGGAAGTGATAATTACATCCGAGCGTTCCGCTGCTTCTAAAAAAGCCGCTTCAATTTTTTTGCGGTCGTCAGGTATAACCCCCATGTCATTTATGTCGACATTGAGTTTTTGTAACATGCCATAAATCGTGTAACGGTTGCTATCAAAAATTTGACCATCTTCTAATGTTTCACCGACGCCTTTTAATTCGTCGCCGGTAGAAAAAAAACTGACTTTGAGTTTACGCAGTACGCTTACTTTGGCAAAGCCGAGTGAGGCGATTAAACCCATTTCAGCTGCGTTAATAAGTTTGCCCTTGCTTAAAACCAGCGCGCCTTTTTGTATATCCTCGCCAGCGCAACGTACATTTTGTTCCGCCTTATGGCCGGTGGAAATTAAAATATTTTCAGCCTGTAGCGTGATATGTTCCTGCATAATAACGGTGTCGACATCGTCGGGTAATTTTGCGCCGGTCATTATTCGGATACACTCGTTACTATTCACTTTGCCTGCATAGGGTTTACCTGCCCATGAAGTGCCAACAAGCTTAAAAAGTTTTGAGTCGGTCGCAGGTAGATCAGCTGCTTTAATAGCATAACCATCCATGGCGGAATTTTTATAATTGGGTACGTTGACGGGGGATACTATGTTTTCTGCCAACACATAACCGAAAGCATCCATTGTAGCGACTTCGGTCGTGTCGGTAATGGGAGCAATACTGTCTAACATTTTTGTGCGTGCCTGCTCAAGAGTAAGTAAACCGGCAAGCAGAGCGTGATCGTCACAACCGCCTTGTTTTACCTTAATGGTTTGAACAGGTTTTGAGGTAATATTAACCGGGATTTCTTTCATGTTGTTGGTTCCGTAAAATTTGTAATATAGCTTAGTATAAATTCAGAAATATGATGAAGATTGTTGAGTGTTAACAGGGTGATATTTTGTGGTTGTTCAATATTAACGTCACTTATCAGCGCAATAATATTAGGGTCGTCTGGATACATAAACGGTTGCGGATGGCTGCTGCGGTTTATTTCTATTTTCGGGTAGGCCGCATGCTTAAAGCCTTCGACCAGAATTAAGTCAAGCTGTTCGGTTTGCAATGAGTTGATAGATTGAGTGAGATCAGGTTCTTTTTCTAAATCCTGATTTTCTATTATTAGCGCCTGACGAGCATTAGAGGCTACCAGCACTTGTTGAGCGCCGGCTTTGCGTAGTCGGTAGCTGTCTTTGCCGGGGATATCAATATCAAAATCATGATGTGCGTGTTTAATTAAACCGATACGAACATCTTTGGCGGTTAATTCAGGAATCAATTTTTCGAGTAGCGTTGTTTTGCCAGTACCACTGTAGGCAACAAAACCCAGTAACGGTATGCCAGTTAAGGGTGTATCTTTATTCATTGCAGCTTAACCGTTCAATTTCGCTAAGTTCATCGGGGCTATTAATATTGTAAAAGGCATGCGCAGGGTGATTAAACTCAACGATGGCAGGGTTATGTTGTTCCAGCCAGATTTGCGCCTTGCGTTCGCCAGCCTTTAAAAATGTATCAAGCGAGAGATAAAGCGATTGATGCAGTAGCATTGATATATTTTGTAATCGATTATGACTGCTAGCGACGGCGATAAGCGAATTATCTTTTTTAACAGATTGCATCAGTTGTTCAACATAGTTTAGCGGGAAGCAAGGCGTGTCGCAGGCAATGCTGACTAGCCAGGGTGTGTCCATGTTTTCTAAGGCGGCATGAATACCGGCAAGTGGGCCAGAGTAGCCTGTTATTCTGTCTTTAATAAAAGGGATATTAAGCCCCTGATAAAATTCAAAATTACGATTTGCGCTGACAATAATGTTACTGACCTGGGGTTGCAGCCGGGCAATAGCATGCTCAACCAAGGTGCTATCTTTATAGGCAATAAGGCCTTTATCCGCATCGTTAAAACGTGTGCCGCGGCCTCCGGCAAGAATTAGCCCACTGATATTATCTTTTGTTGGCAACGGTGTGTTTTCTAAGTTCATGATTTTATTGCTAATGAGAATTTATTGCAGTTAGGCATAATTGTTGCAGCTTTATGTATGGTAAAGCAAGTGCTTAAGCGACTGAATATTTAATAGGGATTAGCAAAAATGAAAATAGACACATCATTTGATGGTGCTTTTTTAGAGTTACAAAATGGCGTGAATAACGCTAAAAAGGCAGCCAGCAAAGTATTGGAATCGGTTGGCGCAGACAGGAAAAGGAAACTCGATTTGCCCGACGCTAAAAACACTGCTAACCGAAAGGGCACCGGTGGTATTAATGTGTCTGTTTAGTTTGAGCATGATTTAGAGAGTCGCTTGTTTCAACGCCCATTCAATATGTTCACGCACAAGTTCCGATGCTTTTTCCCGCCGGGATAATAATACGGTTTTAATTTCGCTATTATCCGGTTTTTTTGTCAGGGCATTACCCAATGCCACCGCGATATTTCTTAGCCAGGCATCATAACCAATACGGCGAATAGCGCTGCCTTCGAGCTTGTGTAAAAATTCTTCTTCGCTCCAGTTAAAAAGCTTAATCAGCTCAATATTATTGAGTTGATGGCGAGGATTAAAATCGTTTTCTTCTGTTTGTTCGGCAAAGCGGTTCCACGGGCAAAATAACTGGCAGTCATCACAACCATAAATACGGTTACCCATTTGCGAACGAAATTCTATGGGGATTGTGCCTTTGTTTTCTATTGTTAAATAAGATATACATTTACGTGCATCAAGTTTGTAGGGTGCGATAAAGGCATTCGTCGGGCAGGCATCCATGCAGCTGGTACACGTTCCACAGTGATTTTCGGCGGGGGTGTCAATGGGCAGCGGTAAGTTGATATATAACTCGCCAAGAAAAAACCATGAGCCAATTTGCTTCTGCAATAGATTAGTATGTTTACCAATCCAGCCAAGCCCGGCTTTTTCGGCAATGGCTTTTTCTAACACGGGAGCGCTGTCAACAAAAACTCGAAAATTAAACTGCTCGGTGACTTTTAAAATTTTATCGGCTAATTTCTGTAAACGTTTGCGTAGTAGTTTGTGGTAGTCGCGTCCGAGTGCATAACGTGAAATATAAGCTTGTTCGGCTTGTTGTAGTAAGCCCGTACAGGTTTCCATGGGTTCGGGTAAATAATCCAGTCGCACACTTATCACCCGCAGCGTGCCCGGCACCAGCTCTTTTGGTCGGCTACGTTTACTGCCGTGTTTTGCCATCCAGTCCATGTCGCCATGGTAGTTTTTGCTTAACCAGTCGTTTAAAACCGTTTCGGCACTTGCTAAGTCGGTATCACTAATGCCAATATCCTGAAAACCAAGCGCTAAGCCCCATTGTTTAATGTCTTTCGCAAGGACATCGAGCTGAGCAGGTGTAATGGCTGAGTGTGTTTGGGTTGCTTTGTTTGGCATGGCTATTTAATGTATGGCTGTGAATGTTTATTTTTACGACCTATAAGGGATATGATACAGCGTATGGAGCAATTATCTCAAAATATATACACCGCTGAGCAAGTCAAAGAGCTTGATCGTTATGCAACGGAAGCTTTTAGTATATCGGGCAACGTGCTAATAGAACGTGCTGGAGAGGCTGCTTTTAAGCTCTTGCTTAAACAATGGCCTGATTGCAAACGGATGATTATTTTATGTGGCACGGGTAATAATGCCGGTGACGGTTTTGTGGTTGCACGGTTGGCAGCAGAGCAGGAACTGGATGTACGTGTGTTGCAGGTGGGCGATGAAAACAAGCTTCAGGGGGATGCTTTGGCGGCACAGCAACGTCTACTGGGGAGTGGCGTCACACCGGTTATTTTTGCTAAAGCTCAGGATCTTGATTCAACCGATTATGACGTGGTCGTTGATGCCATGCTAGGAACCGGTGTGCACGGTGACGTCGATGGCAAATATGCCGATGCCATCCGCTTAGTGAATGAGCAAGCGACGCCAGTTTTTTCAATCGATATTCCATCGGGTTTAAATGCCAATACCGGCATGCCGCAGGGCCTGGCTATAAAAGCCTGTTTAACGATTACCTATGTGGGTTTTAAACAAGGTTTAATTACCGGTGATGGCCCGGAATACAGTGGCCAGGTTATTTTTAGCGATCTTAACCTTCCAAAAGCACTTTACGATATGCGTAGCCCCTCGGGGTATCGATTAGATTACGCAGCGTTAAGTAAATTATTACCGAAGCGTTTACGCAATGCACATAAAGGCGATTTTGGCCATGTTGTGCTGATTGGTGGCGCACCGGGCATGCCGGGCGCGATCCGTTTAGCCGGTGAAGCGGCGGCGCGCACAGGCGCAGGACGCGTTACCATAGTGACGCACCCTGAGCATGCCGCCACACTCAATGCTACCCGGCCAGAATTGATTTGTTATGGCGTCGAAAAAGCAGAAGATATTCAACCCTTGTTAGCACTTACTACGGTAATTGGCATTGGGCCAGGCTTAGGGCAGTCTAAATGGGCACAAGATTTTCTGGTGATGGCAATGGAATCTGGCCTGCCGATGGTGGTCGATGCCGATGCATTAAATTTACTCGCCGAATCAAACCAGCATTATGATAACTGGATACTGACACCGCATCCCGGCGAAGCCGGTCGCCTGCTGGGACAATCGACATCAGAAATTCAGCAGAATCGCTTTAGCAGTGTAAAAGAAATTGCCGAGCAGTTTGGCGGTATTGCAGTTTTAAAAGGCTTAGGCACGTTAATTCAGTCAAAGCAGGGCTTGCCCAGCGTCTGCCCCTACGGCAACCCCGGTATGGCAACCGGTGGAATGGGGGATGTGCTCACCGGTATTATCTGCGGTTTGATTGCCCAGGGTTTATCCAACCAGCAAGCAGCCGAGTTAGGCGTAGTGATTCATAGCTGTGCCGGTGATGAAGCCGCCAGAGTCATTGGTGAGCGAGGTATGTTAGCATCTGATTTAATGAGTGGAATTCGTCGGCTTGTTAACCCTAAATAATGCACTCACTTGACTTAACCTTAAATAGTTTCGAACAAACCGAAGCCTTTGCAGCCAGTGTTGCAGGGGTTGTAACGGCACCTTGTTCTATTGCCTTGCAAGGTGACTTAGGGGCAGGCAAAACTACCTTTGCACGCGGTTTTTTACAGGCGCTAGGCCATCAAGGCAATGTAAAAAGCCCAACCTATACCATCTTAGAACCCTATCAAATTGCGGGTACAACGATAAATCACTTCGACTTATACCGTCTGGCCGACCCGGAAGAACTCGAATTAATAGGTGCACATGAAATGTTCAGCGGCCAGAATATCAACCTGATTGAATGGCCGGAGCAAGGTGCGGGCTGGTTACCGGAGATGGATTTGTGGTTGAGGATTGAACATTTAGATAATGGTCGGCAGTTTTGTTTATCGGCGGGTAGTGCGCGTGGGCAATTTATGCTGGATCAAATTGTTTTACCGAGTTGAATTTTAGCTTTTGTTTTGAGTGTCAAAACAGGGCTATATTGCTTATTATTCTCTAAACCTCCCTGTACTCATAAATGGTTTGTACAAGAAATATACAATATTGAAAAAATGCTGTGAACTCTGAAATGTGCAGTTGGCCAAGGTTAGAATGACAATAAAGATATATAGCCTAAGAAATCATCAACTTGCTCGTAACCTCGAAAAATATTTAACTAAATGCGCTATCTTATTAAAATTTATGGAATTTTCACTTGTAATTTATCCTTAATTTTGCCAGAGTTAGCACTAGGGTTAAATAATGCGGTAGGTGGACAGATGTTGGGCTATGCACATAAAAAAATTCTGGCAGTTTTTTTTATTTTATCGGTGACATTGGGAGCCGTTATTCCCGTTTCTGCGGTTTATGCTGCAGAAGTTAAAAGCATTCGAATGTGGCCTGCGCCTGATTCAACCCGGCTTGTCTTTGACTTAAGTGCCCCTATTCAACATACCTTATTTTCTCTTAAATCACCTAATCGCGTTGTGATTGATTTAAGCCATGCTCGTATGCGCTACAAACCGAATTTAAATCTGGTAAACAGTTATATCAAAGAAATTCGTACAGCTGCACGTAACCGTGACGATTTACGCATTGTTCTGGATTTAAATTCTAAAGTTCGGCCAAAAAGCTTTTTACTTAAACCGAACAGTCGCTATGGTCATCGTCTAGTAATCGACCTTATTGGTAAGGAAAAAGTAAAAGCGAAGCCTCAAAATAGATTGAAATATAAAAATCGTCAGCGAGATATTATTATTGCGATAGATGCGGGTCACGGTGGTGATGATCCGGGTGCTTCCGGGCCACGCGGAACACGTGAAAAAGATGTGGTGATGGCGATTGCTAAACGACTTGAAAAGCTAGTGAAGCGCGAGCGTGGTATGCGCCCGGTTATGATTCGTAAAGGTGATTATTTCGTTGGTTTAAAAAAACGGGTGAAACTTGCGCGGCGCGAACAAGCCGATATTTTTATTTCGATTCATGCCGATGCTTATCGTAATTCAAAAGCCAAAGGTACGTCTGTTTTTGTTGTCTCTGACCGTGGTGCAAGTAGTGAAGCGGCCAGGTTCCTTGCCGCAAAAGAAAATGAGTCGGATATGATAGGTGGTGTGATTGATGGTATTGACGACGACTTACTTAAATTAGTACTGGTCGATATGGTAAAAAATTCAACCATGGATACCAGTCATCAAGTTGCCCGACATGTTCTGGGTAACTTAAAGAAAGTAGCGCACTTACATAAAAAGACGGTCGAGCAAGCTGGTTTTAGAGTCTTAAAAGCACCGGACATTCCATCGATTTTAATTGAAACGGCTTTTATATCTAACCCGGCCGAAGAGCGTAAGTTACGCAGTCCTCGACATCAGCAACGCCTTGCAAATGCTATATTAAAAGGTGTACGCAATTATTTTCACGCCAATCCTCCGCCTGGCAGTTTGTTAGCACTTCAAGATACTAAACATCGTGTTGCAAGAGGTGAGACGCTTTCTGCTATAGCCAATCAATATCGCGTCAGCATAGCGACCATTCGTAGTGCCAATAAACTTGCCAGTGATCGTATTCGTGTGGGTTCGGTGTTGCGCATTCCTTATAGTAGTTAAATCAAAAGATTATTAACCACAACGGGCACGACGAAAAGCTTTTCTATTAACTGTTGCCTCTGTAAGCCAGAGCGCAACAATATTAATTAAGTTATTCTTTCACTGCTGTCCCATTAACTTGATCTAATGTTGTCGAAATGCGAAGCAGTGTCTACGTTTATGATAATACTATCGCCGCCGGACATGGATTGGTAGGGCTGACTAACGGACTCGCTATTTGCCATCCCTGGCTGCTCGACTGCCGCGTCCTTGCGGCAGACGGTCCGTTAGTCAGCCCTACCAATCCATGCCCTACTTTTTATCTTCTGTTTCAAAGTTAACGGGACAGCAGTGTTATTCTTTAAATAAAATTGCTTTTTATTGTTTGCGATAAAAGAATTTTTGATGTTTTTTTCGTCGTGTTCTTCGTGTTCATTGTGGTTAAAAAAAATAATATGATAAGCTACGGCTTATGAATACCGCTGAACTTAATCGCCTACCCATCCGCCAGCTTTCTGTTCAACTAGCCAACCAGATTGCTGCCGGTGAAGTGGTTGAGCGCCCGGCTTCTATTGTAAAAGAACTAATCGAAAATAGTCTGGATGCCGGAGCCAGTCGTATAGAAATTGAAATTGTTAAAGGTGGTCTTGAACTTATCAGTATTCGAGATAATGGTTGTGGCATCCCGAAACAGGAAATTCCATTAGCGGTACAGGCACATTGTACCAGTAAAATTTCTAACTTCGATGACCTGTGTGCTATTCAAAGTATGGGCTTCAGAGGCGAGGCGCTTGCCAGTATTGTTTCAATCAGTCGTTTTGAAATAACCTCAGCAATAGCAAGTGAAAATATGGCATGGACCTGGCAAGGCAATGATGCACCAGATTCAACTGCAAATACAGATAATTTAATTCCTGCATCTCATCCTGTTGGTACCAGTATTTTTGTGCGGGATATTTTTTATAACACAATGGCTCGGCGTAAGTTTTTACGTAGTGAACGAACCGAGTTTCGTCATATTGAAGATGTTGTAAAACGAATTGCATTAAGTCGCTTTGATATAGAAATTATTTTAAAACATAATCAGCGTGTTGTACATCGCTTGTTGTCGGCAACAACAGACGATTTAAAAATAAAACGTCTTGAGAAATTACTCGATAAAAAATTTACCCATCATGCCTTGCAGGTTTCCTATCAGGCATCACAATTAACGATGACGGGTTGGTTAAGCAATAAGAATTATTCGCGCGGCCAAACCGATATGCAATATTTTTATGTCAACGGTCGTATGGTTAAAGATAAAGTCATTAGTCATGCTTTGCGTCAGGTGTATCAAGTAATGTTGCCTCCGGGGCGTTTCCCAGCCTATGTTTTAAATTTACAGATTGATCCGCAGCAAGTCGATGTTAATGTGCACCCCACGAAACATGAAGTTCGATTTCGACAAACACGTTTAGTACATGATTTTGTTAATCATGTTATTGAAAATTCATTACATAAAATAAGTTCGGATGATTTTACTACTGAATTGCCTGACAGTTCTGTTGTTGAATCAACCCATAAATTTTATCCCGAAAGACCGCGTTTGCGCGAAGCAGGTGTTTTATACTCGACTATGCATCCTGCTGTTCACCCCGTGGTGAATGGTCAATCAAAGAAATCGGTAAAGGTCTTCGGCGAAGCGGTTGGTTTTTGTAAACCTTATTATTTAATAAGTCAGTCCGAGTCGGGGATGGTGCTTATACATCTTTTGAGGGTTGAGCAGTATCTGGTTGAGCAAAAATGGTTAGCTCAATTTAAGCAGCAAACATTTGTGATTAAACCCTTTGTTTTCCCCCAAAGTATTGAGCTCGATATATCCTTGTGTGATGGAGTTGAAATTTATGCTGATACAATAAGCTCGTTGGGTTTTGATTTGAGTTTACAAAATAACAATACCATCTTGCTTCGTGCCGTTCCGGATTTTTTGAAAAATTGTGATCATGAATCACTGTTAAAACAATTTCTAATAAGTTTACAAATGGAAAAAACAATAACCGCTGAAGAACTCATTTGCCTGTTAAGTCGTTTTTCTGAATTAGCGGCAGACACAAATTTAAAGTCGATAGAGCAATGGAATCAATACTTACGTGAAGCGGAAAATACTTTTTTGTTTTTATCTGAAAACTCACTCTATAAGAATAAATTTTGGCGGATAATGAGTGTCAGCGAAATAAATAAACTTTTTCAAACGAATGTTTCAAAAGATTTACTAGCCAATTAAAAATAAATCAATCCTGTGTCTTCAACTACAAATAATAATCTACCGCCAGCTATTTGTTTAATGGGGCCAACGGCATCAGGCAAAACAGATGTGGCCGTGCATCTGGTGAAAAACATGCCGGTTGAAATTATTAGTGTTGATTCAGTGCTTATTTATAAAGATATGAATATTGGTTCTGCTAAGCCCGATGAACAAACCTTGTCAGTCGCTCCACATCGCTTAATCGATTTTCTTGATCCTGCTCAGTCATATTCGGTTGCAGAGTTTCGCCGTGATGCATTGCAGGCGATGGCAGAAATATCTGCAAAAGGAAAAATACCTTTGCTTGTTGGCGGTACTATGCTGTATTACCGTGCTTTGCTGAGTGGGCTATCTATCTTGCCTGCAGCCGATGGGGCAGTGCGCGAAAAATTGGAAATAGAAGCTGCGAGTATCGGCTGGAATGCAATGCATGACAGACTAAAAGTAGTTGACCCCGATGCCGCTGCAAGAATTCACCCGAATGATCCGCAGCGTATTCAACGCGCACTTGAAGTGTATGAAATATCGGGTGAGCCACTGTCGCTTTTGCAAAAAAGACACAAAACTGAAAACAGCTTGCCGTACAATGTAACGAAGTTGATTGTGAACCCAAAGGATCGCGCCGTTTTACATCAACGTATAGAAAAGCGTTTTCATAAAATGTTGGAGTCCGGTTTTATTGAAGAAGTGAAAAGCCTCTACAGCCGTGTGGATTTAAATATAAATATGCCATCAATGCGTGCCGTTGGTTACCGGCAGGTGTGGGAATACCTGGATCAGCAACGAGATTATCAAAGTATGGTCGAGCGGGGCATTGTGGTTACCCGGCAACTTGCAAAGCGGCAACTCACCTGGTTACGCAAAGAAGAGGACGCCGTCTGGTTAGATAGTCAGCAGTTAGAAACGAATGCGAAAAATATTTATGACTTAGCCTTGAAATCAATTACGAATAGTCATATTTAAAACACGCTATATATCAATTTTTATTGCTTGTGCTAATATATTAGCAGAGTTGCTCAGTCAGGGTCCCAAGTTTGGTGTTCAAGCCTGTATTAATTTTCAAGGTTTTTTCTGGTCTGAGAGTTTTTTTACACATTATCTTAGCTTGCTAATCGGATGCAAAATAAGAATAACAATAAGGAGAGTTAACGATGAGCAAAGGTCAATCTTTACAAGATCCTTTCTTAAATGCACTTCGTAAAGATCGCATTCCTGTTTCGATCTTTCTGGTAAATGGAATTAAATTGCAGGGACAAATTGAGTCATTTGATAATTTCGTGGTTTTGTTGAAAAATACGGTCAGCCAAATGGTTTATAAACATGCTATTTCAACGGTTGTGCCTTCTCGAAGCGTCAAATTACCTATGGCTGATGAAAATGGTAGCAATGGCAGTAATGGCAGTGCACCATCAAAGGGCAATAGTTAGTTTCTGATTCTACGATTTAGTCTTGTTGACTATTTTGAGTTACACTATTTAAACCACAGCGGCACGGCAAAAAGACGAATATTTGTTTTTTTGCCGTGCCGCCGTGTTTGCGTGCCTATTTATATTTACAGGTCTGATTTTATCTCATGGGTGAGATTTAAGGAGTTATTAGTTTGTTTGAACGTCCAGAGGGAGGAGAGCGTGCCATCCTCGTACATTTATCACTGCAATCCGAGCAACAACGTGAGGCCTCAAGTGAATTTCATGAGCTAGCGACTTCTGCCGGAGCGGTTCCACTTTTAATGATTAGCGGCTCGCGGCATGCTCCGCATCCGCGTTTTTTTGTAGGCTCAGGAAAAGCCGATGAGATTAAGCAGGCGGTAATCGATAATGAGGCTGATTTAGTCTTGTTTAATCATGTACTCAGCCCTGTTCAGGAACGAAATCTGGAAGCGCATTGTGAATGCCGTGTGCTGGATAGAACCGGCCTGATTCTCGATATTTTTGCGCAACGCGCCCGCACCCATGAAGGTAATCTCCAGGTTGAATTGGCGCAATTAAAACATTTATCCACCCGATTGGTTCGAGGCTGGACCCATCTGGAACGGCAAAAAGGTGGGATTGGCCTAAGAGGGCCGGGTGAAACCCAGTTGGAAACCGATCGACGCCTGATTGGTGACCGTATTCGTCAGCTCAATAAAAAATTAACCAAAGTACAAAAACAACGCGACCAAGGCCGCCGTTCCCGAAAACGCGCGGACATTCCAACCGTTTCGCTGGTGGGCTATACCAATGCCGGCAAATCCACCCTGTTTAATCGACTCACCGATGCCAATGTCTATGTGGCTGACCAACTTTTCGCCACGCTCGACCCCACCTTAAGACGGGTTGCTTTACCCAATACTCAGGTGATGGTTCTGGCCGATACCGTTGGCTTTATTCGCCATTTGCCGCATGATCTGGTGGCGGCTTTTCGCTCAACCCTGCAGGAAACCAATGATGCTGAATTATTACTGCATGTTGTTGATATTACAGCAGAAGAACGTGATGACACCATTGACCAAGTCAATCAGGTGCTGGAAGAAATAGGTGCCAAAGATGTACCGCAGTTACTGGTTTTTAATAAATTGGATCGATTAGGCAATATCGAAGCCCGTATCGATATGCGAGAAGACGAAGCTGGCAATGAAATACCCCACCGTGTCTGGTGTTCAGCCAAAACAGGAGAGGGTATCGAGCTTTTAATGAAGGCCATCCAAAGTCGTTTGCAGCCCACTAGTGCACAGGTTGAATTGCGTATCCCTTCAATAGAAGGTCGTCTAATCGCGCTTTTGCATGAACATGGCCGCATAAACAGTGAAAAATACGACGAACAGGGGAATTGGTGCGTAAAAGCCGAGATGCCGCTGGCCGACTGGTATATGTTGTGTAAAAAACACCAGATTGAGCGGTTTTTAAAGGATTCGAATCTGACGAAAGTTGTAGATGTAAATTAGATTTAATTCTAACTAATCTGAGCTCGGGATAACTAAAGATTACGTTATTCCCACCAAAATCAGGCTATTTTTTAGTCAGTCTGGTAACTGAGCAGTATAGAATTTCTTGTCCCTAACCCAGGTTAACTATGAAAAAATTAAGCTCGATTCAGCTCCGCTTGCTAATCATTTGTCTGCTTGGGCCAGCCTATTTTTAATCATTCTTTGTGCCATTCGTGCCCTTCGTGGTTAAAAAATCACTTACCTAACTTCGCTAAAAGCAAAGCATTGCTTGCAGCCATTGAAGAACCACCATAGAATCCCCACTATAAGCAGTCACTCATAAAACATTAGAATTGGAGCGCAATATGGCTTGGAATGAACCGGGCGGTTCAGGGAATAAAGATCCCTGGGGTAATCGTAATAATAACCAGGGGCCACCTGATTTAGACGAAGTTTTTAAGAAATTTCAGGACAAAGTCACCAAGCTGTTTGGCGGGGGTAGTGGCGGTTCGAATAAGAAATCTGGCGGCGGTGGATTAGGTGCAAGTTTTATTGCGATTATCATTGTTGGTATCTGGGGTGTCTCAGGATTTTACGTGGTTGATGAAGGTACCGAAGGGGTCGTGCTAACCCTGGGTAAATATGACCACAGCTCTGAACCTGGCTTGCATTGGTACCCACGTTTTATTCAAAATGTTTATGTTGTTAATACAGACAATGTGCGTGAAATAATTTTAGGCCGAAAATCAACCGAAGCGTTAATGTTAACCAAAGATGAAAACATTGTGGACGTTGAATTTACCGTGCAATATAAAATTAAAGATGCGCGTCACTTCTTATTCAATGTTCGTGACCCGGATACAACCGTTATTCAAGCCACTGAAAGCGCCATGCGTGAAAACGTCGGTAAAGCAAGCATGGATTCGGTTATTAAAGATGGTCGATTGGAAATTGCATCTGCAACCGAAAAATTAATTCAGGAAATTCTGGATCGATATAAAGCAGGCATTTTGATTACCAATGTGAATATGCAAAATGCACAACCGCCAGAACAGGTTCAACATGCCTTTGATGATGCCATTAAAGCACGTGAAGATAGAGAACGAAAAATTAACGAAGCCGAAGCGTATTCAAACGACATCCTGCCACGAGCACGAGGTAAAGGTGCACGTATTGAACAGGATGCTCTGGCTTATCGTGATGAACTCATAGCCAAAGCAGACGGTGAGTCTCAACGTTTTATCAAGATATTAAAGGAATATAAGCGGGCGCCAAAAGTAACAAGAGAACGTTTGTATCTGGAAACAATGGAAGAGGTTTATCAAAAAACCAATAAAGTAATAATTGATGTCAAACAAGGTAATAGCTTAATGTACTTACCCATTGATAAAATGATTAATAATCGTCGTTCAAGTGCGACAAAAACGGTTGATACAGTTACCGATGTAAATGATGGTGCAAGTTCTCCTCCAGATTCGTCACGTTATGATAGTCGTTCACGTAACAGGGAGGTGCGCTAATGAGTCCTCGTACAATTATATTATTGGTCATTGTTGGTATTGCTACTTTTATAGCTTCCGGTTCATTGTTTATTGTTAATGAAACTGAGCTGGCAATTAAATTTCGTTTTGGTGAAATTGTTAAATCAGATTATAAACCGGGTTGGCATGTTAAAGTGCCTTTAATGAATAACGTGCGTAAGTACGATAGTCGAATTCTAACTTTAGATGCTCGTCCAGCTCGATACTTAACAAAAGAAAAGAAAAATGTACTGGTAGATTTCTTTGTTAAGTGGCGTATTAATGATGTTGAAAAATTTTACAAATCGATGAATGGCAGTGTTAACACGGCTCGAACACGTATTTACACCATTGTTAATGATGGCTTACGCTCGGAAATGAGTAGTCGTACCGTTAAGGAAGTTATCTCTGGTGAACGTGCGGCACTAATGGATAAAACTAAAGAAATCGGTAATGTCGGGGTTAAAAACTTTGGTATTGAAATTGTAGACGTTCGGGTAAAACGAATGGACTATGAACAATCCATCAGCGAATCTATTTATCGACGAATGGTTGCTGAACGTACCCGGGTAGCGAAGGAATTTCGTTCTAAAGGTGCAGAAGCTGCTGAGCGTATTAAAGCCGATGCTGATAGACAACGTACGGTTTTATTAGCTGAATCCTATCGAACCGCACAAAAAACGCGTGGTGATGGTGACGCAATAGCCGCTGCAACTTATGCACAAGCGTATAATAAAGACCCAGATTTTTATTCTTTTTACAGAAGTCTGGATGCGTACCGGAAATCATTTGGTAATGACAACGATTTGCTTGTGATTCAACCTGATTCTGAATTCTTTAAATACTTCAAAAAAGCAAAATAAGTATAGAACGAAAACCATCAATAAGGGGCTGAAAATCATCGATTTTCAGTACCCTTATAAAAATAATTAGTTTTTACTGAGAATCATTATGTGGCAAGATTTTCTTGTAGCAATTTCGCTTGTGCTGGTAATAGAAGGCTTATTGCCAACCATTAGCCCGGATGGTTATAAAAAAGCCCTCTCGACATTTTTGCAAATGGACAGCAAGCATGTGAGGATTTGGGGTTTGTTTAGTATGATTCTTGGTACCGTGATTTTATATCTAATTAAAAATTAACATTGTAAGTAACGTGATATGACATTAAATAATCGATGGGTTTTACCCGAAGGTATCGAAGAAGTTCTGCCGGCACAGGCTATCCAGCTTGAAGGCCTGCGTCGTCGTTTAATCGATATGTACACTGCCTGGGGCTATGATCTGGTCATGCCACCGTTGGTCGAGTATTTAGAATCGTTACTTAGTGGTACCGGCCATGATTTAGATTTACAGACCTTTAAAATCACCGATCAGTTAACCGGTCGAATGATGGGTATTCGTGCCGACATGACGCCACAAGTGGCGCGTATCGAAGCGCATCACCTAAAACAAAACACTCCAACGCGCTTATGTTATTTAGGTACCGTGTTACATACTCGACCACAAGGTTTTTCTGCTTCACGCAGTCCTTTGCAAATTGGTGCCGAGTTATATGGCCATCAAGCCGCTCAAAGTGACGTTGAAATACTTTGCTTAATGGTTGAAACATTAAAATTAACCGGCATGGAATCATTTTATATTGATCTGGGGCATGCTGGTATTTTCAGAAGTCTGGTAAAACAGGCAGGTCTTTCCGCACCACAGGAAAATCAACTATTTGATGTATTGCAACGCAAAGCAAAACCAGAGCTTGCAGAATTAATGCAACAATGGAAAATAGAAAAAAACATGGCGATGATGTTATCCAGTCTGCCCGATTTAAACGGTGGCGAAGAAGTTTTTCAGCAAGCATCCAGAGTCTTTAAAAAGGCCGATAGCTCGGTACTGGATGCAATTAAAAATTTACAGGATATCGCCCAACAATTTAAAGCACAAAGTGCCGATGTGAATTTACATTACGACCTATCTGAATTACGAGGTTATAATTATCACACCGGTGTCATTTTTGCAGCCTATGCCCCCGGCCAAGGTGAAGCCATTGCACAAGGTGGCCGTTACGATGATATAGGCAAAGATTTTGGTGTTGCGCGGCCGGCTACCGGCTTTAGTGCCGACCTTAAAACGCTGGTTTCGTTAAGTGGTCTTAGCGGTGAAACGCTGCAAGGTATTTTCGCCCCGATAAGCGATGAGATGAGCTTGCATGAATTTGTAAGAACACTTCGCGCACAAGGCGAGCGAGTCGTGATGCAATTACCCGAACAACAAGGCGATGCAAAGGCAATGCAATGCAATCGTATTATAGTGAAAGAGGCTACGGCTTGGGCAGTAAAAGCACTTTAAAGTAAGTAAACAAAATTTTTAAAACTTTTAATATTATTACAGGTTGGATTGAGTCATGGGTAAGAATGTCGTAGTTGTCGGAACACAGTGGGGCGACGAAGGTAAAGGTAAGGTTGTTGATCTGTTAACCGAAACAGCTGATGCCGTTGTGCGTTTTCAAGGTGGCCATAATGCGGGTCATACTTTAGTTATCGATGGTAAAAAAACCATATTGCATCTGATTCCGTCTGGCATCTTACGCGATAATGTTAAATGCATGATTGGTAATGGTGTGGTACTCGCCCCC
>CAZDEC010000045.1:0-26420 GCA_964504295.1 uncultured Thioalkalispiraceae bacterium
TGTTTATTGGCATTAAAACCACTGGTTTCAACATCGACCACCACGGGCAAAAAACCACGAAAGCGTGTGTGAATAGTATTATTTTCTTCATCTATCATCCGCGACAGGATACTAAAACAGGCCTAAAATTGCGATGCCTATTTAAAAGGCATAAATGAAACTGTGATTTATTTGCAAATAACAGCCTTACCACCTAATTTTAAGTATCATAACCACCACCCAGAATAAGCATTCCCCCTATATGAGTCATCACTAAAGATATAATTAAAGAAAGCCCAAATTAGGCCGATAAGGCTGAAAATTGATGGCTCATGACCTGATATTACTGGAGGCGACACTCATGAAGGACATGCATTTCCTAAGATATATAGCCCTTTTCACCACAAACCTGGCTTTATTCCCTGCAAGCAGTTACGCACAAAACTGGGCTGACAAGCTCCTGATAAAAGGCTTTATGAGCACAGCCTACCACCGCACCAATGAAGCCGCTTTCTACAATGGCAAACCAACAACGGCAGGCATTGACGAAAAAGGCAGTTTCCGCGGAACCAAACTGGGGATTAACCTTAGTGCTAGAATCAACGATCGCATAATGCTCGCCAGCCAGTTATTAGCAACCGCTCAGGATGATTATGCTTTAAATGTTGACTGGGCTTTTGTTGGTCTAAATATTGCTGAGCCGCTAACACTTCGCATGGGCAAAATAAAATACCCGGTAGGCATCATTAATGAATACCGTGATGTAGGATTTTCTTATCCCTGGATAGATGCACCTGAGTCAATCTATTCGACCGAGGCACCCAATGGCCCCCAGGCAACCCGAGCAGCCTTCACCGGAGCCAGCTTCTTATGGGAAAAATTTGTTGGTGAAACAAATTACGCTATTGACCTATTTGGTGGCGAAGTAAACCTTACCGCCAGTGATGTTCGAGAACTCCAGGGACTAACGCTTAAAGCTGACTGGGATGACAAAGTACTGGTTCAAGCATCTACATATGAGGGCACCATGGCAAATGCTAGCCTCACTCCCGCCATGAACGGCAAAAAACATGAGGTAACAACCTTTGGTGTTAAGGTTGACTGGAATAACTATATTGTTTTTGCTGAAACCGCTGATGTAAAGATGGGCTCACTTACTGCAATGAAAGCTAAGTCCAGTTACATTACATTTGGCTATCGCTTTGACAAGTGGCTGCCGCATATCACTCATCAGAAATTTAGACAGGGGCAGCTCGATGATGACCAAAGTACCATCACACTCGGCCTGCGATATGAACTGGCTGATGATACCGCGGTAAAGTTTGAAGTGGGTAAAATAAAGACTTATAAAGGACAAGGCTTGTTTAATTCCACGCCAAGCAAATCGTCTGTCAACACCGTTGGTTTTAGCATCGACGTGATATTCTAGGGAGCCAGAAAAATGAATAACTTAATACAACAAAAATTTATTTGGCTGCTGGGTATACTCGGCATATTTAGTCTAACAGGCATGCCCGTAATAGCTGGTATTGCAGTCATCGTTAACCCCGCCATCGCTATTACCAGTGCTAACCCCAGCGAGATAAAAGCACTTTTTTTAGGTAAAACTAAAACAATCGGTGGTAATGCCGTCATGCCAGTCGAACAAAAAGCTGGGGCGACTCGCGATAGCTTCAATAGTAAAGTATTAAAAAAATCAAACCGCCACCTAAAAGCCTACTGGACCAAGCTACTCTTTTCCGGCAAAGGCACTCCACCCAAGATTATGGATAATGATGCAGCCGTAAAAGCACATGTTGCCGGCTCAGCAACCGCAATCGGTTATATTGATAGCACTGCAATTGATGGTTCAGTAAAAGTTATTCTGAAGATTGAATAATTGACTTCGGTAATTGCATACACAGTTTAATCAAGCTGCGTTTGTAACCAAAACTCCAGTAACGCTAAATGCCATAGCTTACTGCCTTGCAGGCGGGTAAAATAATCGTCTGGTTTTTTTAATAATTTATCGACATAGGCACGGTTATAAACACCGCGATTAATGCAGGCGCTACTGTTTAAAATATCCTGCATAAATTCTAAAAAATCACCACGCACATATTTTAAAGCCGGCATAGGGAAATAACCTTTAGGTCGATCAATAACGGCGTCAGGTACTATACCGCGGGCTATTTTTTTCAACACATGTTTACCACTGGACTGCAATTTCATTTCTGGAGGCATTTTTGCAGCAAGCTCAACAAGGTAGTGGTCTAAAAATGGCACCCGAGCTTCAAGGCCAAACGCCATGGTCATATTATCAACCCGCTTAACCGGATCGTCTACAACCAGGGTGTTGACATCCATATGTAAAACCCGATCAATAAATGTATCTGCCTGTGGGCGCGCTAATAAATCCTGAATTATTTTAGTTGTATAATCTTCGCCGCGATAATCATCGCTTACTGTTTCTAAAAATTCGCTATGCTCACGATCAAAATAATATTTTGCAAAACGTTCAACCCCCTGGGTTAAATCATCCTGTTGTATACGCGGAAACCAGAAGTAACCGGCAAAGACTTCATCGGCGCCCTGACCACTTTGCACCACCTTGACATGTTTTGAAACTTGCTCTGACAATAAATAAAATGCGACCGCATCCTGCCCCACCATCGGTTCAGACATGGCTTGTACCGCTTCAGGTAAACGTTTTAGTACTTCCGCATTGGGGATTTGTATTTTTTGATGCTGTGTTTGATAACGCTCAACCACCGCATCAGAAAATTCAAACTCACTGCCTTTTTCTTCTGGGTGATCTTCAAAACCAATTGAAAAGGTACGTATATCGCTAACACCTGCTTCAGCTAATAAGCCCACCAGTAAACTGGAATCAAGACCACCCGATAACAAAACACCCACGGGAACATCAGCAACATCTAAACGTTTGCGCACCGCGTTACGTAAGCTATCGTGTATGGCTTCCGTCCATTCTGTTTCACTCATTGGTTTTTCGGGACGCGTTGCATCCAGCTGCCAATAACGTCGCGATTTTGATTGGCCATTACTGGTAAAGCTTAAAGTTGTGCCTGGCTCCAGCTTCTGAATACCGCTTAAAATAGTATTCGGTGCAGGAATAACGGCATGTAATGTAAATTGATTATGCAGGCCAACAGGATTAATACGGGTATCAATGGCATTATCCACTTTATTACTCGCCAGCATGGCCTGCATGTTCGATGCAAAACGTATTTTATTTTTATCCAGCGAATAATATAACGGCTTAATACCCATACGATCACGCGCTAAAAACAGGCTTTGTTTTTTCCAGTCCCAAATCGCAAAAGCAAACATGCCATGTAAATGTTCAGGACATTGCTCACCCCATTTATGGTATGCCTTTAAAATAACTTCAGTATCACCATGCGATTTAAACGTATAACCTTCTTTTATAAACTGCGCACGCAGTTCCGGGTAATTATAAATAGCCCCATTAAAAACTAAAGTAAGTTGAAGCTCTTCATCGACCATTGGCTGATTGGAAGCTTCGGATAAATCAATAATTGATAGACGACGATGCGCAAAACCGACTTGTGGTTTAACCCAGGAGCCTTCCGAGTCAGGGCCGCGACGTTCCAGTTTAGACAACATTGTCTTGATGATTCTTTGATCTATTGGTTGCTCGTCAAAACGAACTTCACCACAAATTCCACACATATACTCATTCCAAAAATAATTATTTTTAACCTCAACTTTATTCAAACACAAATTAAATTATTTTTTGTTGTGTTCTTCGTATCCGTTATGGTTATTATTTTGACTAACAGATACCCCAGCCACCGCCTCCCGGTGTTTCTATTTTTAGGCGATCACCTTTTTTAACATCCACACTGACTTTTGCAGCAAGTACTTTTCCATTTAAACTATTCACACCGGCTGTAGCTTTGTTGCCACCATCAACACCCCAGGGTTGCCTGTAACGTCTTTCGGTTAACAAGGTCACGCTGGCATCATGTGAAAATTCATATTCACGAATAATACCATCACCACCGGCTTGTTTACCCCGGCCACCTGAATTTTTTCGTAAGGCATATTGTTTAATACGTAATGGATAATTTAGTTCAAGTACTTCAACCGGTGTGTTCAGGGTATTGGTCATATGTGTTTGCAACCCACTTAAGCCCGCTGCCTTTTGGCTTGCCCCCATACCACCGCCGATGGTTTCGTAATAATCCCATGCGGCCTGTTTGTTATCACCGGCAAAGCCCATCGCGACATTATTCATACTGCCATGACTGGCTGCGGCGAGTTGTTCTGGAATAGCTTGCAACAAGGCACCAATAATCACATCGACAATTCGAGTCGAGGTTTCGACATTACCTGCCGCCACCGCCGCAGGTCGGCTTGCGTTGACTAAACAATGCTCGGGGGCGCTAAGACTAATCGCTCTGAAAGTACCGGCACAGGCTGGCGTGTATTCTGGCAATAAGCAACGAAACACATAATAAACCGCCGCCGCGGCTACGGAGAGTGGACAATTAATATTACCTGCCACCTGAGGCGATGTGCCTTTAAAATCAACCGTAATACTGCTTTGTTTTACTGTCACGCAAGCACTTATCGGTATCAAATGTTGGCCCTGACCATCGTCGTCCATATAGTCGGTAAAACAATATTGGCCATCGGGTATTTGCGCGTATACCGGCTCGGCCAGGCGTTCACCATAATCATTCAGTTCATCTAATGCCGCTGTAAATTTTTCGGCCTGCATCGATTTAATCAGATCGGCCAAGCGAGTCTCGCCAATTCGATTAGCACTGATTTGTGCCGCGACGTCACCCTCGACCGTCTGCGGCTGGCGCGTTGCCTCTAACATCACAGCCATCATCGGCTGTTGAACTTGCCCCTGACGACAGATATACGTTGGCGCAATAATGAGTCCTTCTTCTTCAAGGCTCGAAGAAACAGGCATGGAACCGGGAGAATCTGCACCAATATCGGCATGGTGGGCGCGGTTTGCTATAAACGCCAGCAAAACCCCCTTATATAAAACCGGACTGATAAAAGTAACATCAGGCAAATGCGTGCCACCAAGATAGGGATCGTTAACAATAACCATGTCCCCCTTTTGCCAGTCAAACTGGCTCACAATACTCTGCATTGCATAGGCCATACTGCCTAAATGCACGGGTATATGGGCGGCCTGGGCACAAAGATCACCTTCTGCATCAAAAATTGCACAGGAGAAATCAAGGCGGTCTCGAATATTGGGTGAAAATGCCGCACGCTGTAAAATAGCCCCCATTTCATAACAAACGGCAGCAAGACGATTCGAAAACAAGCTTAGTTCAATGGCATTCATCGGGCTAATATAACGCGATAGCTATCAAAATCATAACCTCATATAAAGTCGGCCATTATGTAAAATTTTAAAAAGTTTTTATTTAGCCCCCTATTAGGGGTGCCGTGTTTTGGAATACTGTAGTAAACTAGTCAAACTTTTTTTATCACTACAAACCTAAAAATATAGGGGAGAATTTTCATGAATCCACTAAAATCGGTAATGGGCACTATTGTCAGCGGTTTTATCTTAGCCATTATCTTTATAGTCGTCATGGGCTCTGGCAGCCTTAACATCTCATCACTTTCAGTATGGTTCCACGTTATTGCTGGCGTCATTTGGATTGGCTTACTTTACTACTTCAACTTTGTACAAGTACCTGGCGTTGGCGCAGCACTCGCTGATACCGATGGCCCTGGTCCTGCAGCCATTAACAAATACATCGCTCCTCGTGCATTATTTTGGTTCCGTTGGGCAGCCGTTGCAACATGGATTACAGGTGTGATGATTTTACAAAAATTACCGTCAGGCGATGCAATCGCGGCGTTTACTTTTGCTGAAGGCTCTGAAGTTATCGGTGTTGGTGCATGGTTAGGTACTATTATGCTATTCAACGTATGGGTTTTTATCTGGCCTAACCAAAAGAAAATTTTAGGCATTGTTGATGCGACAGGCGAACAAATTGCAGCTGCTAAAGGGGTTGCTTTAATGGCTTCACGGACTAATACGGCTCTTTCTATTCCAATGCTAATGAGTATGGTTGGCTACGGACATGGTGGTTTTCCTTTCTAAAGCTTAATTCTTTAGAAGAAAAAATTAAAAACCGGCTTGATAGCAATATCAAGCCGGTTTTTTCGTGCCATTTAAATATAAATTGTTTTAAAACTGTGGCGACTTCATTAATTCAACGATAGCTTTTTTCTCAGCCGTGCTGATAGCAGTCGTTCCATTGGTTGTCCCGGAAATATTGCCCCTTATTACAGTCAGGCCATCAGAAAGTGCTTTTTCAAGCGTATTTTGGGCACTCATATCACTGCCAGCCGATTGTTGCGAGCTGAATCGAGTGAATTCAAGGATTGCAATGTCCTGCTGAATATTAAACAGCTGCTTGTAAGGCGTTGGATAACTGCTGTCGGTTCGTCCTGATGTCCAGGTTGCACTGGCTGTTTCACAGCTAGTTTTCTCTAGATACGTGCTATTACTACAGGTTCCTATCCACGTGACCGTCGACGGAATGGCCGTGGTATCACGCGTATAGGATATACTTCCGCTTGCTGTTTTCAGAGCAGAAAGCCAGTCGGTGGTAATAACCATCGTCATCGGCCAGTTAGTTTGCGAGCCATCACTATTATAAAATTTAAAAGCGCTAGTCGCTAAACCACTTGAACCTCCCAACGCCGTATCGATATTGGAAATCATTGTCGACAACCTGGCATCGGTCGCTGCAGTGGCGGTTTTAAAGATGGTAAAAGCGGTGTTCATCGCAGTCGATAAAACATCATTAGCCGTAGATACCGCAGTATCTGTTTCTGAACCGGTAAAAACCGCATCAAAAGTCTTAAATGCTGCCGACATAGCAGTGACCATAGTCGCTGCTGCACTTGAAAAAGTCGTTACATCTGCACCGGTCGCACCGAGTGTCGTCAGAGCCTGCGAGTATTTTTCAATACCAACGTCCGCTCTTAACTTCTGAAGACCACCACCCACCGATGAATCAATAGATTGCTTGGTGGCTGCGGTAAGATCCCCATCGGCCACGGCGGTTGCCATTAAAGGCACAACAATCGCCCCCATTGCATTAAAGGCTTCTATCACGCGATCCTGTGAAAAACCGGCGGTTGTCGCGGATTCAACCAGAAAACTGAAAAGCTTAGCCGATGCCTCGCCACGTTTGGCAGCCTCTAATGTAGAGTCACCTAGGGATGCAACATCCACCGAGTCTTTCATCAGCTTGCTGTAGCCGGTATTCGGATCAGCTAACTTTGAAATAATGGCTTTGCGATAACTGGCAATTTGAGTCGTGGTCACCCCTTTGCTAGTCATATCACTAACATAGCCATTGGTGGCATTAATACCCTGGTTGGCAAGATTTGCCATAAAAACAATTTCCGAGGCACTAATACCTTCAGAACGCACTAGGATAAAACCAAACGTCGCCACAATAGGATCATCATTAGCGGCATTGGAAAATGCCTCAATCATGGCATCAGCCTGACTATTAGTTACACCGGAAACACCCATTGCTAATGCTTTACCGTCATCAGGACAGGGCAATACCGTCCTTCGCTCAACAGCATTACTGCTATTGGTGATGCTAACGACTAAAAAATTACAAGTACTGTTGTTCGGGATGGTCGAGGTAAAACTAAACCCCAGCTTACCGTCACTATCTGCGGTAGCCGTTTGGGTTAAATTCAACGAAGTGCTACCAGACGTTAAAGTACCATCTGAATTGATTTTTTCGATGCTGATGGTATAAACCTCACCCACCGTTAATGCCTGTGCAGTCGGGCTAATAAGACCAAATGACAACATGATAGTGAGTACTGTAAAAAACTGTTGGCAACGTTGCTTTATTAAAAAATATAACATTTTAAGGTACCTGCTTTAAATCCCGTTATTAATTAAATTTACTTTGCGCTTCCGCTAACAGTGTCGCTGGCGGAGCCACTACTTTTACACCCAGCCACGCTCAACAGGCTTACGATAAAGATTGAAATAAGGCCGTGGTACAGGATTCTTTTAAGTTTCATTGTCTGTCTCCAAATCTAAAAAAGTTAATTTTTTAAAGTCTGTATTTCAACCAGGCTTCAACAATATCGTCTGTATCGACAGGATCCTCTCTAACTTTAAAAAACGATTAAATAATGCGCATTTATTCGTAAATACTGCTCAAAATACACTCAATTCAGGATGACGATTAATAACTGAACATAGTCACCTAGTTGCCTCAAGGCAGCTAAAAGGCTAAAATTATTGGTTTTCCCCATTAAAGTATGGGATTTGATACCTCTGTGGTGGTCACCAAAACCGAGATTATCGGGCTTATGGATGGGGTGGCTGCTTTTTTGCTTTTATAGCGCGATTAACTAACCTGGTTAGCAAATGGGGTTAGCAAATAAAAGCTGGCAAAATAGAACCTGTACACAAAGATGAAATAAAACAATGTCTAATTATTTAATGAACAACTATGCGCCTCTGCCTGTTACCTTTACCAAAGGCGAGGGTGCCAACCTATGGGATACGGAAGGGAATCAATACCTTGATGTGCTCAGTGGCGTTGCGGTATGCAGCCTGGGGCATGCACACCCTGAGGTTGCAATGGCCATTGCCAAACAGGCCAAGCAGCTTATTCATACTTCAAACTGGTATCACATTGCGCACCAGGAAGAGCTCGCTGCTGAACTTTGTCAGTTAAGCAGTATGGATAATGTTTTTTTTAGCAATTCTGGTGCCGAAGCAAACGAAACAGCGATTAAACTCGCCCGCCTGTATGGTCATAAAAAAGAAATTGATGAGCCCGCCATTATTGTGATGGACGGTAGTTTTCATGGTCGAACCCTGGCGACACTTTCAGCCACCGGCAACCGAAAAGTCCATGCCGGCTTTGAACCTCTAGTGCAAGGTTTTGTGCGCGCACCATATAACGATTTAAGCGCCATTGAAAATATTGCTAAAAATAATAAAAACGTTGTCGCGGTGCTGGTTGAACCGATTATTGGTGAAGGTGGCATTAATATTCCAGATGCGGGCTACCTCGAAGGCATACGTAAGCTGTGTGACGACAACGGCTGGTTAATGATGCTCGATGAAATTCAAACCGGCATGTGTCGAACCGGTGAATGGTTTGCTTTTCAACATAGCAACATTACTCCCGACATTATGACGCTCGCAAAGGCGCTAGGCAATGGTGTGCCAATCGGAGCCTGCCTTGCTAAGGGTAACGCGGCAGAATTATTTACCCCAGGCAACCATGGCAGTACTTATGGTGGTAACCCGCTTGTTTGCGCAGCCGCTCTCGCTGTTGTTAAAACAATGAAAAAAGAAAAAATAGCCGCACACACTAAAGTACTAGGCAAAACAATGCTGGCACAACTGCAAACGGCACTCGAGCAAAACAAAGCCGTGGTCGATATTCGCGGTCAGGGTTTAATGATTGCGATTGAACTTGACCGACCTTGTGGTGAGCTATCACTAAAAGCCCTCGAACAAAAATTATTAATTAATGTTACCGCTGACAAAATTGTACGCCTGTTGCCACCACTCATTATCAGCAATGAACAAGCATCGGAAATAACAAATAAAGTTTCCGCGTTAATCAACGACTTTACTCAATAAATAATTCTGCCAATAAACTGAAAACATTATGAAACATTTTTTAACATTATTAGACATTCCCAGCGATGACTTAAATCGTTTGGTTCAACGCGCCGCTGAATTAAAAAAGATGCAACATAGTGGTGAAATTTTTGAGCCTTTAAAAAACAAAGTTATGTCAATGATTTTTGATAAGTCATCCACCCGCACTCGCGTTTCATTTGAAACCGCCATGCAACAATTTGGTGGCCACGCCATATTTTTATCGCCGCGCGATACACAACTCGGTCGCGGTGAACCCGTCGCCGACAGTGCACGGGTTTTATCCAGCATGGTTGACATTATTATGATTCGTACCTTTTCACATGACATGGTCGAAACCTTTGCCGCCAATTCAAGTGTCCCGATTATCAATGCCCTAACCGATTTATATCATCCCTGTCAGCTACTTGCCGATATGCAAGCCTATAATGAAAACCGTGGTAGCATCCAGGGTAAAACCGTTACCTGGATAGGTGATGGCAATAACATGTGTCATTCGTACATTAATGCCGCACGCCAATACGATTTTAAATTAAATATTGCAGCACCTAAGGGCTATGAACCTGATGCTGAGATTGTAAAGGCTGCCGGAGATCGCATTATGTTAACCACTAGCCCGGAGGCGGCATGCGAAAATGCCGACCTAATTGCAACCGATGTCTGGGCAAGCATGGGACAGGAAGAAGAGCAAAAACTTCGAGAAAAAGCCTTCGCAGGTTTTCAGGTCACTTCTAAACTGATGCAACTTGCCAATAAAGATGCCGTCTTTACGCATTGCCTACCCGCTCACCGCGGCGAAGAAGTGGCTACTGAAGTAATCGATGGCAAGCAAGGGATTGTTTGGGATGCCGCAGAGAACCGATTGCACAGCCAAAAGGCATTATTAGAATACTTGTTAACCTAAACCCGAAATAAGCAAGCTGAGTTCGGGATATGAAATTCTATACTGCTCAGTTACCAGAGTTACTAAGAAATAGCGTCATTGCCGCATGATTTTGGCAGGTAAGGCCAAATGAAGCATAGCCGATGATTTTCTTATCGTCGGTTTCAGCTTATTTTACAATTTCCACTAAAGCATTCGCTTATCTGGTCGCTAACTATAGCGTTATTCGAATTAAATACTCTCTTTACACCTGTAGCGTTTAAGAATGCGTGCTATGCAAAAAAAATACAAGCTAAGCCAATTTATTTCACTGTTATTACTCTTAAGTGTCAGTTTAAATGCAAACACGAGCCCGTTACAGGAAGGCTTCGATGCTTTTAAAACTGGCCGCTATAAACTTGCCCTTAAATACTGGTTGCCGCTTGCTCAAAGTGATGAAGTCACTAAAGACAATGCCGATGCAATGTATAACATCGGCTTGCTTTATATGAAGGGCAAAGGTGTCAAGCAAGATTACAAGCTGACAAAAAAATGGTTTAAACGCGCAGCTTTCTATGGCAGCGTTGATGCGGCTTACAATCTTGGCGCAATGTATATGTCACAAAAATTTGGCTTCCCCAGTAAAAAGGACGCCTTGTACTGGTGGAAACAAGCAGCAGAGCATGGGCATATCGACTCACAATATAATCTGGCGGTGTTACTTGCATTTGGACATGCCACTAAAGCGGATCCAAAAACAGCTTTAGCCTGGTGGTATAAAGCAGCAACCAAAGGTAACAAAAAATCTGCCTTTGCTTTAGCCGAGGCATATAAAAAAGGTTTATTTGGACTAAAAAAAGACAACAAACTCGCAGCTTATTGGCTAAAACGATCAAAAGTTAATTAAAAACAAAACAAGCCTGTCATAAAAGCTTAATTTTTACGTCATCTAACTGTCACTATATTACAGCATTATCCTCCCCACTTAAGTGACATCACTTTTTTAAACTTTATTGGGGAATACTCATGAATAAAAAATTTATTGCTGCATCAGTCGCAGCAGCTATCTTATTACCTGCATCATCTGTTTATGCCGCTAAAATTCTGGATGATAAACTTGAAATATACGGAAAAGTTCACGTATCAATCGACTCAAGCAATCGCGATGACCCTTCGGTTTCAAGCGAAGGTATGGGCGTATCAAGCAACTCAAGTCGTTTAGGCTTTAAGGGGCAACTTCCCGCCGGCAGCATGAAATTTATATACCAGGTTGAATCTGAAATTCGTTTCGATGAAGGCAAAAGCGGCAGCACACTAGCGGGTCGTAATACTTATGCTGGTTTAAAAGGTAGCTTTGGTCAAATTATTGCAGGTCAATACGATACACCATTTAAAACCGTTGCTTCTAAATGGGGTCTGTTTGGTGACAGTGTTGGTGAGCGTCGTGCTATTTTAGGTGCTAGTTATTCAGACGGTAACCAGTTAAATGAACGTGCAAAAAATGCCATCATGTATACCTTTAAAACAAAAACCTTACGTTTTGATGCGATGTATGCAAATGACCCTGAGAAGAAAACATCAGGCGGTACCGACAACACAGACAAAAATATGCTGAGCATTGGCTTACGTTACAAAAGTGGCCCTTTGTGGCTTGGTATTGCAAGCGAATCATGGGAAGGCCAAAGCAAAGCCGGTAACGTTGATGCGGTACGTGTTGGCGCTAAATACAAATTTGGCATGGCGCAAATTGGTGTTTTCTATGAAACCATTGATTCAGCAAATAAAGCTCAATGGAATCGCGATGCAACCGGTTTGAATGCTAAGTTTAAAATAAGCAAAACAACCGACATTCGCGCTCAATACCTGGTGGTTGACGATGCAGACGGTACAACCGATACCGGCGCAACAAAAGTCAGTTTTGGTATATTCCACAAATTAGACAAGAAAGCTCAGGTTTATATTGCTTACGGCTCAACGGATAATGATGCAAATGCAAAATTTCAGGCTGTTGACGGTGGTCACGGTGATGAAGTTAAAACAGTTAATGGCGGTAACCCAAGCGCTATTTCTTTAGGATTAATCTACAAATTCTAAAAATAACTTGCAGCAAGGACGCTGCAATTGTTTTAATCTATCCCTGTCTTTAGCGAATATCCCGCTGACGCTTCTGCGGCAAAATCACATTCCAGAATACTGCAAAAATTGCTACTATACGCGACATGAGCGCTGTATTAGAACTTAAAAACATCGAATGCCGACATCGCGGCCAAACCATCGTCAATAACCTGAGTTTTCATGTAAATGAAGGCGACCTTGCCTGTCTGCTTGGCCCAAGTGGTTGCGGCAAAACAACGGCATTACGCGCTATTGCCGGCTTTGAACCCATTCATAAAGGTGAAATTATTATTCGCGACTTTGTCTCGTCGCGTCCCGGCTTTATCCGTGCACCGGAGAAACGCCGTATTGGTATGGTCTTTCAGGATTATGCACTGTTTCCACACCTCAATGTGGCGGAGAACATCCGTTTTGGATTGAGTCATAAAAGCAAAACTGAACAACAAAATATTATTGATGAAATGCTTGAGGTTGTTGACCTCAATGGCTTTGCTCAACGCTATATCCACGAACTTTCGGGAGGTCAACAGCAACGTATTGCACTTGCTCGTGCTCTGGCACCGAACCCGGAACTTATCTTAATGGACGAACCGTTCTCTAATTTAGATATTGAAATGCGTGAACGCCTCAATACCGACGTTCGACAAATCCTGAAATTAAAAAATATGACGGGTATCCTGGTCACCCATGATCAGCATGAAGCCTTTGCCATCAGCGACCATATTGGCGTAATGAATCATGGAAAATTACTGCAATGGGATACCGCCTACAACTTATATCACTCGCCGAACAGCCTGTTTATCGCCGACTTTATTGGTCAAGGTGTTTTTCTTGATGGCATCTTAAAAACACCGGATACTGTTGAAACTGAAATTGGCATGATTACCGGTGACCGGGCTTATGATTTAAAAACCGGCAGCGCAGTAAAATTGTTGCTGCGTCCCGATGATGTGGTACTTGACCCTACAGGCTCGATATCGGCTGAAGTCACACAACGCGCTTTCAAAGGTGCAGAAATTTTATATACATTACAACTAAAATCTGGCACCGAGTTGCTTTCTTTATTCCCCAGCCACTACAACTTTAGCATTGGTGAAAACGTCAAACTTCGCCTTGCTGCTGATCATATGGTCGCTTTTCCTAAATAAACTTCATTTACCCATCTACTATAAAACTTATCATCCCAGCCAGCGAAATTTTAAGCTAAACCATTGAGGCAGTTAACTATTTTGTGATCGTTTTCTTGCTTTGTCGATCTTATGACTATATATTAAGCTTCATACGAACTATCACATAAAAACAGCCACAATATCGACACTGGAATTTCCCCATGAAACGTATCATTTTAATTCTTGTATTAGCAACCTCCTCCCTCGCTTATGCAGAAACACAATATGTTAGCGACAAACTTCGTATTACATTACGCACCGGCCAAGGTACTCAGTTTCAAATTATTCGTGCACTCGAAAGCGGAACAAAACTCGAAGTAATCGAACAAACAGAATCCGGTTATACCCATGTGAAAACAGAAGATGGTACGGAAGGCTGGGTACGCAGCCAATATTTAATACCTGAACCCATTGCCCAACAGAAGCTCGAAAAAGCTGAAGCTCAATTAGAAAAATACAAGGTTGAAGTTGGTGCACTAAAAACCGAACGTAAGGAATTACGCACAGAAAGAAATGAATTGAAAAAATTAAAAAAATCCCTGTCGAATAAATCTGGCACACTCGAATCTGAGCTGGCACGTTTATCTAAAGTAGCGGCTAAGCCTATTTTACTGGATAAAGAAAACCGTAGCTTACAACAGGAAAATGTAAAACTTGAAAAAGACTTACAAATGATTCACCAGGAAAACCAGGTGCTAAAAGATCAATCTAACCGTGAATGGTTTATTGCCGGTGCAGCGGTCTTACTTGGTGGAATATTACTTGGCCTGGTTATTCCTAAAATGCGCTTTAGTAAAAAATCTTCCTGGTAGGAAATGCTACTTAATTTTATTGCTTTGCAACTGTTGCCGTGAAAAAAAATCCTTCAAATTCACAAGATCATTTTATTGACTGGTTTCGCCAGTCTACGCCGTATATTAATGCCTTTAGAGGCAAAACTTTTGTCATTTCTTTCGGTGGCGAGCTCCTTACCGATACTCAGTTTACACCTCTAGTACACGACATTATGTTGCTACATAGCTTAGGGGTAAAGCTTATTTTAGTGCACGGAGCAAGCCCTCAAACAGAAGCGCGCCTTAAAAAGTTGGGCGGAGAAATAAAAATTGTTAATGGTTTAAGGGTAACAGATGATTTAGCACTGGAATGCGTCATTGATGCCGCCAGCCGTGTGCGTGTCGAAATTGAAGCCTTATTATCAATGGGTTTAGCTAACTCTCTTTCTGCCGGTAAAGCGGTACATATTAACTCGGGGAATTTTATCACCGCTAAACCCTTAGGCGTTCTTGATGGTGTGGACTATCAACATACTGGTGAAGTGAGAAAAATTGCCAGCGAAACAATTAACACTATTTTATCGACAAATAATCTAGTCTTAATTCCACCTTTAGGTTATTCACCAACCGGTGAAGTATTTAATTTAAACGCCAGAGATCTTGCGTCTGATATAGCCATTAAAGTTAAGGCTGATAAACTGATATACCTGACAAATGATAAAGGCATAACAGACCGACGCAATAAATTAATAAGGGAACTCACTGCAAATGATGCACAAACCCTTATAGAACCGTTTACCTGCGCAGATAACACTAAAAAAACCAAAATGTCGGCTAGTACATTACGCTGCATTCAAAATGCCATTAAAGCAGTAAACAGTAATATCCCCCGCTGCCATCTAATTGACCGGCACATTGACGGTGGGCTGCTAACCGAACTCTTTACCCGCGATGGTTGTGGTTCATTAATTTCAACCAATAATTTTGAAACAATTCGGCAGGCCACGGTAGACGATATAGTCGGCCTTATCGGGCTAATACAACCGTTAGAACAACAGGGTATACTGGTTAAACGTTCACGTGAAAATCTGGAAATGAATATTTTATCCTTTACCGTTATTGAACGTGACGGAATGATTATTGGTTGCGCCGCATTGTTTCCCTTTATCAAGGAAAAAATGGGCGAGCTATCGTGTTTTGCAGTTCATCCCGACTATCAGAATGCTGGCCGTGGTGACAGCCTGTTTAAGGCCATTCAACAACATGCCAAACAACTAGGCCTGACGAGTTTATTTGTGCTCACCACCAGAACATCACAGTGGTTCAAGGAACGAGGCTTTAAAGTAAAAGATATTAAATCATTACCAGTAAAACGCCGTTTACTTTATAACTACCAACGAAGCTCAAAATTATTCATTAACAGTAATATAGATTGAGAATAGTTATATAAAATATGCTTCAAAATAAACCTTTTTTAAAATGGGCTGGTAACAAATATCGTTTAATGGATAAAATTAAACAGCTGTTACCTGAAGGCAAGCGCTTAATTGAACCCTTTACCGGTTCAGCTGCGGTTTTTCTGAATACTGATTATAACGATTATTTACTTTCTGATAATAATGCCGACCTGATCAATCTATATAATATATTAAAAGATCAAGGCAAAGACTTTATAAAGTACTGCAAGCCATACTTTACTACAAAATATAATAATGAAACGGCCTATTATGAATTACGCAGGCAATTTAATAGTAGCCGCTCGATTCAAAAAAAATCAGCACTGTTTTTATATTTAAATCGCCACGGTTACAATGGCCTATGCCGCTATAATTTAAAGGGTGGTTACAATGTTCCTTTTGGCCGTTATAAAAAACCTTATTTCCCAGAAAATGAAATGTTAACTTTTGCTGAAAAAGCCAAGAATGCCTTGTTTATTCAACAGGATTTCTCAGCTGCTATGCAACAAGCTAAAAAAGGTGATGTTCTTTATTGCGATCCACCTTATGCGCCTTTATCTGCCTCTGCAAATTTCACCCAATACAGTAGAGGTGGTTTTAATCTTAAACAACAAGAACAGCTTGCGCATATTGCAGAAAAAAAATCTTTGCAAGGGGTTCCTGTATTAATTTCAAACCACAATACCTTATTTACTTTAAAAACCTATCATCAAGCACAAAAAATCACTAAATTTAGTGTACAGCGCTTCATCAGTTGTAATGGCAATAACCGTAATCCAGCAGGTGAATTACTCGCGCTCTACGCTTAAGCTTTCCATTACAAGCACTTAGTTGTTTCTTTTAAGACCATCTCAATATTTTATTCTGAGACCTGGTACTTAAATTAAATCTAAAGCTCCCTTCCTATTCAGCCGATAAGCTTAATGACACAGGATTTATACTAGAGTGCCAGGATGCCTAATTGTAGTTGCGAGGTAGTAGGTGCTTATGCCCCACCCACATCAAGTTTTATATAGCTCAGTTTTAATTATTGAAAATGATGAGTTTAGTGCGAGCCTGGTAGAATATTTATTGCACCGTGAAGGTTATAATGTTGCCACTGCGTATGGCTCGGCACATGTTAAACGTTTGTTTGAAGTCATGTTGCCGCCTGATTTAATTTTTATACATTCAAAACTCAACTATATCAACACGCATGATTTAATTAATAACATGCGCCAACAGGATAAATGGAAACATTTACCTATTATTGTCATTGGTGATGAAAAAGACAGTACAGTTGATGACATTCTGAAAACCGGTGCAGATGATTTTATACTAAAACCCTATTTCCCGAACGAGCTTATTCGGCAGGTTAAGGTTCATGCTAAACGGACGCACTGAATTATATTTTTTTAAAAATCAAAAACCATCATCCAACGGAACTACTCTTAATATTTCCTCCGGCGTTGTTAAACCCATTGCTACTTTTTGTGCACCGGAAATTCTTAGTTGCAACATACCTTCTTTTACCGCTAAACGCCTTATTTCGTTGGCATCACTTTCGGGGGTGATTTTATGCCGTAAGCTTTCGGACATGGTGAGCATTTCATATAAACCGACACGCCCAAGATAACCAGTATCACGGCATTCATCACAACCAACCGCTTTAAAAAATGTTCCCTTGCCGGTGACCTTGTAAGGTTTGGTGAGTGCATGCCAAACATCGGGGTTAACGTCGGTGGGTTGCTTACAATGTGGGCAAAGCGTTCGTGCAAGCCGTTGTGCCATGATGCCATTTAAGGTAGCGTTTAGTAAGTAAGCAGGCACACCAATTTCACGTAAGCGCGGTATTGCGGCGGCAGAGTCATTCGTGTGTAAGGTTGATAAAACAAGGTGACCGGTTAACGCCGCTTGAATAGCCATCTCGGCGGTTTCTTTATCACGAATTTCACCAACCATAATAATATCGGGATCCTGACGCAACAAGGTACGAATACCGGTTGCGAATGTTACATCAATATTCGCCTGTACCTGCATTTGATTAAATTCAGGTACTATATTTTCTATTGGATCTTCAACCGTACTGACATTCACTTCAGGCTTGGCAAGTTGTCGCAGTGTTGCATAAAGGGTTGACGTTTTACCTGAACCGGTTGGGCCAGTAACCAGCACGATACCATGCGGTTGGGTAACCATGTTATTCCAGCAGGCGATATCTTTTTCAGAAAAACCTAAAGCAGTAAAATCTTTGGTTAAAACAATAGGGTCAAAAATTCGCATGACCAGTTTTTCACCGAAAGCAGTTGGCATAGTCGAGAGGCGCAATTCTATTTCTGCTCCATCCTGTAATTTTGTTTTAATGCGGCCATCTTGTGGGCGTCTTTTTTCAACCACATCCATGCGGCCTAAAACTTTAATACGACTGGTAACGGCATTCATCACTAGTGGAGGCATGTCATAAACATGGTGGAGCATGCCGTCAATCCGAAAACGGATATGGGCTTTATCTCGTCGCGGTTCTAAATGAATATCACTGGCACGTTGTTCAAAAGCATACTGTAATAGCCAGTCTACAATTTGTACGATGTCCTGATCATTTGCATCCAAATTACCGGACTTACCCAGTTCAACTAATGATTCAAAATTACCAATACCTGTATTTTTTCGACCTTCGGTATCACTCGTTGCACGACGAATAGAATGACTGACACTGTAAAACTCATTTAGAAAGCGTGATATATCCAGTGGGTTTGTTATCACACGTTCAATTTCAATGCCTTTATTAACGTGTGATAACTCTTTTTCCCAACTACTCACATTAGGTTCAGCGGTTGCAATAACAATATGATTAGCATGTACTTCAACCGGTAAAATTTTATGCCGAATAGCATACGCAGAAGAAATCACATCGGTAACGGCAGCAACATCAATTTTTAAAGGATCAATTTTATAATAAGCCTGTCCAGATTTTTCAGCTAACCATTGAGATAATATTTCGAGTGTTAATTTTTTTCCCGGATTTTTTAAATCACCCCATTCTTGTTGGCTAATGATAACCAGGGGGCTTATATCTAAAATATTTGAGCTTCGCGCTGGTATTAAAAACTGTTCAGACAAGCTTGCTTCAATTCGTCCATCATCAACAAGGCTCTTAACCACATCGGCTAATATAAGTGATTCGTCACTACTGGAATAAGATTGGCGTACCTGACTCATAATTTATAACCATTCATTGATAAAACTGACAGCTTTATATTTTTTTTACTCACCTAATAATAGCATTGTTACATGCATTTTGGCTTCTAATTAACGACTTATTAGACACTATAAGTAATATAGATAATTCGCTTGATAACCTAAACTTGAAACAAGAAAATTTCAGGTATACCCCGGATAGGAATGTCTGGGGCGTTTAATAAAGACACGCAAAACATGCCATCCCTGGCTGCTCGACTGCCGCGTCCATGCGGCAGACGGTCTTTATTAAACGCCCCAGACATTCCTATCCTCACTTTGCGGATTTTAAACATTATTTTTCCGTATCCATTTTTTCATTATCCCTTTTTTTTTCATCCTAAATATTTAAGCCAAGCTTAATCACCAGAACCTAACAAAACGCCCATACCAGCAAGTTCTAAAATATGGTTCATATGTTCTCGAATCGATTCGGCATCTTCCATAAGTAATACATCAGCTAAAATTTTTCGTGTTCGGTTACGTGTAAAATGACGAAGCACCCACTTAACACGCAACAACGACGACACCGACATACTTAAACTATCCAGTCCCATACCAACCAGTAATAAAGCTGCCGCCGGGTCGCCCGCCATTTCACCACAGATACCAACAGGCTTATCATAGGCATGACCAGCCTGTACAACTTGATAAATAGCTTTTAATACCGCAGGGTGTAGAGCATCATAAAGTCCGGCCACACGTGCGTTATTTCTATCTACTGCTAACAGGTATTGGGTTAAATCATTTGAACCAACAGAAAAGAAGTCGACACGTTTGGCTAAACTCTCTGCCATATAAACTGCAGAGGGTACCTCAATCATAACGCCGACCTTTGGCATTTCAACTTCTTCACCATCTTCTAGCAGTTCACCGTAAACACGATGGATTAAACTTAAGGCATCGTTTAGCTCGGTAACATTACTTATCATAGGTAAAACAATATGCAAATTATTTAAGCCCTTGTTTGCACGTAACATTGCTCTTATTTGCACAAGAAATATTTCAGGATGATCAAGTGTTATGCGTATACCGCGCCAGCCTAAAAAAGGGTTTTCTTCTACAATGGGGAAATAACTTAAGGCCTTATCACCACCCACATCCAGAGTGCGTAAATAAACGGGCTTGGGGGCGCATTGCTCCAGTATTGCTCGATATATTTCACGCTGCTCATTCTCGCTCGGAAAACGTTGCCGCTCCATAAAAGGCAGTTCGGTTCGATATAAACCAATACCATCAGCCAAATAGGACTTGTTTGGAGCCGTATCCGCCATTAAACCAGACGTCACTAAAAATGTAATCGGATGGCCATCCTCAGTTTGCGCTGGTAAATCAGCCAGTTCCTCTAATTTAGTCGTTAAGCGTGCTTCGTCTTCAATAAGCCGCGCATAACGTTGCCGAACTTCATCAGCCGGGTTGACGTATACATCACCTTTATAGCCATCAACAATTAATTCACAACCATCAATTTTGCTGATTGGAATAAGTTCTGCACCCATAACGGCTGGGATACACATTGCTCGGGCAAAGATGGCCAGATGCGATGTGCGCGAACCGCGTCGAGAAATAACACCCACTAATTTTTCTATAGGTACCTGGGTTAAATTAGACGGCGTAAGCAATTCGCCGACTAAAATAACGCGATCAGGTAATTCCTTTTCATTCGCTTTATCTTCTCGTAAATAACGTAAAATACGCCGACCTAGATCCAGAACATCAGAGCTTCGTTCGCGTAAATAAGCATCGCTTATGCTTTCAAATTGAATACTGTATTCTTCAAGTGTGTCGCGTAATGCTGCCTGAGCCCACTGGCCTTCTCGTATTCGCTCAATTGTTTCACCCGAGAGTGAGCGACCATCAAGCATTAAAATATAAGCATCAAATAGTGCAAGTTCATCGTCATTAACGGTTGTAGATAATTTTAATTTTAATTCGATAATGTCGTTTTTAACATTGTTAACAGCCGCTTCAAAATTAGAAACTTCCGCTTCAATGTCGGTTATTTTTCTATCGGGTATTGCACTAATATCGGTCGACGCATACATAACATAACTTGTCCCCATCGCCATGCCCGGCGCACCCGGCAAACCATCGATGGGATGAAAGGCACCACGAGGAATATCGGCATCGAGAATATCATCTAGGTCCTGACTAATACGCGCATGTGCCAGGTTATCGGCTATTTGAGAGGCAATGGTAATAACAAAGGTTTCGCTATCAACATCGAACGGAGAGATAGCCCCTTGATGTAAAGTAATAACCGCCAGAACATTTCGATTATGAATAACGGGGACACCCAGAAAACCATGCAAGGCTTCTTCGCCTGTTTCAGAAACATAATAATAGGCGGGGTGCGTTGAGCAGTCTTCAATATTCATCGGTTCAGCACGTTTAACGACTAGACCAACAAGACTATTATTTAATGGTATGCGAACGACACCAACCGCTTCCTGATAAAAACCCTCGGTTGCCATTAAGACTAATTGCCGATTCGTTTCATCGACTAAAAAAACTGAACAGGCATCACATGCTACCGTTTGTTTAATTCTTGCTACAAGAACCTGTAACTTACGCTCAATTTTACGTGTTACAACAAACTCATTTATAATTTTTCTTAATCTTTGTAGCATGCATTACCCTTGAATTAAGGTAAGTTTCGAATAAACGTTACATGGGTGTTTTATCTAAAATTAAATTGACATCGGGTAACAATGTCGACAAAGCAAGTCGATAAACATTTTGCTTAAATTCAACCACTCGCTCGGCGGCAAGCTGAGGCTCAATCCAGCACCAACTATCAAATTCAGGTTTGTCGGAGCAATCCAGCTTAATGTCTTTTTCGCTCGAGGTTAATTTAAGTAAAAACCAGATTTGCTTTTGCCCAATACAAATCGGTTTACTGCTCGGGCGCTGTAAATTCTTAGGCAAGTTATAACGCAACCAATCATCAGTCGAACGAATAATCTCAACCTCATGTTGCTCTAAACCCACTTCTTCTTTTAATTCACGAAACAAGGCTTGTTCGGGTGTTTCGTCTTTCTGGATACCGCCTTGTGGAAATTGCCAGCCGTCCTTGCCATAGCGACGCGCCCATAACAGCATGCCCTGATCATTACTCAGCATTATGCCAACATTTGCGCGATATCCCTCTTGATCAATCATTCCTCGCTCCCCTTTTCTTGCGATATTTTGTCTTTTCCATAGCGCTTTATAATTGCATAAATTTGTTCCAAAGAGCTAATTTTTCTCCTCGGTAAGCATTTAAGCCGGATGTGTTGCAAAAAGCATTTATACGCTAGAATAGCGCCCATGAACAATGCAAAATCAAATAAAAACAATGAGTTAGCTATATTTGACCTGGATAACACCCTGTTAGCGGGCGATAGTGACGCCCTTTGGGGCGAATTTATTGCCCAGTACGGCCACGTAAACAAAGAAGAATATCAACGAGAAAACCAACGCTTTTACGACCAATACAAAGCTGGCGTTCTCGATATCGATGAATTTCTCAGGTTTAGCTTAAAACCACTGAGTCAGCTCAGCATGACTGAATTGAGCCAATTACATCAGTCTTTTATGCAGGAATGTATTATTCCTATTATCTCTGAACAAGCACGTGAGCTGGTTCAACAGCACCGCGACAGTGGCAATATTTTATTAATAATCACCGCCACCAATAATTTTATTACTGCGCCCATTGCACGAGAGTTCGGTATTGAAAACCTGCTCGCCACCAAAGCTGAAATACTCAATAACCAATATACCGGACAAGTCAGCGGTATACCGTGCTTTCAGGAAGGCAAAGTTACCCGGTTAAACGAATGGCTGGAAAAAACAGACTACAGCCTGGAAAACAGTTATTTTTACAGCGATTCGCATAACGATATTCCCTTACTTAAGAAGGTAAGCTATCCAATTGCAGTCGATCCGGATGAAAAACTTAAAGAGTATGCCACCCAGCAAGGTTGGAAAATACTACAACTCCACAGCTAAGTTGTATTTGTAAAGGATAGAGGGAATAGCGCTATTTAAGCTACTGGGCTTATTCGGCTTTGCCATTCAGCATCATCCTGCTCCAACCAGGCAAGCAGCGGTTGCCAGTCGTTTTTATCATCTTCAGCACGCTTATCCCACATCTCATGAATACCGATACCTCGTTCTGCAGCCCGCACATAATTTTGTGTGTCACGTAGAGTCGTTAGTAAAGGGAGACGCAAGGTTTTTAAAAACCGTTCTAAAGATTGATAAATCTTAGTATTCTTTTTTACTCGATTCGCAACCACACCAACCCGAACCCCCGCCTGACGAACTTTTGCAACAAGCAATAAGTCTTCAACAAATCGCGTCGCGGCATGAATATCGATAGGCGAAGGTAGAACCGGAATAATAACGGTGTTCACCTGACGTACAAATTCCAGAAGTTGAGCGTGGTCAACACCGGCAGCTGCATCCAGAATAACTCTGTCGGTGTCAGGAATAATTCGGTTCTGCCAAACACGCGTTACATTGCCACGTGGTTTTTTATACGCTTCTACTCCATGTATATGAGGGCGTTCTTTAGAGCGAAGACTCAACCAACGCGTACTCGAACCCTGTGGGTCATAATCCATTAACGAGGTTGATAAACCCAGATTTGCATACTGACTTGCGAGATTAGTTGCAATCGTGGTTTTGCCACAACCGCCTTTGGTGTTTAAAACAATAATACGCTGCATATTCATTACCAATACTATTCCGTCAGTACAAGCATAGCGACACAAGTGCCAAAAGCCCGAATTATTAGTGTGATGTACATTGCAATTATAACGCACATCGCCCCGTCTATCAGACGACAAGGCTAAAAAATCAAAGAAAACCCATAAAAATCAGAAAAATCCAGAATAAAAACAGTTATTTATACCGGAAATTATACCCAAATTCTACATTCTAAATGCAAAAAATGATCCACATTCATAAAATACAGCGTCCAGGTAAAATAGGATAAAATCATTATCTCTCAGCAACCAACACCAATAATACTTAGAGGAAAATAAGCCATGGGGAAACGTCTCTCAAAAATAGTCACACGAACAGGAGACAAAGGAACAACCGGGCTCGGTGATGGCAGCCGAGTGGCTAAAGACCACCCTCGTATTGAAGCAATCGGCTGTATTGATGAACTCAATAGTGCTATCGGTACCGTGCTGGCTTATGATTTGCCTTCAACAATCAACCAGTGTTTTAACACGCTGCAACACCATTTATTTAACCTCGGTGGTGAACTCTGTATACCGGGACATATTTTAATGTCGGAAGAAGATGTTAATTATCTGGAAGATATTCTCGAGGCCTTAAATAAAAATTTGCCGAGCTTAAAAGAATTTATTTTGCCTGCTGGTGGCCTGGCAACATCGCATTGCCACCTAGCAAGAACAATATGCCGACGTGCTGAACGACGCTGCTGGAGCTTAAACGAAACAGAAAGCTTAAATCATTACACACTGACATATTTAAACCGGCTATCGGATTTGTTATTTATTGCCTGCCGAGTACTCGCTCGACATGAAAATGGTGCCGAGGTATTGTGGCAAGCTAAACAATAACCGAGCTTTATTTTTATTTATGGATCGATACAGCCCTGAGGCTCAGGTAAGCCTGCAATACGAGAACCTTGTCGCGATGGGCCTTCCGGAAACAAACGGTATAATTCATCTTCACTAAACGCATCGCTCGACTCTTTAGATAAATGTTTCACCAACAATTTAACCATAGGCGTAATACCGTATTTAAAATAAAAATATCTTAAAAATTTCAAAACACGCCAATGATTCTCGGTTAACTTGATATCTTCTCTGCTTGCCATAAAATCAGCCAGGGATTCAGTCCACTCTGATGAGTCGACTAAATTACCTTTTGAATACACTCGATATACTTTCCCTAAAAACTCAAATTCAGAAACAAAGTGTTTTACGTCCGTCGATTTTTTCGCCATTTGCACACGTGTAACAGGTTCAATTTCGGCGTCAAGCATTGCCCGTGGCAGGCCTGCGATACGTAAACCCTGGTGCATAACACCACCGGGGAAAAGACTAATTAAATAATCATCATTTGCTTTTAATTCACTGAGCATTTCTGCAATATCTTTTTTTAACAATTTACGAATGGGGGCAATATTAAACTGATCGTAGTAGTCACGCATAATATTGATTATTTCGAAATGTGCATCATGTAAAACAAGCTCTTCTCTATTGGCAAATGCAATAGCAACATCGGGATTCCAGTCCGCGACATTTTTTAACTCACCATTTTCAGTCAGAGAAAAACCTGAACCTTTAACAACTAAATTCTGCATTTCTCATCCTCCATAATTTATCTATTCGATAATTTTCTATATCGGTTGATTGTTAAATTACTTTAATCCACACCACACTCTAAGCTGTTGATTTAAATATTAAGATCAAAAATGTAAATATGGTTTTGTAAATATTTAACATTAAAAGCGTGCATTGTTACATTTCAATAAAGCATTGCTAGCCTTACGATGCGCTTATTATTAATAGGGAATAGACCATGCTTAAATTAGATAATTACAGAAAAAATAATCTTTCATTACTCCTAAAAATACCTGAGCAGTCCAAAAACACACATGGCAGAAGTGGTAACAAAGCGTTAACAGGTTTAAAGGAACAATACGATGTGAAAATCAAGCTCGAATCCATTCATTACACGGGCAAAGATTATGGCTACGGCTGGACTTTTGTTGTATCCACCCTTAAACGTCATTGGATAAGCCGGCGGATACAAATTCAACGTGGACGTAAATCTATCGTAAACAAAGACGTTTTTCACAATACAATAAATACCAGCTTCCATAATTTGCAGCACTTACCCATTACAATTTGTGCGCAACATATAAGTGGTTTTAAAACTGAAACGACTCTGCGATTAAAACCAGGCTTATTTAGAATGAATTTATTGCCAACCAGCATCTACACAGAAATTTCCCGGCAAGACGATGGCTTTCGCTTTCATGAGCTACATAGCGTTGAACATGAAGCCGCTAAACTAATGTTTGTTTTGAGTTTTGAAATTTCAGCCGAAGAAACATCAGGCTATATAAATTAGTTATTTCCCATTAACACTGCTGTGCCGTTAACTTATGAATAAGATGTTTTTATGAGGCCTATTTAAGTA
>CAZDEC010000046.1:0-25792 GCA_964504295.1 uncultured Thioalkalispiraceae bacterium
GCGCATGGGTAACTGGTAAATCAGCCGATCAAAGCCAGAAAGAAGAAACCTAACGTAAAGCTAAACTGCTGACCGACTTAAAACCAATGAACTTGGAGCAACTGAAATGACAGATGAAACCCATGAAGATGAAGAATCGCAAACTATAGGGCAGTCAGATTTGAGTGCCTTGTTATGTGTGTACTGGACGCTAGGCTTTCATGATAGGGGTCATGGACATGGTGATTTTGGAGTCATTACAGTAGACGAAGAGAAGGTAGTTCTTGAAAGGATTGGTAGAGATTTGGCCGAGCATATTATTAAATTACATAATGACGCTCTGGACACATAACAGTAGATTATGCGGACCGTACAAGGTAACGAGCAAATGGCATACAGAAAACGAAAAAAATATAGTGAAAAATTAAGGCGCATGCGTGAAGCAAAGGAACAGAAACGCCTTGAATCTGATGCGCCAAACTATCCGATAATACTGCCAGACCTACGGCGTGAAATTATTATTATAGACCATGATTTCGGCACAGTTACTCACCATATTCAACTGTTCAAAACTGGACGAGTTGATTGCTATCGCGCAATTGCTGATGGAAAACCATGGAAAGATCGAATCGGCTGGTCGCGGGTATTGGAGGGGCTTAGAAAAAGCCTTCCGCGAGTTAATGCAGCCGTACATTAATAAAAAAGGAAACATTATGAAAGCCAGGCAATGCCAATATGATTCATGCAGCGAACCGCTGCCGAAGGGCGCAAAAATCACACAGCGGTTTTGTAGCACTCCAGGCAAAACCTGCCGCCAAAAACATCACCAGGAACAGCGTCTACCGGGAGTTGTAAAAGGCCTGCGCCAGCTAGCAAGCGGCAAGTGGTCGATCACTGTTCATTTGCCAAATCAGCCGAACTGCGGAATGAAGGCGAAGGTGCGCATTGAAACAGCAACTAACCGCCGTCAAGAACCGTCTTGAGCCACTCTTGATAAATAGGTAACCACGCAGATGTTAACCAAAAACGGTACAGTATGAGTGATGTAATTGCTCAAAAAGAACTACTAGATAAGTTTGGGTATTCCCGTGCCGCTGATCTTCGCCGGTGCCTTGACGCCCAAAAAATACCGTACCATCTCGGCAAAGGTGGCACGGTTGTCACTACAATTCAAGCACTTAACGCCACATTAGTCGGCAAAGTAGACAACCAAGCCCTAGAAATAGTAGCCTTTGATTAATGGGGCGCACGAAAAACAAAAATAATTCATGGTTACCGAAGCACGTAACCATTAAACGTGGGCTGTATGTTTACACGCCGTATCTCGGCTGCGAAAAAGGAAAGCCTGTTTTCGGTTCACGAATTCAGCTTGGGCGAGAGGGTGATCTAAAATCGCTAATCTGGGAACGATATGAAGAAGCGCAGGGGACGAACACGGCTACAACATTAAAATCTATTTTAAAAGAATTCCTAAAATCAAAACAATGTGAGGCACTTGCTCCACGCACTCGCCGAGATTATGAGCGTTATAATGAGATCATAGTTAACAAATCCGCCAACGGAAAACCGTTTGGAAATATCTTAGCTGAAAAAGTTACGCCAGGCACCATCAGAAAATATCTTGATAAACGGCTAGAGGAAGACGCTCCGATTGCCGGTAACAAAGAGGTTGGGCTTATCTCATCAGCCTACACCTGGGCACGAAGCCGGGACAAAGTTTTAATGGTTAATCCATGCATCGGCGTACCCAAAAACCCAAGAAACAAACGTCAGCATTACGCAAAAGATAGCGACTATTATCATGCGCTATTTATGCCTGGACCATTCTACGTCCCGTTAGTAATGGAGTTTTGCTATCTGTGCCGCCTGCGTGAGAATGAGGCATTATCGCTAAATCGCAACGACATTATGGAGGATGGTCGATTGTGGGTGAAACGAGGGAAAGGATCGAAAGATTCAATCATTACCGGTAAGCGTCTAAATAAATTGTTAGAGGTCTGCCATGCACTGCCGTTAGATATAATCCCGCTACACAAAAATGCCTTAACATTAATCCATAACCGCAGAGGCCAAGCCATCACCGTAGGAGCACTACAGTCCACATGGAAAACCCGCATGCACACGCTTGAAGCTAATGGTGGGACGCGGTTCTGGCTGCATGATCTGAAGCGCAAAGGTGTGTCTGATTTTACCGGCGATAAACTTAAGGCGTCTGGTCACCGCGATCCAAAGATGCTGGAAATATACGATGTATTACCCGACGAAGTAGGCTCAACCAGGTAATTTTTAGTGCGGGATTTAGTGCGAGAAATTATTAGTATCAGGCATAAAAAAACCAGACGCTTTTAACTGTCTGGTTCTATTGAATAAATTTTGGTAGCGGGGGCGAGATTTGAACTCACGACCTTCGGGTTATGAGGGGTTGGCTTTATCTTTTATTTTCAGAGACTTAACCTGTATTTTTTAGTGCTGATGGCTACCAAAAAACAAAGACTTGCGTGCAAAACGTGTTGTTTTAGGTGCGTAAAAAATAAAAGTTTATATAGGTTTTTATTTCTACTGCGTTGACTCCAATATCGCCCGACATTCTTTTGCGTAGGCGATAATTCTTGCCTCTCGCTCAGCTAGTTTTGCATAGGTGGCATGCGGCAAACAGGTCAGCTCATGGTGCTGGATAGTTGGCAGGACTGGTTTTGCTGGGATGGGGAGTTGGACAGGTTCGACGATAACCGGCTTGCAGTTACAGCTGGTCAGTGAAACGATTGCGAGGATTGTCAGGATTATTTGCTTCATCGATGGCCTCCCGGATTGATTGCTGGCCTTGTTCGGCGGCTTTGCTCTGAGCGGCCTGCGCTTTTTGCAGGGTTTCTGTTTTGGCTTCCTGTGCCTTGCGGCGGCGGTATTCCATTTCCTTTTCTGTACGACTGGCCTTTGCGTTGAATATTGCGGCCAATATTCCCAGCACGAACACGGCAGCAGACAGCAACCAGAGTCCTGCTGACTTTATCTTTGCGAGCATTATATTTTTGTAGTGGTTTTACGCAGGTACAGATTGACTGTGCCTAACAGCATGACAATCCAGCCATACACGTCTGGCTCGACTTGAGACTGGATATTTGGCAGGGTGATCAACAGCACACCGCTCAATGCAGTAATACCGTTAACAATTTGAGTCCGAGAAATTGTGCCATCTTTGCGCTTTACGATTTTATCAATCATCAACCTGCTCCTATGTCGTGCAAGAATTGCGTCCACGGAAACCCATTACCGGGATCTTTCTTTCTGCCCGGGCTTACGTCACTATGCCGCTCGATGCTGGTTATCTGATGCATCTCCATCCACTCGCGCACCTGATCGACACCAGCCTGATACTGCTCTGCAAACAAATAATCATTATCTATCGCGCGTCGGAACGTCTGCCAGGTGTAAATGCCCGGTACAAGAAACTCGATACCCAGTGAATTATTGTTGTAGCCTTTTGCGTGGTGCGCACCCTCATAGTCGCTACGGGTTCGGATGACAACGCCGCTCGGCGTGGCCAGTGCATGCACAGACAATCGCATCAACTTTAAAAAGTCTCGCGCGGAATAAATGCGCCCCGTTCCATCGTCAATGAATTCGCCCATAGCGTGGACAATGATTCGGTTTGGGTTATTTAATTTACTACCGAACGACAGTGGCATGTTTGCTGTTTGCATATTAATCACCAAACAGCCTATATCTAACCCCGATCATATTTAAACCATTATCATATTTGTCTGTAATACTACTGATATGCTCATAGTATCCGCACCAGTTTTGTTTGCAGTATCCTACCGCTACAGTCCCTAGAGGGTTTTGCATACGGACAGTTGATTTATTCTTTGGGTGGTTGCTAGTGTCATAGTAATTACTGTGCATATTTATGCCAGCATCAAAATATAGCCCATCGGCGCACAGGCTGAATGGCATTAAAACCATAGCCAGCAACAGCCTCACCATGACGTCATCACTCGATTGCCTGTACCGGTGCTAGAGACAGATACAAACAGCATCAACTCCGGCGACCATACTACTGACGCCCAGCTATTATCAACAGCGCTAGTACGTATCGTCCACACTATGCCATCGGGTGATGTCATCACTCGGTTACCTGTGCCCGAGTATGATACCGCAGCAAACAACCCTAGATCAGATGACCACGCGACAGAATTCCAACCATTATTGGCGGCACTGGTGCGCCCCGTCCACGTTATACCATCAAGCGACGTCATCACTCGGTTGTCAGTACCAGACGTTGATACCGCAGCAAACAACATTAAATCAGGCGACCACGCCACCGAGTACCAACTATTATCAGCAGCGCCGGTATGTGCAGTCCAGTTAATGCCATCAGGTGACGTCATCACCCTATCGTCTGTCCCGATACCAGGCACGCTAACTGCGACAAATAGCGTTAACTCCGGCGACCACGTTACTGAGACCCAGAGATTGTTGGCCGCGCTAGTGCGTAGCGTCCAGACGATACCGTCAGGTGACGTCATCACCCGGTTATTTGTACCGGTTGATCCAACCACAACAAATAGCGTTAACTCTGGTGACCATACTACTGAGCGCCAATCATTATTAGCAGCGCTGGTACGTGCAGTCCAGACGATACCGTCAGGTGACGTCATCACCCGATTACCCGTACCCGTAAGAGATACCGCGACAAATAGCGTTAACTCTGGTGACCATGCTACTGACTGCCAATCGTTGCTCGCAGCAGTAGTACCGATAGTCCAGTTAATGCCATCAGGTGACGTCATCACCCCACTACCTGTATCCAATGTTGCTACAGCCACAAACAGCATCAACTCCGGCGACCACACAACACCTGACCATGATTCATCAGCGGCACTGGCCTGCGTTTCCCAGCGCCCAACATATTTAGCAGCTAAATCAGCATACATTGCATCAATATTTGCCTTATATAACGTTACTGACTGAGTTGTAAAATCAGGCAAACTAGACATACATTAACCTCCAGGCCGATAACGTTATTACCATGACGTCATTACCCTGGTACCAGTACCAGAACCAGCAACAGCCACGAACAGCGTTAACTTAGGTGACCATATTACTGAGTACCACCAGTTATCAGCGGCGCTAGTACGTATCGTCCAGACGATACCGTCAGGTGACGTCATCACCCGATTACCTACACCATCGGTAGAAACAGCAACGAATAGCGCCAGCTCTGCTGACCATGCCACTGAGTACCATGCGTTATCAGCGGCGCTAGTACGTATCGTCCAGACGATACCGTCAGGTGACGTCATCACTCGGTTACCTGTACTTGAGCTAGCAACAGCCACAAACAGCGTCAACTCCGGTGACCACGCAACTGATCGCCAGACATTATTAGCGGCGCTAGTACGTATCGTCCAGACGATACCGTCAGGTGACGTCATCACTCGGTTACCTGTACCATCGACAGAAACAGCAACGAATAGCGTTAGCTCTGCTGACCACACCACCGAATCCCACCAGTTATCAGCAGCGCTAGTGCGTATCGTCCAGACGATACCATCGGGTGATGTCATCACTCGGTTACCTGTACCGGTGCCAGCAACAGCAACGAATAGCGTTAGCTCTGCTGACCATACTACCGAGTTCCAGGTATTATCAGCGGCGCTAGTACGTATCGTCCAGACGATACCATCGGGTGATGTCATCACTCGATTACCTGTACCGGTGCCAGCAACAGCAACGAATAGCGTTAGCTCAGGCGACCACGTTACTGAGTACCAAATATTATCAGCCGCGCTAGTCCGAATTGTCCACGTAACGCCATCAGGCGAGGTCATGACCCGATCACCTGTACCTGTCTCTGCAACAGCCACAAACAGCGTCAACTCAGGCGACCATGCTACAGAGCGCCAAATATTATCAACTGCATTAGTTCTAGTTTCCCAGCGCCTAACATATTTAACGGCTAAACCAGCAGCCATTGCATCAATATTTGTTTTATAAGGCGTTGCCAATTGATTTGTAAAATTTGGTAAACTCGCCATCAATCAAACCCCCGTTGCTTCATAATCGCCAGTACCGCCAACCTCAGATCCAGACGAATCAAAAATGTGAAAATCAAAACCTGTAGCCGTTATATTATCGCGCGTTGGGTATAGCGCTGTTGCACCCTGTACCTGCACAGATACAAACGCAGGTACACTGTGAAATTCCTTAGCGAATGTCACCGTTGTACCTGATGCGCCAACAGTGATATTAGATCCACGCTGAGTGTATTCAACAACGTCCACAGTTGGACTAAATGTAGAAATAAAATAAACGCCTGTACTTGTATCTATCTCAATTTTTGGCTTGACATAGCGCGCTATTACGCCGCCAATACTCCAATCCTCAAACCCATCATAAGACCCAGCATCCAGCCTGTAATCAATTTGGAATTGTGGATTTGCAATGCCTGATTCACCCGGCCCCAATGTTGACGTGATATCAGCCCAGACACGTATCGTGTCGTCAAAACTCATATCAATTTCAGCGCCCTCATAGGAGCAAATTGCATACGGGTTTATCACAAATACATCAAACGTATCCCAGCCATCGGCTGACGCCAGGTTCTGGCTGTCTGGAACAAGAACACCCGTCCAGTGCCTAATCATATTTGTCAACGTACCACCAAACAACGGATGCTCTGCCACCGTAGTGATGACATCGTAATCGCTCACAAACGTCACATCTTTTGTTGCAGCAGTAGCTGAATAGTTGCCGCTGGTATCGACCGCCTTGATATAAAAACGCCAATCACCATCAGGCACATCAGCCGATGAAACATTAGTGCCTTTTGTGATTTGAGTTAACGGTGTCGCGCTGGCATAGTCACCGCCAGTCTGTGGGCCATAGCGGATATCAGCGCCGGAATAATCAGCATCAGTAACCGCCGCCCATTTAAAAACAGCGATACCGCCATTTTGCAGCACAGTAAAACCGGTTACATCAGACGGCAATGCAGACTTACCCGCTATTGTGTGGCTTGATACGGTTGCCCATTCGCTTGCGTTGCGCACATCATCAGCAGCACGAACCCTGAAATCATAGGCCACGCCGCTGACTACACTTGCAATGTAGGTTTCTATTTCGCCGATGACCGGCGGCGCGGATAACCAGATTGAATCTGCTGATTTCTTGTATTGAATTTCAGCACCGATAACGCGCGGGTCAAGCGATGCTGTCCATGACAGCTTTACCCTTGGCGTAACGGTGCCATCTTCATTTAGCAATAACTCTGCTGTACCGCTCGATGCGGCCAGGCCTGTAACTGAATCAATAACGCCAGAATCAGCATCTTCCTCGGGAGTTTCAGCACCAATGACAAACTGGATACGGGCTGCGCCGTTATTGCCAGACAAGTCGGTGGGTGGGTAGCCGATGCCTTTATAAAACGAATACAACGGCGTACCGGCTGCGCGCACAACGCTCAAGCTTGCATTTGGCGCGCCCATTGAGTTACCACTAACTGGCGTTGTTCCGAACCGTGCCGTAATCGTTGCCAACAATGGTACGTTTACACTAACACCGTCAAGCACAAAATAAACCGCGCCAGGGGCACCACCTGCTCCTGATCCCGCATAATAAAATGGGATGCCAGAATTTAACCCTGTGCTACCTCCAAAATCACCAGTACCGCCACCTGTTCCGCTTACGTTAATTGCTCCAGATGTGCCAAACGATGCACCACGAGATACAACAAACAGACCAGCACCACCATTACCACCCGCTCCACCAGCAACGCTATATCCAGATGGCACATTAAACATGGTATGCCCAGTCGCACCTGATGATCCCCGTATTTCTGATGGTATTCCTGTGACACTACCGGCTAATACGTTAAGGTTTAACTGGGGAGCCACCTGATTTTGCGCTACTGATAGCCAGCCATCAGCGCTCGAATAAACCGCATTACCGCCTAGCGGTAACAGCCAGCCGCCACCTGATTTTGTTGACCCTAAAAATCCTGATGAACCCAATGTTTTATTATTGTAGTATGATTGATTTGATGTGCTAACACTGTCCCCCGTCCGCTTCGCCGCCCCAGCCAACCCCTGACCAACCCCATTAATCGTTCCATTTATTGTCAGATGCCCCTTAACCCTCAACTGCACATTATCAGTGATAGTAACCGTCACACCGGCATCGATGGTTAGATCACCATCGTGATAATAAATCGCCGCCGCATTCGTAAGCGAAGCATTCCCGGTTAACTGGCAATCTGAAATAATATGGCCAACGCTACCGGTCAGCGTGTAATCTGTACCCGCGTCATAACCACCGCCAACATAAGTAGATAGATTGTTTCCAGACGACGAATAAAAAGCATCAGGGATGACGCTGCTGGCCACCGTCTGAGCAATAGCATCAGCGGCTTGTGATGATCCGAATAACTTAAGCGACACATTACCGGTGACCCAGTTGACCGCAACGTTCTGCACTTCAAAGGTGCGATCAAGACTGGCATCAGTATTGTAATCATTGATGTCATCGAGGTTCACCCGGACGGTATCACCGACCTCAAGCACGTTCATACTTGGCAAAGCCACCACCGACATTCTTAACGGTGGCCCCGTGTACCGATCACGAAACGCATTAAACCGCTCGCCAATAGTTTCTGTGCTGCTTCGGCTACCATGCAGGCCGCGAAATTTGAAATCCAGTTTCTTTGATTGCCCGTTTACCGCCAGACTAGTGGCATCGACCAGACTATTGCGGCGCGTAAACCGCTCTTTTGTATCGTCCCAATTCCACTGAATTTCAATGTAATTGAAAATCGCAGGCATGTCGTGCGTAAGCGCCGAGTGGCTAACAACATTGGATTCATCCAGCTGTGTGACATAGCCAGACTTTGACAGCACGCTGACCATGCGCTTAAGGCCAAGCGCACCATCACTGTAAACCGGGCTGAACGCACCAAGCAGTAATAATATTTCCTGCTCAATGAATTTTTTACCGTCCTGCTTTCCAAGCCCCTCGAAGCGCAGCACTACACCGTTTGCATCATTTGATGCATCGTACCAATCCACACCGACGTCGCTGAAATCAGACTGCCGCACATAGCTGGTTGATATGCCGAGATGCCAGGACGCAGGCAGGGTGGTTGACTGGCCTAGTAGATCGCCCGTTAATATCGCATAGATAAGTTTTGACGCAGGCAACTCAAGATAAACATACTCCTCAAGCTTGGTGCGCCGGTCAGTCGCCGCACTGCTGTCGATGTTATGCACCGCAGCTTTTGTATTTAATACGCCCCGAGTGCAACCGGTAAAGCTGGTTGATGTTTTACCGGTTGCCCGGATAATCTCATCTTTAATTTTAAAATAGAAAACAGTCTGGCTGGGTGCGTCACTGAAACCCGAGGAGTGTTCAAGCGCCTCAAAATCGCTTGTATTATAAACGTTGACCGTAGTATCACTGATGCCGACACTGGCGCTCAGCGTAGTTTCAGCAAAATCAAAAACATTCTTGCGTGCTTCGCGCTGAATATCGGAACACTTAAATGAATACGCGCCCTTGCTATACGAAACAGACTCAATAATCTGAGTTTGAATCAGGCTATAATCCGCCCATGCCAGGCCATCAAAGCCGACATACACCCGCACACGCATCCCGCGCAGACCTTTGCCAAACTGCAACTTGGTATATTGCAGGCTGCGAACAGCATCACCAGAATCAACTACATCAAAACTGATAGTGCCGATAGTCGCCAGCGCCTTTTCAGGAGACACGCTCTGGCTAGTACCTGACAGGCCTTTAATAACACCAGACGTAACTGTAGCACCGGCTGGCGTAGCAGAATCAGCATGCGAAGTAAAATAATGTAGATCTGTATTTGCAGGATCGAATGCAATCTCAACCGTGTAACGAGGGTCTTTTGACGCCGACTTATTTTTAAGCTCAAACGAATCAGTATCCGCTCTCATTGTTCGCGCATCCTGAATGAGATCGAATACAACAGACCCGTGCCGATGCGCTGATAGCGCGGCTCACCGTCAAGCGTTACAGAAACAACGTTGTCAGGGCTGGCCACCGTCCCATAAGGATCGAAACTGAATATTTCCCCAGCCTTAACCGAGGCCATAAACTCCTGCCACTGTGGCAACTCAGCACCGGTAATAAATAGAGTAGTCACATCGTAATAATAAGTATCACGGTGCAGAAGCGTCTCACGCACACCACTAAGCGACTCAGCTGTATTGGTAACTGATTTTTCACTCAGCTCGATACGCTGCAACCCAAGCTCAAGTTCATAACTCTGGCCACTACCGCGCGCATAACCCTGCATCGAGATCGAATTACCCGCCGCCTCAGTCACCAGATTCAACGATGCATCAGTGGTAATCTTAGTCGTCGTCGAACTACCGCTAACTTTGAAAAAACCATTGTTTGCAGAATCCGTAAACCCGGATACATCAACCCACTGAGCATCAGTCAGCCCAGACAAATCCTCGGTAACTGAATTAAACGAATCATCGGTAGTATCAGCAGAGATATCGACCGCAGCAGAAACACTAAAATCAACCGTCTCAAGGCGACGCTTTGCAACGTAGGTAAATACACCCATCAGGAAAGCTCCAGCGCCTGACGACTGTTACGGCTAAAAAGCACCCTGTCACCCCGTTCCATGGCATCTTCCATTTGATCAAACAAACCATCCAACTGCTCGCCAGAAAATTGTGAGTTGCTATTGCCGACGAGGGTGATGGTGGTTACGCCGCCACTTGGCTGTTTTGATTGCGACTCAAGCGCAGGCTGATTTGGTGCGCCGCCGTTGAATCCACTGCCGGTTGAAACATTGCCACCGCCAACAGATATGCCACCGCCGCCGCCAAACTGTGCGTTACGAATATTATCTAGCTGAATTTTTGTTGCATACGCAGCAGTCGCTGCATACGCAGCACCAAGGTATGGTCCACCGATTTTTGCACCGGCTGCATAACTCGACGTAACTGCCTCATATCCTTTTATTAAAGCGTTTGCCTGAGCAAACTTTTTGCCTACTTCAAATTCCTTTTTTGATGACGAACTCATTAACTGAGCCATGTTGCCCGTGATACCCTTGGCAACGCTCATCCTTTGGCTTGCCAGCATCGAATCCATTTGCAGCTTTTTCTGTGCCGCACTTTCTTCGATGGCCAAAATCTTTGACTGATGTTTTAGTTCAAGGTTTTGTAATATTTCCTTGCGCTGAGTTTCACCAATCAACTGATTCTGGAAATTTTCTTCAACAATAAACAAGCGGTTTTCATAAGCCTGATTTTCAAGCTCAGCCTTAGACATCAGGAACTGATTCACCTGCTCAAGTTTTTGAGCCATCATGTCTTGCTGCTTCTGCATTTCTGCCGTGGCCTGCTCACCCCCACCAGTTGCAGCACCTTCGCTGCCTGTTTTTCCACCGGCCACTTTTGCCACTTCTTCCGCAGTTTCGCGTGATATTTTTTTTACTTCTTCGAGGTATGCCGTCACGTTTTCAGAGGGCATAGGTTGTTCGACCAACTCGCCGAACTCCTGTTTTAATTCGGCCACTCGTTTGGCGGCTTCTGCCGCAACTACAGTCAACCCACTGATCGGAGCAATATTTATTCCCGGAATAAGATTAGCGACATACCTGAATTGATTTTCAATAGAAGCAAGCGAGTCATACAAGCCTGCCGCAAAGGCGGCAAAAACGATTTCTACGCCTTTAATTACAACATGCAAGCCACGAAACACATCGGCAACATAACCAACTCCAGTAATAACTAATTCAACTCCTGATAGGGTTTCATCTTTCCAGCCACGCGAAGCCGTTGCAGCAGTAGTAAATTGTTTACCTGCCGCCTGAATATATGGCGACAAATTAACTGCGATGGTTGTACCAAGCCCCTTAATAACTTCCTGAACCTCAGTAAATGCATCGTTCGCCGCTTCGATTTTTGCTGCATCTACCCGGCTTATAGCCTGCCCCCAGGCAATAGATTTTTGTGTTGACTCTTCAATCGCCACACTTCCGGCATCGATGATACCGATCAACTGCCGAGACTCATCCCCCATCAACGCGCTGACTGCCGCCATCTGCTGGCCACGGTCGTTCAGTCCACGGACTGATTCTGCGTAGCGCGCAAACAACTGATCGGGTGCCAGCGTTGCCAGCTCCTGAGTATCAAGATTCAACTTTTTCAACCACACCGCCGCCGCACCGCCGCCGGTTGCATTAAATTCACCCAGGCGCTTGATGGATTTCGTCAACGCCTCATTCATGGCGTTTGCGCCAGCCGAGGTATAGAGCTTTGTCGCCAGGTGCAGGCCGCTCAGAGCCTCAGTCGTTACCCGCAATTTGTCAGCATTTTTTGCCAACGCATCAGCGGAATTTGCCGACGCCACGACCAGCGCGCCTAAACCACCCACCCCAGCCAGACCAACAATGGCAGTTTTCAGACTGAGAACCTTGCTAGATATGCGCTTCATATTCGCATTGACAGACTTAAATGCAGACTTAGTCTTATCTGATGCTCGAATAGTAAACTTTGCTTCAGCCATTTATTTTTACCGTTAATGTGTCATATCGTTAAATTTGTTATGCTTAACAAAAATAATCACAAGGAGTCACAATGGGATCTCATCAACTAATGTCAAAATGCCGCAAGTGCAACAGACCAACAATGCACATTGGTCCCACCACATCGCACCTGCTGCATCTAGTTTTATCTGTAATTACAGTTGGATTCTGGCTGCCAGTCTGGCTACTTGTCGGAATTAATAACTCAACACAAAGCCAGTGTTCTGTCTGCGGAAACCGCAAGGGTCTATTCGGTTAATCGCTTTTTGCAGCACCATCAATAATGCTCATCGCCCGCATATACCGCGCAGGCTGATCAAACAAACCACCCGCCAAAGGCAGGATATTATTTTTGTAGTGTCCGTATAATTCGATCAGAAAGTGACTTTGCTCAGTCACCATTGGCTTTAAACAAATGTCCGACTCAATCAAGCCGGGTATTTCCCACTGTTTTATTGATGCCGGGTTGTCACTATTGCAGTGCCGCCCCCAGGTACATTGCTCGCAATTGAAGTCTTTTGTATTTTTATAGACCTCAACTGCGATTAGGAGTTTTTTACTTCTTTTCCTGCCAATACACCCATTGCGACAATATTTGTCACTAACTCTTGACGCCAAGCCCATCGTATAGAATTAATTTTTGCTGGCGAAAAGTCTTCACCAACATTTTCCCAATCAACAATCCCGACATTCATCGCAAACTGAACGCCGTTAGGATGAAACTCTTTCACCTCTCCCCGCTCATTTCTTGTTGAATTAAATAATGCACTATCCAATTCTGGCGGAGTCAGCGGTTTCAACTGAAATCGAATAGGATTATCCTTTCCCTCTTCTGAATCTGGCGTATACCAAACAGGTGAAAGTTTTGCTACTAGCGTGTCAAACATAACTACCCCTCAATTTCCTACTAATTAAACAGAATTGAAACCTCATCATCAGTCGATGACTCGTACGCACCGAAGCTGTTATCCAGCGTGCGGACACCATCACGATCAGCCTGACCTATTTCACGATATGAAACCGCGGGCATGCTGATCGCATAGCGATTATACTGCGAGCCGCCAATGGTGCCGGTCGCCAGCGCCATAGCCAGACCGCTACGCCAGTTGGCTTCGAATGCCTCAGTGGCTACCAGCTCATGCTCGGGGTCAAACGAGCCGTTGACATCCCGCGCCGTGATCTGGATTTCACCGTAGCCATCTGCTGCATTAACATCAGGCGGCGTGGACAGGGTATTGCTTAAATCAAAGTTGAGCGCAGAGATAACCGCCGCAAAAGAATCTATGCTGAACGATGCGCCAATGAATGGCGCAGGTACTGTGCTGTCGTAGGTTGGCGTAGCCAGCGTGGTATCGGTCGGCGTTGAGGTGTGACCGGTGAAAGTAAATGAGATCTTACCGTGTGTACCACCCTCGAGCGCAAATGATGCATTACCACGCGCACCCGTCATCTTGGTCAGGACACCATCCTGGTAATAATAAAATGTACAGCTTTCATGGCTGGATGATACCGGCGTATAGGTTGCCGTTTCAGAGCTGGCCGTCGTATCAACCGTGACCCCCATCCCGCAAGCGCGCAGCAGAACATCAATTTCTGGCCGGACAGTTGCACTATAAGCCGCGCCCGGTCCCTTGATTTCAACGTCAAACGAAATAGCCCGCAGCGTACCGCCGAATATCTGTTTAAGAGGCGCAAGGCTTGAACGAACAGGATTACGCTCATTCATCCGCGCGCCTTCGTTCGACATGCTCAGATTTTCAACCAGAATGGCATCCGCACTGCCGGTCGGTGTGGGGTCGGTATTGTATGTGCTCTCGATTTTGGCAAGCAGCACTTCGCGTTTAACGAGCATTGGATTCCTCCTGATTCGGTTTTGATTCTTTCTTCTGTTTCGGCTTGTCGCCGATGATGGTCACGCCGCCTTCTTTCGGCTCGACGGATTTGCGTTCTTTTTCTGTCACGGTTATCTCCTGATGTAGGTTCGCCTTCAGGCGAACAGTACGGCTGAAGCCGTACCTACATGATTATGCGTCTGGATTAGTGGTGGAACGGCGATACCTGAACAACCAGGTAGTGCGCATAGTAGCTGCTGGCTTGTTGGCCTCGCCGGATAACTGCGGTTCATCGGCTTTGCCTTCGCGCATTTCGGCGACGAAGCTCAGACCCTGTTTATAATCTACCCACAGCGCCACGGTGATTTCTGAACGGATCAGGTTTAGCCGGGTATCAATTTGTGCTGATGATGTTTTGCAGTTGATATCGATATAGACGGTTAGATCTGAATCTGTGATAGTCCAATTTTTATCAGACTCATCAGGATCATCATCCCCCAAATACACATCCAGCCAGTCCGCCGTGGCCGCGTCCTCTGGCGTAGTGCGCCCACGATTGACGTTAGCGGCTGTTGTCGTCAGGCCGGTTACACTGGTAACGACAGCGGCTATGATTTGTTCTGCGCGATGAGTCATTACCGATATTTCCTTAGCCTGTAATTCAATTCATGCTGGAAGGTTTTGTTCCATCGTTTACCGGCAACTTCTCTCATGGCGCGCTCAACTGCACTGCTGGCCATAACATATGATATTGAAACGCCAAACCGCTCTTTTATATTTTCCCTTCTCTTCCCAGCGAACCGCCCGAATCCTTTTTTAGAAAAATTACCTGTTCGCTTAAATACACCGCTATGTCTTCTATATTGATCGGTTCTCATTTTCGGCATAGTTGCGATAAACGCTCCCTTAAGAAGCTTTCTTTTTCCGCCTTTTCCTACATATGTAACCCCTCTTTTCGTTTGCCTTGCGCCCAACAATAAGAGCGGAACACGTTCAATTCCGTTACTTTCAATGAATGCCTCTAATCTTTTAAATGTCGATTTATGCTTGCTCATAAATTTACGAACATTCTTTTGAGTCATGCCAATATCTTTGGATATTTTTTTAAGTGCGACACTTTGAACCGATGTGATGGTTTTGTTCAGCGCCGAGTTCGCGGCCTTGGTCACCAGCCCGGTTTCCAGGTCAGACAGCATCTTATTAACTTCTTTAAAGTCGGCCTGCACATCTAGATCAATCATGCCTCGTGCATCTCAAGATACATCCAGCCAGTGCCATCAGGCCGCTGGTTGACAACAGTGTAATTAGTGCTGTTCACCGTCAACGCATCCCCGTTCGCCATGCTGGAAACACTCGATTCCTTACACTGAATCATCGGATTCGTACTCTCCATTTCCACCCCACCAATCGCAATACCGGCATAGCCGTTATCATAGATGCCGGTGAATTCAAACGGCGCACCCGTGCCAGACGTGACGCTTACCGTTACGCCGAAGTCGGTGAGAAACACATCGAGGTCTTCAGTGAATGCCATGGTGGTTCTTTCGCTTTATCCTGGTAATAAAATCAGGCGCTTTAATAAAGCGCCTGATTTATTTTCAAACCCGATTACTTTGTATCAGGCTTTTCCTGCTTTGCTTTGCCCGGCTCAATCGCTTTGCCGAGACCAATCAGAATCTTTGCGTCCGTTTCTGATGCATCGACAACCTGATCTTTTTTTACATTCTTGCCACCGCAAACGGTGCCTTTGATGATTTTGATTTTCATTTAAAAATCCTCATTAAAATTTATTAATAATTGGCACCGGTAACGAACCCGGTGCCAGTATTCAGACTACGGACTAAGCGCCGTCGTTAGACTTACAGAAGCTGACTGCATGACGCACACCGATATCCATCGACTGCAGAGCAACGATGCGAACCGTGCCAGATGTCGAATTGGTGTAAGGATCGACAGTCAGATCCAGACCGCCCCACATAGCGATAATCAAATCAGCAAAGTTGCCGTAGATAATGTCACCATCAGTCATCTGATTGCTGACACCGGTCTGGTAACCATTGACCGTGTTGCCGGGTTCCCAAACAAACTGACCAGAGCCAGAGTCTTTGACGGTGGTTTTCAGCGCACCGCGCATAGCGGCATCCATGGCATAACCAAGAGTGCCGACATCGGCGTTATCCGTTGCCACCGCTGATTCCATTGCCACAACTTCGACGTAGGTCGGATCAGCCGCCCCAAACGTAGTGGTGTTGATGCCGGTGGTATTGGCGATACCCGTAGGCTGACCGCTTGAACCGGAGCCGTAGAACGCAGCAAGGTCAATAGCAAGCCCAAGCACACGGCTCAAATCTGCACGCACAAAAGATTCAATGTCGATAGATGACTGCATCAGCAACTGGCGGGTGTAGTCGGTATAAGCACCAACGGTCTTTGGTGTGAACGTGACCTGACCGAAAACCTGCTGGCTTTCAGTTGGTGAACCCCCTTCAGATGAGATCCAGTAACCAGTGGCACCTCCGGTTTGTGATGGAATGGCCACGTCACCAACAAGATCGGTAAGTGTGGTGCTGCCCAACTGTTCAACCACCATCCGGTTGCGCAGCATTTCGATGAACGACTGCGCCAGCAAATCAGTGGCAACCGTATGGCCACCGGCGGTTGTTGTACCTGCAGACAAATCACGCTTGATGACATCAGCAGGAACCAGAATGCCTTGCGGCGTCTGGCGAGTCTTGTCAGCGGCAGCGCGACTGGCGTCGATTTCAAATGCTGCAGCTTCCTGCGCGCGGCGGTCAGTTGGGTTGGCTAATGCATTAATGGCGCGTACAAAGCTGAACTTGCGCACTTCTTTGTCGGACAATCCAATTTCAGGCACTTCGGTGCCGACTGGAGTAACATCTTCACGGCGTTCAAGCACCGCTGCGCGGAAGTCATCGACGGACTTGCCGTTGTCAACAAAGGTACGGGCAAGCTCAGCGGTGTCATGTTTTTCGCCAATAGAAGTAATGGTGCGAATGCGCTCAAGCTCAGCGGTACGCGCTTCGCTCGCGATAGCCTTGACATCAGGCATTTCAACTGCCGGGGTATTTTCTTTAGGATCCATGGTTCTTTCCTTATGGTTAATTGATTCAATAATAATTTCGTTTTCTTCATCATCAGCGCCGCGCCCTAGACCTACCGAATCATCGGCTGGAACAGACACCAGGCTAACTTCGAATGGCTCCCAGTCAGTGACACGGTAGATATCTGCGCTATCATCACCGGTCTCTTCGAGCACGGCTTTATGAATGCGATAACCCACCGACACTGATGTTCTGATGCCATCAACCACGTCTTGAAAGATTTCCATCGCCCGTGCGCTTTTACCAAAACGCACCGTTGCCCGCCCCCGGCGGTCTTTGTCGATAGAAACAGACTCAATCACACCAACGTGGTCACGGTGATCATGGTCAACCAGGATTGGCCCTGAGTTCTGCAGGCGACCGAGCCTGACAGCACTTGGGGTATGGTCAAGGATTTCTTGTCCGAACCAGCGCTCGACTGGTTCTTCCGACGAAAAGGCCAGCTCAACTGTTCTGGCATCTGCGTCAATATGTTCGCGATCAAATAGCGCTGTACGGAACAGCGGCTTACTCTTCATCTTTCGGATCTGAGTCTTCTTCTTCATCATTCTCACCGTCCATAACTGAAGAACCCGCCGAAGTGGCGGGTTCTGTTTGAATGTTTCTGTCTGCTAGCTTTTTCTGCCAGTCTTCCCAATCGTCTAGCACGGCATCGGGATCGTCCCCCATCTCTCGAATGACTGCTTGAGGACTTTTGATTTTGTTGCGGAAGGCGATCTCGTTGGCGTTCATTTCTTTTTGTGGGTCAACCCACTGCCAGCGACGTGGTTGCCAGGTTACGTTCTGGTAATTCGATTCGCGATCAAGTTTTAATGGTCGACCGTTAACGGTCAGCGCATTTTGCATTAACGACTCATTAAGCCAATCTTCAAAAATCTTTTCGCAGAATGACTCAACCATCCAGTCCTGCAACATCATCCAGATAGCGCGTTCTTCCAGCGTACCGTGACGCAGGCTTGAGTAGTTCACGCCTTCCAGATCATTGGCCAACGAGTTATAGGACACACCCAGCCCGGCAGCGATACCGCGCAACGTAGCTTTTACAAAATCTTTATAAGCGCTGTTTGGATGTTGTGGGTCGATAAGATTAAGCTTGTAACCATCCGGCGTAACCTCAATGGTGCCGCTGTCAAAGTCCTGAACAAATGTACCATCTGGTTGTTTTTCACCAACTGATTGAGTCGGGTCCATGATGGGCGCTTCTTCATCGACCTTTTCATACACCGCAAACTTCGCAGCACTGGCACGGCTGGCAACCAGCTCAGCTTCTTCATAGCCGCCGAGCATATTCATACGCAGCAAGCCAGCGGATACCCAGGGCACACCGCGCGTCTGCCATACCCATTCGGGCAGAAAATCGTGAATAACCTCAGCGGCAGGAATGCGCTGGTAGCGCCGCCCCATGTAGGTATAGTCTTCTGCTGTTTGATTGGTTGCTAGAAAATAATAAGCAACCGGCCTACGCCACTGGTCCAGCTCGACACTCATACGAACGACATTGCCGTTTGCAAGCGTGTGATTAAAATCAACATCCAGTAACTGGGTATCCAGAAACTGCAAGGCATAACGAAACTTGTTGCGCTTCCAGTTTTTGATTTTACGAATCAACACTTCGCCATCACGCGCCAGCGTTTCGATATACAGGCGCTGGCACATCTTCCAGCTCATTAGACCTGTTACATCTGCTGTACCTTTCTTGCCCCACTCTTTCCAGCCAGACTCAATAGCCTTGCTGGCCAGTGGATCAGGATTGCCAGAAGGATCAATCACCCGGGATTGCATGCGAATACCCTGGGCACCGACCACGTTGGTTTTCAACAGACCCAGAAACCGGCGCACATAGTCATTGTTCTGCGCCTCATGGCGCGACCGTGCGACCAACTTGCGCAGACCGGCATGGATATCCGTGTCGATGGGCTTAGGTATCGTCTTCCAGCTCGATGTCAGGTTTGACACCTGCGCACTATTAAAGCTGCGAACCCGCTGCGGCACCGGCTTGCCATGACGCATAGCCCAGGCGATGTCAACGACACGCTGCGCGATTGTTTTAAATACGCCCATTAAAAGCGAACCTGTCCTTTGTTGGCGATACCGCCGCCGTTATTGAGGGATTCTTTCTGCAGTTCCTGCCGGTATAGAATTTCGTAGTGGTTCTTCCACTTAATCAAATCACCCGGCAGCATATTAGCCAGTGAACGACCGGCAACGGTATAGCTCAACTGATCTTTACTCGCCTTGCCTTCGATTGTGGCCTCAAGCGCGTCAAGCACCGTCCTGACATGAGATTTAGCATCATAGCCACTCGTCTGTGCCGCAAAGTTCTCTTTAACCTCAACGCGCCCCTCGCCGACCTGATGGCGCTCAGTCCCGCTGGTGGCATACGCCTGCCAGTAATAAATACCAGCCGTATAGTTAGCGGAATTTGCAGCAGTGATTGTCGCAAGGTGCGTACCGTCACCGTTATCCGTGGCCGTGATAGTCTGTTGATCAGCAGCCAGCACTAGCGCATACGTCAGCACCCACCCATCGGCAGGCAGATAGTCAGATACACTCTTCGTCCACTTGACGGTATCACCCGCCACGAAGCTGGATGGTTCAGTTGTTGGTATGGTTGCAGTCATAGTTTTTTATGGGTAATAAAAAACCGGCTGATGCCGGTTGTTGTTTAGTTCAATATGATTCTGTTGTTAGTGTGCAGTTTCAGCTTTTGGCTTATATCGCCAACCTCATTTTCCGACGATTAACAAATTGATTATCATTACCCGATACAGCATCCAGATCATAATCAAACACAACGTTTCCACCTGTCTCTATGCCCCGCACCTGAATTCTCTGTGGCGTTTCGTCGGCATGAACAATCACGTGAATGAATGCGCCAAACTGCATTGTGTCGTTTGTTGTTCCGTAACTAGCCGACCTAAAATACTGAGTCTGGCCTGTCTTTGTGCCAAAACTAACAGGAGTGTTGCCATTACCCATAACGGGGACGCTTGATCCAGTAGTTCCAGGGCAAAAAGACCAGAATCCTGTCCCGGTTCCCTCATGTAATCTTTGAGCATGCAAAGTATGATTGTCGCCAACCAAGCCAAAGAACCATCCATCTGTTCCGTTTAGGTTGGTTGAGTTGAGAACATTCGCATGGAAGTAGGTAGACTCGTCATACCACCACTCAGACCACGGCTGACCAGCAACACTGAACCCTGTTGACATGCACATGCACTTAAACGGCACAGTATCAACATCGAGATATGTTTGAATGTCATCTATCTGCTGTGAGCCTAGCATCGGGTGAGTTGTTCTGGACTCATTTGCATTAGTTCCGTCGTAAGGGTCGGCAACATAAAACTCATCAATTGCGGAATACTTTACAGGCCCAATCTCTTTACCCCAATACCAGCCAGTCGTATTTAACATCGGTGGATTTGTGTCACCTATAAACGCATCCCAAACACCCATCGCAGTCGCTTCTAAAGTTCTATCGCAACCATCATAATCATTACCTGCGCTTGTATTCCCTCGGCAATGATTGCCTTCAATGGCGTGGTCGCCACCCGTTTTACCAGACGCAATGTTCCTCAGCACCCACTGAAAATCATACTTACGCATTGTTGGATAGGTTGGCTCATGCCCATGCCATGCCGCCCACGCAATAGCATAATCAGACGCAAGGCCGGTAATATCAGGTACACCAGACGATGCTGGCAATACGGTCGGGCTTGTTACTTGCAACGAATCAACATACATCACATCATCAATATCATGCAGGTAACAAACAGGAGCGATTGATTCATACTCCTCAACAACCCTGCGGATGGCTCGATGTACGGTCGGGCCATTAGAACGATACAGCGTACAGGTAGTTAAAACGATTGAATGCTTTGTTTTTTGGTCGGCAGGCATTGTTCGAGTGCAACCTTTGTAACTTTCTCCAGCACCGCTAATCGTATATGGATATTTAACAAGTCCGGGCGTTAGCCCTATAATTGTAAAATACCCAGTACCTATATAAGACCCGCCTCCGTGCTGGTCTGTTCTACCGCTATCTGTAATTTGGCTAGCATCAACCCCTTCCATGACTAAAGTAACAGCAGAATCAACAAGTATAGAATAGTTTACATACGCCGTTGTTTTAGTGGCGTCACCATCATGGAAGCGGAGATTATCACCCATCAGTCTTCAAGCTCCCAGATAGGAACCATGTCTGAATCAGCTAGCTTAGGTATTAGCTTTGTGACTAAATCAGGGATTGCCTCTGCAAGAGTTGTCGCTCCGTAGTTCATAACTAGCATGCGCCGAAACTGACCTTGATTTAATGCAGAGTCTAATTGCCTGCGGTCAAATAATGTAAGATTTTCATTGCCAGAGTCAACAAATTTAGACCCCGGTGCGCCGGTTGTGGGATGCTCTATGTCAACTAATGTCCCTGTTCCGTCCACATCCTGTGTGCCTTTTTGTATCATATACCATTTCGCTTCCCCAGCTACGCCATCAATAACGAGAAACGCATACGCTTCTGGAGATACATAACCTGCCCCAGTTCCTGCTCCAGTTATGTTTGCTGTTGCTATAGTAAATGTTGTGGATGATGGGACAGTATTAACTTGGTACATGCCATCAATAACCGGAGTAGTGTCTGTCGATGACAAATAAACCCAGTGACCAACCTTAAGATTGTGTGCGCTATCGGTTGTAACCAAAGGTGTTGCGCCCAACCCCACGCTGGCTATTGGGTATTTGTTGCCCCAATTAGGCGTTGAGATTGTTGTAAAGTCAGCCCCTGCTTCTGAGTACATGACACAGCCCATTCTCCCAAATCCGGTGTTTGTGCGCCGGATACTCATACCGGTAAGGGTTCCTCCATAATTGCCGCCCATATACATTACATACTGAGTTGACCCAGAATAATTCCGCATTAACACAGAAAATCCAATAATAACTAAGTTACCGTTATATTCGCAAACATCGGCAAGGGCTGGCTCGTTAGCCAGCAATAACTGCGCTGCTGCTGACCCATTCGGAGAAGCAAACCCCGGCCTGTCACTCCAAAAAGTCCCTAGCGTTCCAGTGATTGCGAAGTCAGCTAGCGGAGTTGCTCTTGAGTCGTTTGCGATGACTGTTGACGTACTGTCTACCGTGCCATCGGACAAATCAAAATAAGCCCATGCGCGAGGTGGATTAAGCTCGGAAATAGGTTTCTGAGGTGGCATTACTAAAGTTGAATTACGCATCTTTGACTCCTACACAGAAGAATTCACACACCGCACCTGATAGTTTTCCTAGCCCCGATGATTTGGCAATCACGCCTACTCTGGTGATGTTTACCGTGGGCGAAGGTATCTCGATAAGGAAGCCAACTGGTGCAGATAGGACGTTGTTGTTTTCATTGTAAAGATTACTTGCATCGGATACCAAGTCACCGTTGAGGGTAAATGCTATGCGGTGCGTTTCTGATTGAGCATTGTTTTCTATTAACACGCCAAGAATGACCTTCCTAACCGTATCATCGTTATCGAACTCAAACCCGATAATCTCTTGCAGCACATCAGCCTCTAAATCGCCAGATGCTTGAACGTGCTGCGCGCCTGCTGCTGCGCCAGAGTCAATCGTAACGATTGATGCTCCTGTCGTAGTTACGCCACCAGAGTTTGTTTTTGCTGTTGGGATGACGATTTCTTTTGGTGCGCCCTTATGAACATCTGAGTTCGGTCCAAAACCTGGTGCAGTCATAATCTTATCTCCAATTATTCACAAAACCACCGCGCTTTTTAGGCCGCTGGCGTTTGTCTTGTTTCTGTTGATCGGGTTTCGTTGTTTCTGTTTCGGTAAATAAATCAGACTGCGATAACTTTTGCTCTAACGCTTCCCACTTTACCCTGCTCCATACATGCAACTTGATAGAGCGTGCGGCATGCAGTGCATACACAGTGCAATCGATAGCTTCATTTCGTACACCGGCCTTAACTTGCCAGACCATCTTGCCGCGCAAGCTACGATGCGGCGCTTTAATTTCTGATGTCAGCTGTTCATAAAAGTCCTGACGAACATCCTGATACCAGTGCATCCGGCCGGCACCATTACCGGATAAGGTAACGCGGCCACGATCACCGATTAGCAAGTCCTTCGCCTTATGTGTGCCGACGATATAAACCTGCAAGCCGTGCTTTGCGGCTTTTGTTTTTGATTTGTGATCAACCCGTTTAGGCGTGCTGAATATTTCCCGGTCAATAGTATTGACAGATGCGCCCTTGATGGCCATCACACCCCGGCGCTGGCGTAACCGCGCCCAGGCATAAGTCTGGTCGGATGTTTTGCCATCCGATGTATCAATCGATATTGCGCCGATGGTTAGCTGGTAGCTTTTCTCGTGCCGGATAGGCGAGAACAACAGCTTATCCAGCTCAGCCCATACCGGGTCACTGGTATCTGTCACCGATGTTTTTGCGTGAATCTCACCCCAGTACACCAACCAGCTTTCTTCATCTGGACCCCATGCCCAGATGGTTATCGCAAACCGATCAGCCTGAACATCAACACCGGCAGTCAGTACCAGTCCACCGGCTGGAACAGTCATCTCCTGATAATCTTCTGCACGCTCTGAAAGCTCTTCGGCTTCCGGTGCGTTGCTTTCGTATTCGTAAGTTTTACCAAGTTTCTGGTTAACAAACTTGATCATCTCTGACTGATCACCCTGCTCAGACAGATGTACTGCATTTAAATATTCACGGCAGACCTCAGCCAGTGAGGTGCCAGGAACGCAGGCATACAATTCACTCAGCCCTGTGAACCCGGCCACGCCGTGGAAGTCCTGCGTCTGCACCCAGCCACACAGCGGGTCACCGGAATCAACAGCCTCATTTACCGTGCTGCGAATATTGTTTTGACGCTGGTAGTCATCCCATACAGAACCGCAATGAGGACAGCTATACATCGCCGTATCGGGTAATGCTTTGCCATAGACGATGTGCTCAACATTATCATCCGATGACAGCCAGCTGACGTTATCCCAATCCAGCACATGCTTTTCAGTGCAGTCATGACAGGCCACCGGCAACACGCGCATGTCCGATTGCTGGATGCGCTTTTCTGTTTTCGATAATCCCTTTACCGCTGGCGTACCGCCGACGATTAACTTCTTGTTTCCGGTGTAGCGTTTAAGACGCTCAACGACTAGACCGATAGCGTCACCCTGGTCTTTAACGTTACTGCTGGTATCATCCGGCTCCTCGACAACAGCCACACCAACCGACGATGTTGATTTCACATTGCCCGGTGAATTCGAACCTACCAGCTTCAAAAAACCGGCTGGAAAGCTTTTGTAATCCCAACGATTGCCGCTCGACCGTGATGTAATAACATCAACAACAGCGCGCGCCAGTGGCGTTGCTTTTACTGCCGGCACCAGTTTTTCATCATGAAACGACTTGCCATCTTTTTCTTTTGCAAACACAGTCAGCATCGGACATGGGTCTGTCACGATACGTTTTAGCAAATAGCCGATTAGCAGGTAGGTCCAACCAATCTGCGCAGCTTTCATCAAATCAACTTCATGCACCGCTGGATCATCCAGCGCCGCAGCCACGCCAAGAAAATATGGCGTGTAATAAAAATCATAAAGACCAGGCCGACCAGATTCCTCAGGAAGGTGGTACTCGTTACTCAGCCACTCGACTGTCTGCACATTCCTCGGCGGGTTGAACTGCTCCATCGCGAGCGACAAAAGCTGCGCCAAGTTTCTCCGCGTAGCCTTGTATTCGTTCGGTTGTAGGTCCAACAATGTTTTTTACCGCCTCGCGGTTAACCGATACGCTGTGTTCGTTTTCGATTAACTCCACTATTTTTTCAGTGCCAGAACGAAACTCGCGGTTTGCATAACCTGCCCAGTCGCTCAACGCATAACCCACATCATCACCAAGGATGAGGGTTCCTAATCTTTCCTGATATGTCAGCCGGTTTAATGCCGTCTTGACCTCCGCCTCTTCTGTCTTTGCCGACGCCAGCGATTCCTGCTGCGAGCCACCCCGGCCAGCCGCCTGGTCACGCAGATGGTTGCAGTACTGCAACAACCATTCACGCAATGTTTCACCGGCATGGATAGCACCCTTGTCAAGCTGCTTTGATACCGCCTGCTGACTGATCCCGACCAGCCTTGCAAACTCAGCCTGCGTAGCTTTTTGTTCAAGGTAATCAGTCATCGGTTGTTGATATGCTCGTTATTGCTAACAATGACCCCGACCATCACAACCCCCCATAGGCTCCCAAATCTGCACAAAGCCCGCGCCGCATAAGCT
>CAZDEC010000047.1:0-24981 GCA_964504295.1 uncultured Thioalkalispiraceae bacterium
CTTAAAGCGGCTTAACCTCTACTTTTAACTTCGGTTATTAATGGGGGGATTACACATGGATTTACGAAGATGAGCGCAATGAATATAACGAAATACGTTTTATTGCATACAGCATCCTAGGTAAACGGCTTCACGTTGTTTGTTTCACAGAAACAAAAGATGGTATCCGTATTATTTCATTTCGAAAAGCAAATAACAGAGAGGTAAAACGATATGAGCAAGAAACCCTTAATCGATAAAAATGGGGAAGTTCGCGAATTAACCGCTGAAGATCTCAAAAAATTTAAACCATTATCAGAAGCTAATCCTGCACTATATGCAAAGATTAAGAAAGGTGTTGGTGAGAGAGGGGCGCAAAAATCCCCAACTAAAATACCTATTAGTATTAGGGTTAGTCCTGAGGTTGTTGCTTATTTTCGAGCTAAAGGTAAAGGTTGGCAAGGCCGTATAGATAGCATTCTTAAAGATTACATGGCTAATCACAAATAAAATCTTCTAACAATTCATTCAGCATTGACCGTTTTTACACACCGCTTTGCTCTGTGTAAAAACGGCAAGTTAATTCAAGCGTTAGTCAAAAAATAAACAGCATACTTTAAAGGAGAAAGTTATGCGTACAGGAAGACCTTCATTTTTAATGGCATGGTCACACTTTAAAAAAAGTGTATGGAATAGGGAAGATTACCTCTGTTGGAGATTTAATTGGAGGTAAAGTTAAGCAGAATATCGATTTATGGATAAAGGAGCCTCTTCTTGGTTTTACAAATGCATGTGCAATTCGAATGAGTTATGCATTAAATTACTCAGGAATATTAATTAAAAGAGGTGTTTGGAAAACTGTCTCAGGTACCGATAAAAAGTGGTATATTTATAGAGTTAGGGATCTTAAAATAATATCAATAGCCTTGCTATTTGCTAAACAGTTGTGCTTTTGTAAAAAATAGTCAGGGAATAGCGAGAAGAATTTTAAGAACTATGCTTTTCCTTATGAAATGTTTAGATTTTATTCATAGTAATGAGCTAGAAGCTATATATAAAAAATCAAGTAATGCCATACAAGAAAATCAAGCCATTGGCTAAGAAAAAGAGAACGGATTTATTTAATTGAAAGTTTGTAAATTAGGCTGAAGATAATTTGGGGCTAAAAATAAATCTGTTCCATTTGTGTTATCGAGTATTTGACGGGAAGGCGTGTTACACCATTGAAGCGAGTCCCCAAAGCAGTACCAACGGAAATTACTCTGCCCCCAGATATTTAAAAATAAATAAAACGGAGAAAGACATTGAAAAAATGGAGTTATAAAGTTGCTGTGTTTTCTATATGTATTGCCATTCCAGGTATGCTGTATGCCTATTCTGGTGGCAGGCCAATCCCCAAGGAATTATTAGATATTTCCTGTAAAAAAACGCAGTGTTCACCTAAGACATTTTCTGCAATTAAAAGTATCTATCGTCCTAAGACGAGCTGTGGCTATAATTTTAAAATAGGCCCGCGATTGCGTATAGCATTTTTAAATATCTTTAATAGCCACTACCGAAATTATCATTTCAGTCTGCGCGAATATTGTCAAACAGGTATTCTTCCTGAACGTGAAAATATAGAAGGCAAAGCGTCTCCAACAAATTCTCTAGTGAAAGCCCCTTCTGATGAGGCATCTCCGGGCATCGAATATGCGTCCTCATATAATAGCAACGGTTTATCGATGCAAGCCCCAAAAGGTTGGGTCTTTTTGTCTCCATCTGAAATGCGTAATAAAACGAAAGGCAAAATGAAAATTGCTACAAATACAATATTTTTTGTAGTGAACGAAACGGATTATGCCTCCAATATTAATGTGCAATATATCGGTGATACTTCCAGAGATGCATCTAATGTGGCAGCGGCAAGAAAGTTACTTAAAGAAATACAGCAGCAAATTGTAGTAAAGATGCGTCAGAGCTTACCTAGCTTTAAAAAAATTAAAGCTGAAGTAATAAAGTTTTCAAATGGTGTTGCTTTAAATCTTGTATTTACCTCATTGAAAAAGAATGTATTAATGAAGCAAAAGCAATTAATTATAATATCAAATAAAAAAGCATTTACCATTACTTTTACTGCCAAAGAAAATGTTTTTAGTAAATATTTTTCTACCGGCTTTGAGCCGATATTAAGAAGTATAAAAATAGGTGAGCCCGCTGGCACAAAAAAAATACAGGCTAGCGCTAAACCGATTAATTTTAAGGGAGAACTTATTGGGTTGTTACCCGAGGGTGGTGGTGAATTTCGGTATTCTCTAGAAAAGGGAGACAAGTTGTACGACCTTAGGTTTAGCGATAAAACAGAGTTTATTGGCTTTAAAGAAAAAGCATTTCAGCTAGGAGATCTTTATGATGTTAAGGGTACCTATGAAGATACGAAATTTATTTTGTCTGGGCTTGGGACGATAGTTGTTGATCGTATGAAATATCTGGGTAAGCCGGGTTTAGATAATAAAACGGTACATCAATGCAATATTAAAACGATAGGGCAGTCTTCAAAAAAGATACATATTGCCGTTAGCCCTGATGGCAAACTGCTTGTTACAAGATCCTGGGACGGCGTTAAGTTGTGGGCATTGCCAGATGGTAAGTATCTTACAACTTTAACCGGGCATGATTTACGCATGATACAGTCCCTTGCTGTCAGCCCTAATAGCAAAATGCTTGCTACTGGTAATTTCAGCGATGGGACAATCAAACTTTGGTCTCTACCTGAGGGCAAATATATTAAGACCATAAAGGCTCATAATTATCGTCATGTGAGTGCCCTTGCTATCAGGCCAAATGGCCGATTACTTGTTTCGGGTTCGTCTGATGAGAGTATTAAATTTTGGTCGTGGCCACGGGGAAAGCTCCTTAAAACCCGTAAAGTAGGGACTGGCTCGATCGATGCGCTTGCTATCAGCCCAAACGGAAAGCTACTGGTTTCAGGGGATAGAGATGGAATTAGATTCTGGTCTCTACCCAGCGGTCGTTATATTAAAGAAACCAAAAAACGCACCTCTTCGGTCGACGCACTTGCTATTAGTCGAAACGGTAAACTACTTGTGTCGGGTTCTTTTTTTAGAGGAATCAATATCTGGTCTTTCCCAAGAGGTAAGCACCTTAAGTCTATTGAAATAGAGTCCACTTCATTTGGTTCACTGGTCATTAGCCCAAACAGTAAATTACTGGTTTCAGGGGATAAAGAGGGTATTAAATTTTGGTCTTTGCCAAAAGGTAAACAGCTAAAAACATTGAATGTTGGGCCAGGTAGGGTGGAAGATTTAGCCATCAGTCCGAATGGTAAATTATTAATCTCAACCAATGATACCACGGTTAAACTTTGGTCTTTGCCTTGTCTCAAGCTAGGAGCAGATAGTATTAGTAATAAAAAATAGGTTCCTAATGATTTAATGGATGTTGCAGTGAAATTTAATTCTAACCCCAACCGCTGATGTTGGACATTAGGCGAATAAAGAATGAGTAGTAATTAGCGTGGAAGATGACCCGATAACAGATGATCAAATACAAATACTGGATGATATTTTAGAAGGGGATATTGATAATGAAACGCTACAAGGCTTCTTGATTGTATGTTCCCGATTAGTTGATAGCTTTGGGCATCATCGAACACGGGAGCTTGAGAAAATATTTAGGACGAATACCGATAAAGGAAGACGGTCTCTCAAGGAGAGTTTAAGAGAACTCTCGAAGAAGTTAGGCTCCTATGATGAGTACGTCGCATTTTATCCGGTCTCAATTATTCCCCCACTTCCTGCCTTTCCTATGTTGAGAATAGTTGGAATTGAAAATATAGCTAAACAAGTGTACCGAGTGCTGGATTCCAATTCAAAGATTAGAAGCTCAGGAGAGCTAGTTGAATCTTATATAAAGCGGACGGGGAGACTGCCAAAAGCAGAACCACCAAAAGAGCCGGTGTTAAGGTCTAAACCGAAATTTGTTCATTGGTGCTCATATGTAAAGTTGTCTACACCAAAGCTTACCCAAGACAGGTTGCAAATAAAGCCAGAATGGAGTGATTGTGAATTGAGGGCGACGTTAAAAACCGCCGACATTATAGAGCACTCGTATATGGCATATAACGGAGATAAATTTGATCCCGATGATAAAGAGCAGACTATGGGTTTTTATGGTTATTTTTTTGAGTTGCTTACTCAGGATCACCCACCATTGCTTGGTGGTGAAGTTCAAATAAAAGTATTCGGTGAACCGGTAGTTTATAGGTTAGAGAAGTGGTGTAATATCAACAGTTGCTGGAATACAGTATGGCCGTAATTTATATGAAACTGGGGGCAGTACCTGACGGCTCCCCACGAAATTTTATATTCTCTGTCATTGCGAGGAAGTCCTGAAAAACAAGTGTTTTTCAGGACTGACGCGGCAATCTTCTTGTTAAACCCTCTTATCTTTCAGATTGCCGCGCTCACAGACTGCCACGTTTTACTCGCAGCTAAAGGTTCGGTCGCAATGACATGCTTTTTCTATTTATATTAATGTTTTTTTCTGAGTTATTGTTATTCACCACTTTTAGCATTAATTTTGTGGGGATTCGTCAGGGGCAGTACACAGATATTGCTAATATAAATTTAACAACTTAAGTATATAATTTATTTAATAAAAAATAAAATCTACACGGAGGTGGATAATGGCAAGACAACCAAGATTTACTATGTCAGGAAAGTCAGCGATACCGATAACCTAGTTATTTAAGCTGAAAACCACGCATAACCCATACAACAAAAACTAACTAGTAAAATAAAACGCAGTAAGCAGCCCTAAAAATGTTGTGCCGGTAAAGACGAAAAGCAGGTGAAGTTGAGTATACATTTTACAAGCAAACCGTATTGGCGTACTAACCTGTGGTACTTCTTTTAATGTTTTAAAGCGTTTTCTTTTACGTATAAAATTTGGGTAGGAAATTAAAAACATATAAATAACTGTTTTTATAAAACTCATTGGCCAGTTATTAAACATAACTAATTGCTGGGGATTAAAATAAGGTTCTTTAAATAAATCTGGATCTAAAATCGGATAAAGAATATTGTGCATAGTAATTAAAAAGGGCAGCATAATAGCTAGAATGGCCAACATTGTGGTTACAATACAAAGGGTGATAAAAAAGATATAGTGCATTTCACCAAGGTTTTGTATTGTAATGGTATTGCTACTGCTGCTATCAATTAATAACACTAGGATAATACCTATTAAAAATGCAGCAGCAACAAATAAATGTTCGGCCTTTATTTTTGACATAAATTAGAAACCCCGGATGCTGATGCTATATCAACTTTTTGACCAAGTAAATTATACATATAAACTGAACCCTTACCTGCGGCATAGCCACCAACAGCACCGGCAACACCTACAGCAAGTGCGGCCACCCAGCCAACAGGCGTAAACATCAACATTATTGCCACACCTGCGGCAACGCCACCCAGTACGCCGCCAACACTCTCTACCAGTATTTGGTTCTTTTTAAGTGTATTTGTTGTATTGGCAATATCGTTACAGGCCATGCCTAAGCTAACGGCTGTTAAAACAACACCGCCGCGTGATGCATATTTTGCTAATCGATTCATACGGCCAATTTGGCGTGTAATATTTTGTGTTGGTGCACGGCCTTTGGTTCTTGATATTCTTAATATTTCACTTTGTTTGCGAGTGCTATTTAATATTTTTTGTAAAGGGCCAAGCCGTGATTTGATATTGGTAACAAGTTTTTTACGACGGTAATCATACTGGCCTTTAGAAATTGTTCCTGCTTTATAGTTATCATAATTTTTTGCCATATCTGATAGTAACGGAGTATTTAAACTGAAGGTTTTATTAATCATTGTCATCGTGGCTGAGCCAGTACCGAGCATGATGGGGGTTAATGTGGTAAGTAGTTTTTTCTCCTGTACAGTCGATTGCTGCCATTTTTGTTGCAATGGCAGGATGAGTTTTTTATCGACCTTAAGAGTTGGAGTGGTACCAGGGTGACTGGTTGCTGTACACATTTTTGACGGCACAGCGAGTTGTAATAACTGGTTGGGGTAGATTCTATTGGGATTTTTAATAGCGGGGTTATCATTTTGTATTTGTTTGATAATGCTATCTCTTTGAATAGTGTTAACAGAGCCATGATAACGCTTAATAAGCTTCGCTAGTGTGTCACCAGAGCGAACGTGGTAGAGAATAGTATCGGTATTTGCTGTTATATTTTTTGCCATTGTATGCAGTCCCTTTTTATGTGAATGTTTATCCTTGATGGCTATTTTGAGCTTAACATATCACAATTTTGTAACAGATTCAGGGGGAGTGTAGGTATATTTATCGATATAGTGAATTACATTGAGACTTAAGCTTAATTAAACACACGGGGAATATTATGTTATCCAATAGCAAGATTTTTGAGAGAGGATTTTTCCTAGTTAACGAGATACGGGTAACTTAAACTACAGCAATAATTCAAACAAATCTTATCTCTTGGCTACTGTTAATAAATTTATAATGGGTTTGTTGTTTTTATATCGAGCTAAATTCATGGCGGTTTTACCATAATTATTTTTTATACCAGTATGAGCGCCTTTAGATAATAAATATTGAATTGTTTTGAGTTTCCATTTTGTTGCTAAATCTGAGACAACAATCGACATTAGCAATGTGCCTCCATCGTTATCTCTGTAATGTATATCTATATTTTTCAATAAAAACAAATCAGCTATATTTTGTTTATTTTTATTTCGTTCAACGACTGATTTCCTGCTTTCATTAGGAGTGGCTACAACAACTAAGATAGAGCAATTAAACAAATAGGCGTTTAGCCCGGAGTTTTTGAAGTTAATGTTATTTTTATCAATAATGCCATATTGCGCTTGTTTACATGGTTTGCTGTAGTTTGACGTGATTTCAGAGTATTTATCAGAAGCTACTATATAGTTTGAAAATATGAGTGTATTGCATAGTAATATAATTTTAAGGGTGGTATTCAATGTATGCTCCTTTATCTGGTACTAAACGATGTGGTAATTTCCCCGATGGCCAATGTCCAACATTTTTCTTGTATTTTTGTGAGCTAACCCATTTTTTATTATGTTTTACTTCAATGCTTGCTCCACTATTGGCTCCATAGACCTTTATATTAAAAAAATCAGCCATTGCTTGTGCGATACTCTTTTTGGGAGCATTGTATTTATTAAATGCTCGCCAGCAATAGGCTACTGAAGTATCTGTTTGATCTTTAATACCTCCATCGCTATACACCCAACCTTTTACACCTGAATTGCATCCCCATATTTTTATAAAAGCACTTGAGGAAAACTTTTTTTGAAAAATACTTTTTTTGCTAACGAATGTTCCTATTTTGAAATCATCAGTCTGAATTGCTCCTGTTTCTGTACTTACAACCTGATGGTATGTAATGTTCTTGCCCATTCTGATAGCTCTATTTACTAATACATTTCTTCTGGATGCAATAACTGGATCTTTGTAGCCAAGGAAGAGTCCCGCATCTATTGAATGGGTGAAAATGTGTAACTCAGATATTTCTTGTTTAGATATGTCTATTGTGTCAAGAAAATTGAAGAATTTAGTATCACGATTTATGTATTTCACCATAATAGTTTTATGTTTTTTACTTAACTCTTTTTGAAGGGTATCTGCAAAAAACTTAAAATTACCAAGTTCGCCACCATTTCCTCAAACTACTTTATTCATATTTAATTTGAAATATGCTCATAAAGCACCCAAACAAGCACTGTAAAATAAAAAATTGATAATCTACGGGTTCAGGTCTTGCCTCGTGTCTTTTATACGGCAGGTAAATACTTGATTTTATATACGATCTATCTACTATAATACACAAATAGGCCAAGGACAGGGTTTGAATTATGGATGCAATAGTTAAAGAAAAACCAGCAGCTAAACTATTACCGATTGAGTTGCGTAATCGGCGTATTGATATTTATCGAAAAAACGTAATAGGAGGCATACCCTCGGTGTTTCTTCGGATAGATGGAAAGTTTCTAAAACCGGCTCTTACAGACAACAGACTTAAGAATTTCAAAATATTTGTTAATATGTATTTTTATAATGGGAAAGATGGTGGAATGGATCCCTTGCGTGATAGTGATATGCATCTCCCTATTAAATTGAAACCTAATTCCGCGGGCTATAAGGCATTTGAAAGATATGCAAGAACAGATTATGGTTCAGCTGTTATTAAAGAGATGATTTCTAATACAAGAAAATTCGATGGGTTTAGCATTCAACAAGCCAGGTTGCAGCAAGCTAGAGCTGATCGGCTAAGAATGTTTTTGCCCAGGAAATTTCCCGGCAGATCACGCTTTGAAATTGGAGGTCAAAAAGTTTTTGACCTTGCTATTATTCATCATGAATTTGCGCATACAATGCTAGTTCGCTCTAAAGTAGCTAAAAATATTACCATTAGGGATGAACTATGGTCTGTAAGAAATGCCGAGAATCCAGTAAGATTAAAAAGAGGTAATAGTCGATATGAACCTCGTTACGTTTATTATAACGGTAGTCAAACGATTAATATTATTACAGGAAAATCGCTACCGCTTCAATGGACAGTTAATAAGCATGATCCACGTATAATGGTTAAACTTGACCATGAGGATGCGCTATGAAAAATTTCATTTTTATAATGACATTCCTGTTCTTACCGCCAACTTTCGCCAAGGATATAAACTATATTCATAGTGACAAATTGCAGATCACAGGTGGGCCAAAAAATCTTTATACTTTTCAGGGAATGCATTATGATCGAATGATGGGTGTTGAACCTGCAAATAAAATTACAGTCGATTTTGATATTGATAATGTAACTGCAATTATAATTCATGATATGAATGCAAAAAATAATAAATGCGGTAAAGATCGAAAGAAAGAGCTTTTCTATTTGGTCTTTAATAAACCTGAAAAAAATGTAAAAAGTATTCGAACAGTGATTAATGGTCCTTGCTTGGTCGATAATGAAGCTGTTTTAAGACTGAGAGTCAGCACAGCAGATGGGAAATATTACGAAAATATTATTACAATACTCAGCGCGCATCACAACATTGATGGTGAGTATTAGGTCGATAGTACAATTAATATATTTCAATAAAGAAACGAGTAATGTTGCAGTCACTGTATTGGTAACACCAATCTTAAAAGAAAATATAGGTGTATTTGAAGTAAATGACTCAACGAATTAGTAATTTCTTAAATTTTTAACCGTCATAACCTTACTTTTATCTGCTCAAAAATCACCCACCTAAAGCCCAAAATCACACAAAACAAAAAAATTGAGAACCGTGCATAGCGCACATTTTTAAAATCTGTTAGATTCCCCTAAATATACAAACTTGGTTAAAAGGACTTACTGGCTCACAAAGCCTATTCCTTATATATACACCACAACAATAATTAAAAGGACTTATTCGATGTTGACGCCTCTCTCGTTATTTAAAAAACCCATTATTTTTTTAGGCCTGCTTGCTTTAACTATTTTATCAGCTTGTGGTGGCGGCGGTGGTGGCGCACCGACTTATTCTATTGGGGGGGCTGTAACGGGCTTATCCAATACAGGGTTGGTGCTACAGAATAATGGTGGGAATGATTTAACCGTTACTGCGGATGGTAGCTTTAATTTTTCAAGTAAGCTTGCTGGTAGTGCTACTTACTCGGTCAGTATTCAAACCCAGCCACGCACTCAAACCTGTACCGTTAGCAATAGTGGCGGTACAGTAGCCACTGCGAACATTACCTCGGTGAGTATTACTTGTGTGGTTGATGACCAGGATGCACAAGGCTTATTCACAAGAAATGGTGATGGCAGTGGTACTTTTAACGGGGTAAAGAAAACACTTACCGATATTAAAGGTATGGTATTTGGCGCTCTACCCAATCAAAAATTTATATTCTTCGATATTGGCACCAACGTGCTTTATGAGGGAACCATTACGGCGATTACAGGCATTGATTTTATCGGCACGGCCACCGTCTATAACGATGGAGTGATGGTGGATAGCAATGTTGTTGTGAATGGCACTGTCGAAGCAGAGTCATCTATTAGTATGTCATTGGAAAAAAGTAATAATGGTGATTTTACAGGTGGCACGATAGAAGGTTTGTTTTCGGATGAATATTTTAAGGAATCTACAAATTCACGAATTGTTAGTGATTTTCCTTCGGTTCCATTTTTTGGTGGGCCGGTATCTTTACTGACACCTAACTTAGTAACGGGCAACTTCCAGGTTCGTCTTAATAATTCATATTTTTTTCAATCACTGAATTCACCTACAGTACAGTGTGTACATGATGGTACAGTTGTCGTAGATAATACTCAAAATAGTAAAAACGTGTACCCATTAATAAATGAAATCATTAGTGAAAATTCTAGATTTGCTCCCTGCCCAACCCTCAATAATACGAATAACTATGCCGGTTTTGCAAGTGCCTTGAATGACAACACTCAAGGCGAGGCACGTGAGCTATGGTACGCCGTTACTAATGGCACGTACTCGGTATTTGCAGTGTTAACTCGATAGAAAATAATAAAATAACACGCTAAGATTGATGGATATGCGGGATTATAATATGGAACATTTAAATGTTCATGCAACATATAGAAACAAGAATAAACTAAAGCCGGCTTCAATTTTATATAGTACGTTTTTATTTGCAAATCTTGCACTTATCTCCAATACCTATGCCAATCCTCAAGGTGGAAATGTTGTGGGGGGGCGCGGCAGTATTCATACCCACGGCAACACCACCGCTATACATCAACAAAGCCAAAATATGGCGATAGATTGGCGAAGCTATAACGTTCAACAAAATGAACGTATTCAATATATTCAACCAAACAGTCGCTCCATATCTTTAAATCGTATCCTTGGTAACAACGCTTCAACCATTCGTGGGGAAATCGATGCGAATGGCCAGGTTATTTTAGTGAACCCTAATGGTATATTTTTTAGTCCCACAGCAACCATTAATGTCGGCGGTATTTTGGCCAGTGGTTTAGATATAAAACCCAGTGATTTTATGAATGGTAATTATATTTTTAACGAAGTTTCTGGTACAGATGGATTTGTACTAAACAGCGGTATAATTAATGCTGCTACCGGGGGTAATGTTTCTTTACTAGGTAAACAAGTGCGAAACGACGGAGTGATTGTTGCAAACTTAGGCGCAGTTAACTTAGCGGCAGGTAACGCTGCGGTGGTCACATTTGATAATGTAGGCTTACTCGGTGTAAAAATTACCAAAGAAATTTTACAAAATGAACTGGGTGTTGATCCAGCCGTACTAAACAATGGAAACATTAATGTTGAAGGCGGACGTATTTTATTAACCGCTAGCATGAGCCAGGATATTTTTTCACGTGCGGTTAATACAGGTGATATAGAGCAAGCAACCAGTGTTGTCGTGAATGCGGATGGCACGTTTACATTAGGTGGCGGTGCTGACGTGGTTAATGCAGGAAAACTAGATGTTTCTACCAACGTAGAAAACCAGGATGCTGGTACCATTATTGTTATAGGTGAAAATGTAACCAGCAGTGGTGTTATAAAAGCCGATAGTGATAATGGGAACGGCGGTAATATAGAGCTACACGCTACCGATACAACAATGCTAACAGGGGGCAGTGTTACTTCTGCTCAGGCAAATGTAAGCGGTGTTGGTGGTGTGATTAAAATTTTAGGCAATAAGGTAGGCTTGGGTGACCAAACGAAAGTCAATGCTTCGGGTGCGAATGGTGGTGGTGAAATTTTAATTGGTGGCGATATAACCGGTAATAATAAGGCTGTACGAAATGCCGAATTTATTTACTTAGGTGAAAATACAAATGTAAATGTTGATGCACTTGATAATGGCAGTGGAGGAAAGCTAATAACGTTTGCCAGTGATACCGCAAGAATATATGGCAACCTAACTGCGCGTGGTGGTATTAATAGTGGTAATGGTGGGTTTATTGAAACTTCGGGGTTACGTGGTTTTGATATTACTGGCGCGCCGGATATTTCTGCTGTAAACGGTCGTGGGGGAGAATGGTTAATAGATCCTTATAACATTACAATCGAATCAAAGAATCAAGGTAATAATAATGTATCGCCAACGAGTAATATTAATAAAAACGAAACCTTTAGCGCAATTAATACACCTGCAAAGTTAGATGTAGATCTTATTTATAAAGCTCTAGATAACGATAATAGTAGAGTAACTATTACAACAGGTAGTGGTTCAGCTAATACCCCTGAAGCAGGCAACATAACTTTTGTAACAGAATTTGATTATAGCAAAGGTGGGAAAGGTAGTACATTGGTGTTAAATGCCGCCAATGATATTGATACAAATAAACAACAAATCATAAGTAGTAAAGAGGCATTAAATATTGAGTTTAATGCAAATATGGGAGCAGAAAAAACAGGTACAGGTAGTGTAATTATATTGGATTCCTTTATTGATACCAATGGAGGTAATTTTAAAGCGACCGGTGTCGACTTCACCCTAACCGAAACAAATATCGGCAACAATTTAAACACCGGTAACGGAAAAGTAAACATCAACATGACCGGAGCCATAACAATCAACGGCGCCATCACCACAAACAACGGCTCCGTCGATATTACCGGCAACACATTTTCAAGTAATACTTCAGGTATTATCACAGCCACCGATGGCTCTGGCAACGACGCCAACGGCGATGTTACCATCACAACCAACGGCACAGCTTCAACCGTTGCTTCAATTTCAATCGGTGGCAGTATCGCCACCCAAGATGGCGATGTAACATTAGCTGCCAATCAAGATTTAAATACCGTTGCGGGTACGGTGGCCTTAACAGCAGCGGCAAATATAACAAGTGCCAATGGTCAGTTTGCGGCAAGTGGCGCATCGTACAATGCCGCGGCGGGTTCATCGCTTGATATGGGTTCCGGTGATATAGCCTTAAGTGGTATAACCGGCACTATCAACCTTGGTAACACCAAAACAACCGGTAATTTAACTGCATCCGGCGTTGGTGCTGTAACACAAAATGTAACTGACACGATTGATATAGGCGGTAGCACCGGGATTAATGCCGGTACAGCAGGCGTTACATTAAACGGTGCAGGAAATGATTTTGACCGTGTAAATATTATTGCTTCAAATTTAACGATACAAGATAAAAACGCTTTACGTTTAGATGCTATATCAATCTCGGCTCAGGGAAGTCTCGATATTACCACCGGCGGCAACTTAAGCCAGGTTGGTGGCACTAATATTAGTAGCAGCGGCAAGACAGTGATTAACAGCGGTGGTGGTATAGCATTAGCGAATACAGGTAATAGCTTTGCTGGTACGGTTTCTTTAAATACAATAGGGAATGGTAATGTAGCTATTCGTACTAATGGCGGCATCGACTTTGCGGCTTCTAATTTGGGTACAGGTAGTTTAACGGTTGATGCTAGCGCTATTTCTCAAGCCGCAGGTGCGATTAAACAAACGGCCGGTGCAGGCACGGTTAGTTTTACAGCGAGTAGCGGAGCAATTACACTTGCAAATACTGCCAATGATTTTACCGGTAATGTATCTTTAAAGAATATTGGCGCGAATGATGTTGCTATTACCGATGCCAACGATATTACCTTAGCTGCCTCAAACATTGGGCGTAATTTAACAGTAACCGCCGTAACCGGTGACATTAACGAAGTAACTTCTGGTGGCGGCATTAATGTAGGTAGTGGCAAGGCTTCTTTTAATGTTGCCGCAGGGCAGTCTATTCGACTGGGTAACATCAATAATAATTTTTCTACATATGCATTAAATAATACAGGAACAGGTTTTGCCGATATTACTCTCTGGCGTAATACCGATATTGATTTACAAGCATTAAATTTGACGGGTGATTTAGATGTGAATGCTGTGGGAGCCATTACCAACACGGCTGGCGGGCTAGTTATTGGCGGTGCGACTATTTTAAATGCAAATAATGGTGCAGCACAAAATATTACACTAAATGCCACTACTAATAATTTTAATACGGTTGCAGTGACTTCTGGTAATGATTTAGATATTCGGGATGCCAATGCTATTGCTCTGGCGGGGTTGAATTTATCAGGCGATTTAAGCGTTAACGCTAATGGTAATGTGACACAGTCCGCCAGTATTGTGATGCAAGGCGGGACAACAGCAAATATTAATGCCGGTACGGGCAATATTGATTTAAGTACGGCAACAGGTAATGATTTTAAAAATATAGTTTTAACCGCTGCTGGTTCTGCCAGTGTGTCTGATATTAATGCCATTACTATTGGTGATGCAGCCAATGCTGCTTCTACTATAGGTGGCAACTTAACCATAAAAACAAATGGTAGTATCAATCAAACTGCTGCGATAACGATGGGCAATAACTCTATCGCAGACTTTGATGCCGGCTCCGGGCAAATTAATCTTGCTGGATATGATAATAACTTTGCCACTATTAATCTTGCCAGTAGTAACAGCGTTAATATAAAAGATGTTGGCGTAGGCGGCATTACCTTAGGCGCAACGAATATAACTGGTTCAGGTACTTTAACGATAAATTCCGACGGCGCAATTAGTAGTAATGGCAGCGGTATTACGGTTGCCGGCCTAACTGCGCTTTATGCAGCCGCTAATGCCATTAACTTAAGCAGTGGCATCAATGATTTTAATCAGATATCTGTTAGCAATGCCAGCAGCTTAGCAATAAGTGATAGCAATGCATTGGTTCTGGGTAGCATAAATTTAAGCGGCACTAGTGGTACCACGTTAAGTATTACTACTAACGGTGCTTTAACCCAAACGGCTGCTCTTACTAATAATGGCAATACTATTATTAATAGTGGCAGCGGAGCTATTAGCTTAAACAATAATAACAATGATTTTGTGGGCACGGTTTCGTTAAACAATACCAGTGGCAACGTAACTATTAATGATGCCAATAGTATTCAATTTGCAGCATCCAGTTTAGGCTCGGGTAGTTTTAGCGTAAACGCTGGCCTTAATAGTGGCGGCGGCATAAGCCAAACAGGTGCAATCACACAGGCCACCGGTGCCGGTAGTGTTACATTAAATGCCGGTGCAGGTGTTATCACGCTCAATAATAGCGGTAACAATTTTGTTGGTGAAATGGCCATTAGTAATTCTGGCTCAGGTAATAATGTTGTTATTGTTGATACTAATAATGTTGCACTTGCGCAATCAAATGTATCGGCTGATTTAAGTATTACCGCGGGCAGTAACGGTGATATTACGCAAAACAATACTGATTCTGGTTTAACGGTAGCGGGTACTGCAACTTTTAATGTAGATGGTGGACGCTCTATTATTTTAGGGAATGTAAATAACAACATTAATGGCTTATCTTTTAATGCTAAAGCAAACACTGGTAATAGTTTGCAAAATATTACCATCGCTAATAATGCCGCTCTTAATTTACAAACACTTAATTTGACCGGTGATTTAAATGTAAATATTACCGGTGGCGGAGACATAACTAATACCACCGGCAATATGCTTGTAGCGGGCACGACCACCTTAAATACAAGTGGCAATATTGATTTAACCAATGGCTTAAATAACTTTAATATCGTCAACGTAACCGCAGCGAATAATTTAAGCCTTACCGATATTAATGGGCTTACTTTTGCAGGTGCAAACTTAACGGGCAATTTAACTGTTACAGCTAACGGCAATATTAACCAAACCGCTGCTATTACTATGGCAGCCAATTCCGCTGCCGATTTTAATGCGGGTAACGGTCAGATTAATCTGGGGGTGTTCAATAATAATTTCGGCACTGTAAATTTAGTCGGTGGTAATTTAGCCAGTGGCAATAGTGTCAATATTAAAGACGTTGGCGCAGGTGGCCTTACACTGGGTGCAACAAACATAAGCGGTGCTTTAAATATAGTGAGTGATGGCGCAATAAATGACAATGGCAGCGGTATTAGCGTTAGTGGCATCACCACACTCGATGCCGCCGTCAGTGCTATTAGTTTAAATACTGGCACGAATGACTTCAATCAAATTACTGTGAGCAATGCCGCTAGCCTTGCTGTTAGCGATAGTAATGCCTTAACCCTGGGGGCATTAAACCTAAGTGGTAGTGGCACGACGCTAAATATTAAAACCAATGGTGCCTTAAGCCAAACAACCGCCATCACTAATAATGGCGATACCCTTATCGACACTGGCGCTGGTGCGATCACCTTAAATAATAATAACAATGATTTTATTGGTACTGTTTCATTAAACAATACCAGTGGTAACGTCATTATAAATGACCAGAACAATATCGACTTTGCAACATCAACGTTAGGTTCAGGGAGTTTTAGCGTTAATGCTGGTTTGAATGCAGGTGGCGGCATCAGTCAAACAGGTGGTGCGATTACTCAGGCAGCAGGTGCTGGCAGTGTAAGCCTTAATGCTGGAACCGGTGTAATTACACTCAATAATGCCACGAATGATTTTGTTGGTGATATAACCATTAACAATTCAGGTGCAGGTAACAATGTGACAATTAACAATAGTAGTGATGTTGCATTGGCACAATCGCTTATTGCTGGCGACTTATCGATTACGGCAGGTGCAAATAGTGATATTACACAAAACAATAATGACTCAGGTTTAACCGTGGCAGGTACGGCCACCTTTAATGTAGATGGTGGTCGCTCTGTATCTATGGGGAATACGCAAAATGATTTTAATGGCCTGGCGTTTAATGCCAAAGTGGCGGGTGAACAATTAAACAATGTTACCGTTGCCGATAAAAATGCGCTGGACTTACAAACATTAAATTTAACCGGCAACTTAACGGTGACAGCAGGCGGTAATATTGATAATAGCTCCGGCAGCATGTTGGTTGCCGGCGTAACAACATTGAGTGCGGTTGGGGGAGATATTGATTTAACAAACGGTACAAACGACTTTAATCAAGTAGTTATAAAAACCGCAAACAATGTGTCAATCAATGAGAATAACACACTTACCATAGGTAATGCTGCTGGAACAGAATCAAGTATAAATGGAAACCTGACAATAAATTCCAACGGCGATATAAACCAAACCGTTGCTATTACCATGCAAACTGGTACAACGGCACAATTTAATGCGGGTAGTGGCAGCATTAATTTAGGTTCACGAACTGGAAATGATTTTAAAAATGTAGTTTTAACAGCAGCTGGCAATGTGAACTTGTCTGACAGTAACGATATTATTATTGGTAATGCTTCAGGTAGCGTGTCATCCATTGGCGGTAATTTTACACTCTTAACTCAGGGTGATATTACACAAACCGCTGCTATTACAATGAGTACTGGCTCAACCGCTAACTTTTCTGCGGGTAATGGTGTGATTGACTTTGGAACATTAAATAACAACTTCGATAATATTGAGTTGGCGAGCAGTAGTGATGTATTTATAAATGATGTCAGTGGTGGTTTATCATTAGGCACAACAAGTATTACCGGTACTGGTTCGTTAACAGTAAACAGTAGCGGTGCAATTCGAAATGATGCGGGTAATATTCGTGTTGATGGTTTAACGGTATTAAATGCGGGTAACAACGCCATTACATTAACAAATGGTTCGCACGATTTTAACGATATTATTATTAATGGTGGCAATGTTGCTATTAATGATATTTCGGCTATTAATATTGGCGACAGAGCTGGGCTTGCATCTACTTCCACTATATCTGGCAGTTTAACCTTGGTTACCAATGGCAATATTACAGATACCAATAGCACCAGTGTACAGGTGGGCAATGCTGCAACGCTATTTGCCGGCGCGGGGGATATTGCATTAAGTAATACCGATTTCCAAAGCACCTTAACCGCTACGGCAGCCAATACGATAAGCGTTAACGATGTAACAAACCTGAGTGTTGTTAATGTAAGTGCCGCAAACAATGTGGAATTAATAGCGGCAGGGTCAATCATTACCCAGTCCGGCACAATTAGTTCTAACCGTGTTGCTTTAACGGCAGTAAATGGCATTGATGTAACAACGCAGGCTGCAAGGCTAAAAGTAGATAATACAAGTGGTGACATCACTATTAATAATACCGGTGACGTTATTCTTGAAAGCTTAAAAACAGTGGGTGATATCACCTTAAATAATGATGCCAATATTAGTATGTTAGCCGGAAGTGTGGATGCTGATTATGATACCGGCATAATTAATATGACCACGGCGACAGGGAGTTTCCTTGGGCTGGGTACACCGGATGAGAATCTACCCGATATCACCGCTTTTTCTGGAACCTTTATTGGTCGGCAAGGTTCATTTGGTTCGGCGGTTCGGCCTCTCGTTATTCGAATAAAAGACACAATTATAATTAATACCCGTCAGAGTGTTACACCAACTTATGTTCCTGTCGACCCGCGTGTAATAAGTGATATATCGGATATTCAGTTTGATTTTATTGATGCCTCGAATGCCGTAGCCGGTGAACAGCTTATTACACTTGAAGAGCTGGAAGATATTGACCCAGCAATTTTCTCCGATGTACGGAATTATAGCTATGGCCAAATAGCTATAAGGTTGCCGCGTGATCAGTTGTTCGAAGATGAATTAAAAGCGGTTAGTGAAAAATAAAGTATGTCATTCTAGAGATTTTTTCGCAGGAATCCAGAAGCTGTATAGATTCCCGCCTATGCGGGAATGACGAATAAAGAAAAGAGTAACGTCATTCTCGCGATCTTTTAGCGGGAATCCATAGAATTAAAAATAGTATCAAGTTAAGTAGATTCCCGCCTGTGCGGGAATGACGAGTTAAGAACAGCATTATTCTAATAGGAAATAAGGCTGTCATTGCGAGCGACAGCGCGGCAATCTTGCTTGTGAGTACCCTTTATAAAGAAGATAGCCACACTGTGTATCGCAATGACAATCTCTTCACGTCCAGCTAGTCGATAGGGTTGTTTTAGGTTTCCTAAGTTCCGGTTGTTAATAATTATTAAAAATAGAGTTGTTTTATGTTGTTTAATAAAAAGTATTTAAATTATATTTTGTTGTTTGTATGTGGTTTATTACCCTTTCAATATTCGATTGCAGGTTTCCTTGAGCTGCCAGACATTTCTGAAACCCCAACTCTTGAACGTAAAACATATCTCGAAGATATGAATATACCCAATGTTCGGGAACGAAACCCCGACCCAACAGCAGGCCCGCGTTTAGCCGTAAAAGAATTTCGCTTACAAGGTATTGTTGAATACCCTGAGTTAGGTATTACTCGTGCTGCAATTGGTAAGTTAGTTGAAAAAATTCGCTTTGATATGATGGCAGAAGAAAAACTGCTGGAGTCAGGGTATACCCTGGAAGAACTAGGCGAATTGTCAGATTTACTCGTTAATATAGAAGAAGAAACCCCCGACCGCCATGCCGGCCCACTTGAAGTGCAGCGTTTAGTCTGGCTTATTCGGGAGCAACGCGCCAAACGGGGCATTACGCTTGGCATGATAGAAACAGTCGCCGATAAAATCACAAACTTTTATCGTGAACGTGGATTTATTCTGGCAAAAGCCTATATCCCCAAACAGGAAGTACGAAAAGGTATTGTTACACTCACCTTGCTTTTAGGTGTGCTTGGTGAAGCCGAGGTTAAGAATAATTCAATGTACAATGCAAAGGCAATCGCTTCGGTGTTCGATGATATTTTAACTTTGCCAGTAACGAATAGCAGCATTGATGAGAAATTATATTTAATAAATGATTTCCCTGGTTTATATGTTACCGGTTTCTTTGAGCCGGGTTCGCAAGTAGGGGATACCAAATTAAATATTAATGTTGTATCTGAAAGCCGTTTTGATTTTAATGTTCGGGTTGATAATCATGGTACCGATGAAACCGGGCGCAATCGATATTACGTTGAAGCTTTGGCAAATAACCTGTTGGGGCTTTCCGATTTATTACATGTAGGAGTATTGCGTACAGCATCACCTAGCAACTCGACATTCTGGCAGGTTAAATATGGAGAAAATTTATTTAGCCCTCGTTTTAGAATGACGCTAGGGCGTTCAAATAACGAATTTATTTTAGGCTCGGGTAATACTGAGGCTGTAACTAATTTAAATTTAACCGGTGAAACACAACAAACTGAACTGGTATTATCGTATAAATTAAAAAGAAGTCGCGCCTTTACACATTCTATTGATTTTGTCAGAGAAGTTATTGACTCTAAATTGCGGGTTGGCGCATTAGATGAAACAGGCGATATTGGTCTTGATGATAAAATAGAGAATAATAGTATTTCTTATAATTACGATATTTTAGAGGAAGAAAGTCGTAGCCTTCATCAGGGATTCTTTAAATTTAAGCAGGGTAAATTTATTAAAGGTGTAGAGGAAGGCCAGGATTCAAGCTACGAAATATTTTCTGCAGATTATATTTATCTAACCTTCTGGAAAGTTCCATTTTTTGATAGCGAAACTCGTGTTATTGCACGTTCGTCAATTCAGTACTCAGGCAAAGCCCTGTCATCAATTAATCAGTTTGCTTTAGCTGGGCCAACACGCTCGCGCGGGTTTGCTGTTAATGAATCTTTTGCCGATGATGGAATACATCTGGGTGTGGATTGGGTTTTTAAAGCACCTGAATTTATGGATATAAAAGTTGGTGGTAGCAATTTAAAGAAAATTATCCAACCGTTTTTATTTGCAGATATCGCGTATGGCCAGACTTATTCACTGGTGGTATCCGAAAGTGACTCGACTGCAACTCTTGCCAATATAGGCTTTGGGCTAAAGTTTTCATACAAAGGAAATTTAAATTCCAACTTACAGTTTGCTTTTCCTGTAAAAAACGACTTCTCGTCAGCTGATTTGCAAACAAAAAGTGATAGTGTGAGGGTGGTGTTTGAGATTGATTACCGGTTTTGAGCTTGATGTATCCCATGAGTTTCATCTTACCAAAATTTGGAATTAATGCTTTATGACAATCTCCTGATAATTCAATATAAAGTCTGTCATTGTGAGGCAACAGAGTGTGCGTGGTAATCTGAAATATAAGTGCTCTTAAGCAGAAGTTTGCCGCGGCAGTACTGAAAAACAATTGTTTTTCAGTACATCCTCGCAATGACTACAGGTTTAATGAGCATAATATGGCGATTACGAGCTTGTAGTTACGAATATCATGCCACGCGAGATATACGGTGATTTTGTTGATTCTCAGTCTATTTAAAATGGTTAATATTCATTCAATAATTAGCATATTTTGTGTTAATTTAGTAAATAATATTTAATTAAATCTGTTTCACAAACTAAAAAATATCTTGTTGTTTAGAGTAAAAAGATACGTTAAGCTCCAGATACTTTTCAAAAACAGTCAACAAAAGGAATTATCTCTATGGCTATTTATATTAAATATGATGGTATTAAAGGCAATGTAACTGCAGACGGTTACACTGACCATATCTCATGTAATTCTCTACAATTTGGTGTTAACCGGACTATCAGCATGGAACCAGGTGCTATGAGCAATCGTGAATCTTCACGTCCTCAGCTCGATGAAATTCAAATTACCAAACGTGTAGACAGCTCAGCAGCGGCCTTTTTTAAGGAATCTGTTACTGGTGCAGCAGGTAAAAAAGTGATAATCAAATTCGTGCGTACAGGCACTGAGAAAGTCGAAGAATTTATGGATTATACTCTGGAAGACTGTATTGTAAGTGGCTATGACATCTCTGCTAGTGGAGATGATGAACCAATGGAAACCATTACGCTTAGTTATGCTTCCATTATGGTTAACTATAAAGACCACGATAAATCAAATAAAGCTGGTAGCCCACAGCGTGTTGGTTATGATTTAGACAAAGCAAAACTTCTTTAATTAGGTTTTAAATAAATAGAGCGGATTAATTCCGCTCTATTTGTTTTTGTCAAAAATAACATACGTAACACTATCTACCCATGGTTGGGTGAAATATAAACTATATTAAACCTCATTGATGAGGGTGTCGTACAGTACTTATGGGCCAAATAACACAAGATAATCGAACGATATCGATCTCTGATTTTGGGTTAGGGAAAGATACACTTCTGCTTACAAGTTTTAGTGGCTCTGAGTATATATCTGATGTATTCCAGTTTAGTCTTGATGTCCTTTCCGAAAATAAAGAAATACTCCCTGAACAACTTATTGCAAAAGTAGGAACTGTTAGTATTCATACAGCAGAAAAACGATTTTTTAATGCTTATGTCAGCCAAATATCGCTTGGCGAGGTTAATGAAAATAATTTACGCCAATACAGACTAACGATGGTGCCATGGTTATGGTTTTTGAAAAAAACAAACAATCACCGAATCTTCCAGGATAAAACCACCAAAGATATCATTACAAAAATCTTTAAAGATTCAGGTTTTAACGACTTCGAATTTAAAGCACTGGGTGGCAACAGGCGCGAATACTGTATTCAGCACAATGAAAGTGATTTTCATTTTATTTCCCGCTTGTTAGAAGAAGATGGCATTGCTTATTATTTTAAGCATGATGAACAAAAACACACTATGGTTATAGTCGACCAAAAAAACTCTTATGAAGATTGTGCAGAAACAGATTTAGAATATTCCAAAGGAACAAATACCGAATCACAACTATCTCATTGGGAAAACTCACATAATTTTCAAAAAGGTCAATGGACTTTAAATGATTATAATTTTAAAGAACCCGGTAAAAACCTGGTTGCGAATACAAAAACAAATAGTAAATTTGCGAATAATGAAAAGTATGAACATTACGAATACTCAACGCTTTATGATACTGCCGCTGGAACCGAATTAGTTAAAATGCGTATGGATGCCGAAGAGGCAAACATAAATATAATTAATGCAGCAAGTAATTGCAGTAGCTTTTATGCCGGTGGCGCATTTAAACTTGCAAAGCACGCTTTAAAGGCTGAAAAGGGCAAGTATATTATTCTAAGCACGATACATTCGGCAAAGGATTCAAGCTATACCGTTAATGAAAAAAGTGATGATATGGCGGGTTATAGTAATACACTGCAATGTATCTCAGTAGATACACATTTTAGGCCACAGCTAAATCATACTCGCCCGGTTATGCCTGGCCCTCAAACAGCTATTGTTGTTGGCCCTGCTGGAGAAGAAATATACATCGATGAATATGGTCGTATAAAAGTCCAGTTTATTTGGGATCGCGATGGTAAAAAAGACGAGAACAGCACCTGCTTTATCCGTGTAGTACAAAGCTGGGCAGGGAATCAGTGGGGTAGTTCATTTATTCCACGTATTGGTCATGAGGTAATCGTTAACTTTCTGGATGGCGATCCAGACAGACCCATTGTTACAGGCTCTGTTTATAATGGTAAAAACAAACCCGTTTATAGCTCTAAAACCCAAAGTGGTATCAAAACACGTTCTACCAAGGGCGCAACAGCCGAAAACTATAACGAACTCCGCTTTGAAGATAAAAAAGGTAGTGAACAGATTTATATCCATGCAGAAAAGAACATGGATGCGCGTGTAGAAAATGATGAAACGTTAACGGTCGATAATGATCGGACTAAAACTATTAAGCATGATGAAAACTCAACGATAGAAAATGATCGGAATAAGACTGTTAATAATAATCAAACTGAATTTATTAAAAAGAACAAAACGATTGATGTGGACGGTGATCACAAAGAAACAATTATGTCGAATATGACGATACATGTCGACAAAGATTTAACCGAAACAGTTAGTGGTGAATATACCGAAGATATAACAAAAGACTATAGTCTGCATGCAAAAACAATCACAATGGATGCAGATGATAAAATAACAATTAGAACGGGGGCTGCACAGATTGTTATGAAAAGTAATGGTGATATCACGATTAGTGGAAAAACTATCAATATCAAGGGTACAAGTAATGTTGTTATTAAAGGTAGCAATGTACTAACAAATTAATATGAGTGATTTATCCAGCGACATAGATTTTAATGCTGTTATTGAATCGGACGATAGCCACATCGCTCCTGGTGAGATTATCATTGGTGTAGTACAAAGCATAAATATAAAGGGGGAACCCTGTGTTGACTTCCCTGGTAATCGCCATATTGATCCATTAACTGCAATATCTACCATTAGTATTACTAGTCAACATGTTGGGAAAAATATCGCTATTTTATTTTCAAAGGGTAATTTAAATAGTCCTATTATTATGGGGCTTATTCACAACCCACTAAATGAAATGCTAGAAAAATTCAATCAACAAACTATTTCTACTGTCGAGAATAACGTAGTAGATTCTAATGTATTACTAGAGAGCGAAGCTGGTCTGGATGATGTGTTAATTGATGGCAATAAAATAACATTCGAGGCAAAAGATATTATTGAGCTTAAATGTGGTGAATCAAGTATTATCTTATCAAAGGCAGGTAAGATACTTATTAAAGGTAAGTATCTGTTAAATGAAGCATCCGGGGTCAACCGTATTCGTGGTGGTTCGGTGCAGGTTAATTAGTATTATAAATATAGTGTGTGATTTTTAGGGAGGAGATATAATGCCTGAAGATAATCAGAATTCTCTAACACTTGATGAAGAAGACATTCAAGAGGAAGATGTCAAGTCTATAAAAATTCGTATAGCTGTTTTTTTTGATGGTACTCTAAATAATCGAACAAATATAGATCAACGTTTGCTTTCGCAGCCTGACAATAAATTAACTAAAGAAGAACGTATTTCCGCAAAAGACCTGGAAATAAGGACAAGTCAGAATGACAAGGACAATGCCTCTGTTTTGTATAAAAAGCATGGTGCCGATGATGACGATGAGAGCAATAGTTACGAAGGTTATTACACAAATATTGCCATCATGGAAAAATACGTCGATAGCTCTGATAAGTATGATATAAATTTACAAACTTACATTGAAGGTTCGGGAACAATTGATAAAGAAGGTGATCGGAATTTAGGATATATATTTGGTACATCAACAACAGGAATACCTAA
>CAZDEC010000048.1:0-24546 GCA_964504295.1 uncultured Thioalkalispiraceae bacterium
GCTATCGCTCGCAATGACCAGGCTTTCTATATTCAAAGCAGGGGCTTAAAGTTAATGGGACAGCAGTGAGTAAGTAAATATAATGAGATGATTATTGAATGTAGATAGTGTCTTTCAGTATTTTAGCTTTAATGGTTGGAAAATTGAGGACTAAGCAAACGCTTTAACGCTTCTATATAATTCTCAAATGCATCGATGCCGGTTTTAGTGAGTTTATAGATGGTCTGTGGTTTACCTTTTATGGCAGTTTTTTTCTTTAACTGAACATATTTGACACTTAGTAGCTTTTTCAAGTGAGAGTCTAGATTACTATCGGTTATTATTAATGCTTGTTTTAATTCATTAAAAGTGGATTCGCCCCTTGTCGACAGATAAGCCATAATCCGCGTCCGTACTGGTTGGTTAAAACTCAAACCAAGTATTGGTCTGCCGATACCGAAGCAGAATATACTTAACCATTCAAGTACAGCAAAAGGCAGGCGTAATCCGATACCCAAAAGCCCCAGTAGTACCATAATAATACCTGCATGGCTTAACATTTGTTTTGAAAATAAGCCGTGTATATATAATGCAGTACCCATTATGGTGAGCAGTAAGCCGTAAAAAATATAACCTCCAGCAAAAAAATTCATCGCAAGATTAAGCCGCACAATTAAAGCGATTAATAACCACCAGACTTTAGTAACCTGTGTTTGTATAAACGAAACAGTTTCTGAACGGCTCTCACGATTGAGTTGTATTTTTTGGAAATCAAGGTAGAGGCGAAAGCACGTGAAGATGCTTGTGGGAAGTTTTCAGCTATAAAAACTGGTTAAGCTACGATAAAATAACCTGGCTGAGTGATAACGATGCCTTGGGAATTCGTTTAAATCTCAAATTGCCGAGCTATAATTATCCTTATCTAGGTAAAATAAGCTTGCAGATATCGGCAAAAAATAATTAACTTAAAGCAATGAAACGAGTGAAAAAAATTATAAGTCTGTTACCGGTTGTTATTGTTTTAATCACTGCTTCCTGTAGTAGTGGTTCACTTAAACGAGTGGGCTATAATACTCTCCAAAATATGCAACGGCAACAATGTGAAAGGGAGCTATCGGCAGGCTGTCAAAAGAAAAAATCTTATGATGATTAGAGGAAGCAACAGGATGAAGCACTCTAACGGTTTTTAGTTACCTTAATCTTATACATTGATTGCTAATGTCTGCAGTGATTTCATCCAGAACCTTGGAAATTGCGATATTCATGCTATCTTCAACTTCGTTTGTTGCTCCTGCCCAGTTTAAGCTCGTATCCATGCCGCGATAGATTTTACTCTGGTTTTTATTATCAAGCCGGTATTTTACTCTTAATACCACATTGGCATTAAGTGAGGTTGCACGGTGATGCATATAGGCTTTTAGTATTTCAATATCCATTAAAATTTTATTTTCTACAGTTGTAGCTTGTTGCATATAAAGATGATGAGGCTTAATGCTAAGTAATCCAGCTTCTACCCATTCAGGAACATGAAGTGCAAACTTTTCATAACGATAAGATGTGCCAAAACTTTTTCGGCTGTGGCGTTTGTCAGTAATAGAATTAACAAGAACATTACATGAAGCTGTTGGTCGTTTAATATTCGTAGCCGCCTCATTATCGGTATCTATTTCATCATCGTAGTCTACAGTAGTCTGATCAACACGTGTGAAATGCATTTTACTGTTTGCAAATTCGGCGGTTGCACAAGCAGTAATCAAGGCACATGACAGCAGTAATAATAATTTAGGATGCATAAGAATAACGTTTATTATTGCACCGCTATGCCAAATGACATAGTGGTGCAATAAATGGTACTAGTTGATAGTTGTGACCAGATTCCCGGTTGGCATACGGGCAATTTTGTAATTCTCACCGGATGCGACAATAACCTCTTGTTTAGAATCAGAGTCTTCAGATTTTACGTTGCTATCAACCGTATTTGATAAATCTAAAGCAATCATATGTGCAACATCGCCAATACCTTTACGCAAGGCGGTTATTAGTTTCTTACCGTCATTTTTAACCCATTCATAAATAGCAGCCTCTTTATCCAGTGCTGCTGATGGTAGTTTAAAGGTAAAGCTAATTCTATTTCTGTAGAGGTAGGGAAGTTCTTCATCAGGTTTATTTTTGTTTGCTAATGCGATCAAAGCAGGGCTATTGGGAATTAACTTTAAAACGGTATCGATATTAAAGGCATTAATATCAGGTTTAACATAATATCTAGCCGTTACCAATAATACCGCACTGCTTGCACTGTCTTTTGTGAGTTCGGTGCTGTCGCTGAATTTATATGAATTTCTTACATATGTTTTATTAGCATTTAACCAATTTATTTTTTTCAATTCGTTATTGAGCGCGGCAGTAAACTCAGAACTGAAATTAACATCAACAGTTGCATTTCTTAGCGGTATAGCCAATTTTTCTGCATCTTCTGAGCTTGATGAGTTGATGCCTGCATTAACGGCGGCTGCTATAAGTGCTCCTAGAATGCCATAACCGCCACCACCACCTTGTGCAACAACAAAATCAACGTAAATCTCTTCTTGATTAAGTCCCAATGTTACGTCCGTTGACTGGACTTTATCCGCTACGTTTTTATAAACAGGAATATGGTAAGTACTTGAGCATGCCGATGTTGTAACAACTAACGCGATGACCGATAATTTTTTAATAGTATTAAATATTGTCACGATGAAGAACCCCTTATATATTTTATGGACAAACTTTTATTATTATTTAATTCGCTTCTGTTTCGCTAACCTGTATTCCGCGCAGAGTTTGTCCCCAGTGTAGGCGGGGATGGGAATCCAAAGCGGTTTACGATAAAATTCTTAAATAGATAATTAGCGGAACATGTAGCATTTTAATTATTTTTTTTTATTATACTGATTAAGTTTGTTTTGTCCATTTTAGAAACGGAAAAATATGATTTAATCGAATTTAGATTTAAACATGCTTATTTTTTAACCTAATTGGTTTAAAACTTATAAGTTATCTTTGTTCCATAAACAAAAAAACATTGTAAGCATTTTTTCTATTTGCTGCTTCAAAGGCAGGAAGAAACATATATTCTCCCCAGTCAATTTTAGCGTAGGCTTCGGCAAACGGTGTCCAGTTTTCAGCCGCAGCTTGCATGGTTGTTTTAAGAAGTGAAAGGTAGTTATAAGTTAAGTTGATCAAGGCATTGGGTTCTTTTGCTAACGGGCCATGGCCGGGTAATATGGCAGTAACATTAACGCTGCGCATTGTATCCAGTGCTTTTAACCAGTTAATAATATTTGCATTACCGACAAATGGAACTCGACCTTCAAAAATCAGGTCACCGGAAAATAAAATATTGTCAGGTTTAACCAGAATAGTTAAATCACCTTCTGAATGGGCGTTACCCAGTGAGGTTAATTCAAATTTAACTTCGCCGACAGTGAAGTGGGTATTTTTATCAATATATTGATCCGGTTCAACAAGATGAGTTGACTCGTTCACCCAAGGGGCAAGATCGATGCGGCGTGAAGCAAGTAAGCTATCTGAAACATTTGAAGATAAATAAACCTTAGCGCCTTGTGGTGCAATTATTTTAGCACCTTCATCTTTATAAACCTGTAAGCCGTATATATGGTCAGCATGGTAATGCGTTACAACAACATAGCGAATGGGAAGTTGAGTTACTTTACGTATTTCTGCCAGCATTTTAGTTGCTAATGAGGGGGTTCCCAGACTATCGAGTACCACCACACCTTTTCTTGTAACGATAAAACCTGCATTTGAAATAAAGCCTGCATTGTCCGTTGCAATACCAGCCTTGCCTTGAACGAAGTAGCCATGTTTAGAAATTTTTACGGCTTTAAGCTCGACATCCACGTTCGGGTATTTTTGGGCGTAAACGTTAAGTGAAAATACGCTAAGGATTAATATGTTATAAATTTGTGTTAATTTCATAAGGTGTACTTGGGCTCAGGTAATAATATTAATAGTGGATTTTTCAGACTATGTAGTAGACTTTAAAATTTAGAGCTAGTTCCATGTTAGGGAAAGACCAGTCTAAAAAAGCACGCTAGGATAGCAGAAAAGTAGTTATCCGTGGCGTGAAAATAAGTTTTATTTGAATATGAAAGGTTTACTATTTCGAAAAGTTAAGGATTGGCTGAGTTGGATAAGAACGAACGCATTCGCTTTCAGAGGATTTTACTAGGGCACGTTGGAAGGTAGTGTCCACTGCAATCCATTCATCTCTTAACTCGTCACTGATCCCTGCTTCGCTAATGGATTCGGCCAACATTTTTGAGCGCAGCTCATAAAGTTCATTACTAATAAGAATGTGCTGGTGAGCCGATTTGGGTGTTTTACCTGAATAACATTTTGGCCCCCCCATCAGCTGTATCATAAAATCTGTTTGCTGATTTTCAAGAAGCTCTTGAGGTTTGTCGGTAAAATACAGGCTTAACCAGGGGTGGGCATAGGCCTTGTCGTAAAATATTTTATGGACTTTTTCGAAACAGGCTTTGCCACCTAAACGATCATAAAGAGTTTTATCAATTGCCATTTTTAGTACCTTCGAACGACTACTTGCTATGTTATTTATCGGCAGAGTACGGAAAAACTTAATATAAATATGGATAATTTATTTATAGGGAAACTTGCTTATTTATTAGCAAGTTATTAGTTTTTAGGGGTAAAAAAAAGCCTATCAATTTGATAGGCTTTTAGTATTAGAGACCTAAGTTAGCGGTTATGAGTGTTAAACCGTCTGGTAATAGATATTTTGCGGGTGATTAGCCTGTGCAAAGAAAAACCAGCGTTCTGCAATTAAACCAATATATTGCACAATAAAAGCACTGAATAAAATACTACGGTTAGCTTCTTCCATACCAACCCAAACTAAAACACTTGGCACAATAAAAGTTAGTAGTAAAAATACCCATTTAATCGACTTAAAAAACAAAACAGATGCATGATGATTAAAGTCACGGGTGTTAACCGAGCCGCCCATCATGCCCATGGCAATTTGTTTTACTTTTGTATGCCGTACACCAATTGCTGTTTGTGGCGACGATTTGTATTTAATATTACGGTTACGCAGCAATGAAGCCGAACGGGTAATTAACGCTGTCAAAGTAATAATAATGGACCAGATACCAAAAAATTTTAACAGGCCCGGCGCAGTATAGGTTGCAAAGGCCGTTGCAAGTACAAAGCCTGATGCAGTACCGAGTAAAGTATAATTAATTACAGTTAAAGGTGTATGCCACTCCTGTAAAAATTTAAGACAGGCGTAAATCATGCCCGTGCAAAGGAAGAGCGCAAAGGTGGCAAGCATTCCGAGGATACCCACAATAAGAGATAAAGATAATTCTGCGCCGGCAGCACTGGTAAATAAAACCATATCCCAGGAAAAATAATGCATGATGGCATAAACAAAGAGCAACCCCATCACTGTCGGTAAAGCGAGAACTTCACGCGATAACCACGATGTACGCCACATAGCTGCTGCACGCCAGGCACGTTCCGGATGGCCTAAATGAAAGAACGATGCAATCAGCCCGCCGATTAAAAAGATTAAAGCGATTAAGCCGCCAATGCTATAAAACTCGCTACTGGCTGCAGCGGGCAGTAACTTAACAGCCGAGTAACTTTGGCCGGTAAATAATGCTAAAAATAATCCCTGACCAACGCCAATTAAGGTTGTTAAAAAAATCACGCTAAAAGCCGGATGCATTTTTGTGTTCCTCTGTTTTTCCGATGTCATTCCCACGTAGGCGGGAATCTAAATATTGTCATTCTCGCGCAGGCGGGAATCCAGGTCTACCAACTGGTCGAATCATCCAACGTCGGCGCATCAATTGGACCATGCGGTTTACGTTGTTCTTTATTCAATGGGTTGTCGGCACGTTCGAGTTCATCATCATGAATATGCAAGCGTGTTTTACGTCGTGGTAAATAATGGTTAGACGGTTTGGTACCCCATTCCGGCATTAACTGATAACCACCTTCTTCACGAATGGTGACGGAAATTTCTGATTCAGAATCATGTACGTCACCAAATAAGCGTGCGCTGGTTGGGCAAGCAAGTACACAAGCTGGTTTACGTTCTTCTTCGGGTAATTCTTCGTCGTAAATTCGGTCAACACATAAGGTACATTTTTTCATAACCTTCTGGTGCTCATCAATTTCACGTGCACCGTAAGGACAAGCCCATGAACAATAGCGACAACCAATACATTTATCGTAATCAACTAAAACAATACCATCGGATTCCCGTTTATAACTCGCGCCGGTTGGGCAAACAGGCACACACGGTGGATCTTCGCAGTGTAAACAGCTTTTAGGAAAGTGAACGGTTTCGGTTAAAGGGAACTCGCCAACTTCGTATGTTTGTACACGGTTAAAGAAAGTACCGGTTGGGTCTTGTCCGTAAGGGTTATCGTCACTCATCGAGCCAGCAGAGCCAGAGGTGTTCCATTCTTTACAACTGGTTACGCAGGCATGACAGCCTACGCAAACGTTTAAGTCGATAACTAATGCTAACTGAGTCATAAAATGAATCCTGTTTTATCTTACTGCTTAATAAGGTTTACTTTTTAGTAAATTTACCGGCGAAGTAACTTAGCCATTTAGGTTTTTTGTCGGTACCGGGGTAACTCGGCATGGTATCGAATTGCGGATAAGTTTCTGGTGCTTCGTTTTCATCGGCTTTATATACACGTACTCGAACATCGTACCAACCGGCCTGACCGGTAATGGGGTCGGAGTTAGAAACATGTTCACCCGCTTCGTTAGCCGGTAACTCTTCAGAGATTAAATGGTTAAGTAAAAAACCTTTTTTAGATTCGTTGGCATCTGCATCCAGATTCCAGGCACCGGATGCTTTACCAATTGCGTTCCATGTCCAGACGGTGCCGGGTTCAACCGCTTCACTAAAGCGACACATGCAACGTACTTTGCCGTGCATCGACTCAACCCAAATCCAGTCGCCATCTTCAAAGCCGTGTTTTTCACCGAGCGATGGATGTAGATGTAAATAGTTATGCGCATGAATTTGTCGTAACCAGGCGTTTTGTGAATCCCATGAGTGGTACATTGCCATGGGTCGTTGGGTAATCGCATTCAATGGATATTTATGTTTATCCGTTAATTGTGACTCTAATGGTTCGCTATAAAATGGTAGCGGGTCAAAATGTTCTTCGACACGTTTACGCAAATGTTCGGGTGGCTGTTTGCCTTCACGTTTACCTTGTGCGGCTAAACGGAATTTTTGTAGCACTTCAGAATAAATATGAATGTTAATCGGTTCAGCATATTTTGTTAAACGGTGTTCCTGTGCCCATTGTAAGTAACCGGCATTCCAGTTACGCATGTACTGGAATGATTTTGGTAAATGGTACTGGTAAACGCAGTTATTTTTTTCATACATTTCCCATTGGTTTGGGTTGGGTTCGCCTTTCATAAACTTTTCACCGCCTTTACCACGCCAACCGGCGAGGAAGCCAATGCCGGAACCGGGTTCGGTTTCGTAGTTGACGACAAAGTCGGGGTAGTCACGGTATTTACGTTCGCCTTTATCGTTGGTAAACGCTGGCAGTTTTAAACGTGAACCAATTTCTATTAAAACTTCCTGGAACGGTTTGCAATCACCTTTTGGTGCAACAACCGGAATACGTACCGAGTCAACCGGGCCGTCGAATTCGGAGATAGGACGATCCAGCATACTCATCACATCGTGACGTTCGAGGTAAGTGGTGTCTGGTAAAATTAAATCGGCATAGGCGGTCATTTCAGACTGGAATGCATCGGCAACAATTAAAAACGGTATCTTATATTCACCGTCTTCTTTTTTGTCGTTAAGCATCTTACGCACTTCGGAAGTATTCATGCTGGAGTTCCAAGCCATGTTGGCCATAAAGATCAGCAGTGTATCAATTTCATAGGGGTCGCCACGCCAGGCATTGGTAATGGCGTTTTGCATTAAGCCGTGCGCAGACAGCGGGTATTCCCAGGAAAAAGCTTTGTCGATACGAACCGGCTCGCCTTTATCGTCAACAAATAAATCGTCCGGGTCGGCCGGCCAGCCTAGCGGCATGCCGCCAAGTGGCGTATTGGGTTTAACGCCTTCCGGGCCTTTGGGTGTTTTGGCACACGGTGGAATCGGCCGCGGGAACGGTGCTTTATGACGGAAGCCACCGGGGCGATCAATCGTGCCGAGTAAGGACATTAATATCGACATGGCACGAATAGTTTGGAAGCCATTGGAATGCGCTGCTGTTCCGCGCATGGAATGGAATGCAACCGGATTACCAGTAACGGTATCGTGGTCGTTGCCCCAAACGTCGGTCCAGGCAATCGGTAATTCAATTTTTTCATCACGTGCGGTAATGCCCATTTCGTGCGCCAGGCGTTTGATTGTTTCAGTTGGAATACCGGTGATCTTGCTCGCCCATTCCGGGGTGTATTGTTCTACTCGGTCTTTTAACTTCTGGAATGCCGGCTTGGCTTTGGTGCCATCGGGCATGGTGAATTCGCCCATTAAATAGGGGTCGGCTTCTTTGGTGTGGGTGCGAACCGGTTTGTCGGTAAGTCTGTCCCACCAAACGGCATCCTGGGGGTCAAAACATTCGGTGTCCTGAGTCACATCGGTGCGCAGGAACATGCCATCGTCATCGTCTTTTTCATCGTCGATAACCAGTTGTGCCGAGTTGGAATATTGGGTTAAAAATTCGCGGTCATATAAACCCTGTTTAATCAGTTCGTGGATCAGAGCCAGGAATAAAGCGCCGTCGGTGCCGGGTTTAATCGGTACCCATTCATCGGCAATCGCAGAATAGCCGCTGCGCACTGGGTTAATCGAAATAAAACGGCCACCGTTACGCTTGAATTTAGATAAAGCCATTTTCATCGGGTTGGAATGATGATCTTCGGCGGTGCCAATCATAATAAATAACTTGGCGCGATCTAAATCCGGGCCACCAAATTCCCAGAATGAACCGCCGATAGTGTAAATCATACCGGCAGCCATATTCACCGAGCAAAAACCACCGTGGGCGGCATAGTTCGGTGTGCCAAATTGCTTCGCAAACATCCCCGTGAGAGCTTGCATTTGGTCGCGACCTGTAAACAGGGCGAATTTTTTTGGGTCGGTTTTGCGAATATGCTCGAGGCGTTCGCTAATGGTCGAAAACGCTTCTTCCCAGCTGATTTCTTCAAATTGTGCATCGCCACGGTCGGCACCGGCTTTACGTTTAAGCGGTTTGGTGAGTCGAGCAGGCGAGTACTGCTTCATAATACCCGAGGCACCTTTGGCACAGATAACCCCTTTATTTAAAGGGTGTTCAGGGTTGCCTTGAATATAGCGAACTTCACCATCGCGTAATGTAACGCGAATACCGCAACGACAGGCGCACATATAACAGGTGGTATTTTTGACTTCAATGCGAGTATTTGCAGATGTTTGTTCTGTTGACGCAGTATTGGAATAGGACATAAAGGACTCTATTGTTCAAATTTAGTGGTAATGCGATTAAGCAAGAATTTAGTACCAAATTTAATGCAGGGATAAATTCTATGAATAGTTAATTAAAATACTCTAATATTCTAATATAAGGTCGATTTAGATACAAGAGTAGTTGAGTGGGCTTATCAAGTAAATGCTTTAATGGGCTTAAGCATTGCTATCGGTTAAATATAGGAAAAGTTTAGTCTTTAAAGGTGTAATTGAAGTGGTCAGACCCTGACGGGATCCCCACAAAATTTTATATTCTCTGTCATTGCGAAAAAGTCCTGAAAAACAAGTGTTTTTCAGGACTAACGCGGCAATCTTCTTGTTAAACTCTCTTATCTTTCAGATTGCCGCGCTCATAGACTGCCACGTTTTACTCGTCGCTAAAGGTTCACTCGCAACGACATACTTTTTCCATTTATATTAATGTTTTTTTCTGAGTTATTGTTATTCACCACTTTTAGCATTAATTTTGTGGGGGATCCGTCAGGTCTGGACCCCTTATTATATATATTTAAAGATCGCTATTGGCCATGCCGATAGGGCTTCTATGGTCATGTTGTTCAGCGTCAGCCTGCAATCTAACCTCCACTACATGATTCCAAAACTAGATGTTTTACCGATCCCTATGGAGGATTAAAAATGAGATTTTTTAATAACTTATCGCTTCGCTACAAGATAATGTCGATTGCCTTGATTGCTATTGTTGGTTTTGGGATAAGTTTTGTTGTGAGCTTTTTTGTTGCTAGTACGAATGCAACAAATTTAACCAAACTTCAAAATATTATTTATCCTACCTTAGACCTCGGTGAAAAAAATTATTTGCAGCTTGATAAAATTATTATCCTGTTAAATGAAGCCGTGGCAGAAGAAGAATCGATTGAAGAGGCTGATGGGATTATTATGAACATGATTAAGTCTTTTGATGAAATTAATAAACTTGATAACAGTAAAAGCAGCGAGATTAAACGCTTAAAACAAGAATTAGAAACGTATTACAAGTTAGCAAAACCGCTGACGATGGGTATGCTCAACAGAAGTCTTAAGCCTGAACAGATTCAAGCCAGCACCACAGCCATGCAGGCATCACTTAAAGTGTTACAGGAACACTTGGAGGCATTTTACAAAGAAAGTGAAAAAAATCTTACCGATATAATAACTATTACGAATGAAACCTCGCAATGGAGCATTCAACTGAGTACGATTATTGGGGTTATCTTAATGCTGGTTTTAGCCGGTAGTGCTTATTATGTTGCAAACAATATAACGGCAAACATAAAAAATGTATCAGGCAATTTATATGAAATTGCAAACGGCAGCGGTAATTTAACCCAACGCTTACAGGCAACAGGCAATGATGAAGTCGGTCAGTTAGTTACTTATTTCAATACTTTTATGGATAAGCAACAAGCAATGATTCAGAAACTAATAGGTTATAGCAGCCAGGTTGGTAGTGCAGCAGAAAATTTATCCAGTATCGTGGTGGAATGCCAGAATGGAATGCAGTCACAACGTTCTGATGCTGAACAAGTGGCCACTGCGAGTAATGAAATGGCAGCAACGGTTGTTGAAGTTGCGCGCAATGCTGAGCAGGCAGCCGAAGCGGCAACAAATGCAAACAACGCAGCAACTGAAGGTAACGTGGTGGTGAGTAAAACGATATCGATTATTAATCAGCTTGCAAATGATGTAGGTGAAGGTGTGGTGGCCGTTAACCAGTTACGTGATGATAGTGAAAGTATTGGCACGGTACTCGATGTTATTCGTGGTATTGCTGAACAAACGAATTTATTGGCTTTAAATGCTGCTATTGAAGCGGCTCGGGCTGGCGAGCAAGGTCGGGGGTTTGCGGTTGTTGCTGATGAAGTGCGCACTCTGGCCAGTCGTACTCAGGAATCAACGATGGAGATTCAGTCGATGATAGAAAACTTACAAAACAGTTCGGGACAGGCTGCAAGTATTATGAATCGTGGTCAGGCAACATCAGAAGAAGGTGTAGCGGAAGCGGCACATGCCGGTGATGCACTGGATAAGATTACCCAGTCAGTGTCCATTATTAGTAATATGAATACACAAATTTCCAGCGCAGCAGAAGAACAAAGCGCGGTGGCTTCAGAAATTGATAAAAACATTGTTAATATTAGTCAGTTAGCGGATGTGAATGCAGACAATATCACTCAGCTTGCTAACGCAGGTTCATCCCTAAATACGGTTGCCATTCAAATGCAGGAACTGGTTGGTCAGTTTAAAGTTTAAAAATAAATAGCGGAAGTTTTCAGGCGTAATTTTTTTTGACAATGCTGGACATGTCAAATAAATTTTCAGCAGCTGGTTGTGGTAGCGAGTTGTTCTTTGCATTTTTGTGAATAAATAATTCAAGCTCACTGGCCGCCAACGGGGCTGAGAAAAAGAAACCCTGATAAATATTGCAGCCCTTAGCCTGCAGAAAATACAGCTCAGGTTGGGCTTCTATGCCTTCGGCAACCACTTCCAGATCAAAATGATGCGCCATTGATAATATAGCTTCTATGATAGCGGCGTTATTGGGGTCGATAGTAAAATCGACAGTAAATTGTTTGTCGATTTTTATCTGGCTAATAGGCAGCCGTTTTAAGTATTGCAGTGATGAATAGCCAGTCCCAAAATCATCGATAGCAAATTGAATGCCCTGTTGTTTGAGTATCAGCATTTTAGAAATAGCCGATTCAATATTTTGTATCATCAAATTTTCGGTAATTTCTAGCAGTATGTTGTTTGCCGGTAAAAGAGATTTTTGCAAGCTATCCAGAATTTGCGGGATAAAATTTTTGTCATTAAATTGAGACGGGCTAACATTAATTGCGAGAATGGTTTTATCTGGAATAATATTATCTTTTCGCCATTGAGCAAACTGTTGCATGGCGGTTTCAATAACCCACTTCCCTATATCAACCATTAAGCAGGCGTCTTCTGCAATCGACAAAAAATTATCCGGCGGGTAGAGTGCTTTGCTTGGGTGTTGCCAGCGAATAAGGGCTTCTAGTCCGGCCAGTTGTCCCTGGGAATTAATTTGTGGTTGGTAGTGCAGTACAAATTCATTATTTTTTAAGGCATGACGTAATTCTTTTTCCAGTTGTAAGCGATTATCGGCGGTTGCCTGCATGCTTGTTTTGTAAAAACGGACGGTATTTCTGCCTTCTGATTTTGCAAGATACATTGCTGAGTCGGCGTGTCTTAATATGTCATCGGCCGAATTGTTTTCACCCGGGTAAAGTGCAATGCCTATACTTGGTGTAAAGTGATAGTCGTGGCCATTCAGGTTGTAAGTTTTTCCAATTTCGCTGCGTACTTTTTCTGCGATTTGGTGTGCCAGGGTTGAAGCGCGATGCTCGCTTTGATCTAGGGCGGTGAGTATCACGACAAATTCATCGCCGCCTAAACGTGCCACAGTATCGGAGTCGCGAACATTTTCGGTTAAACGCGTGGCAACTTGCTGGAGCAGGTTGTCGCCTATGCTGTGTCCGAGAGAGTCATTTAAATGCTTAAAATTATCCAGATCTAAAAATAGCAAGGCGCCATAACTTTTATAACGGCGTGATGTTTTAAGTGAATATTCAAGCCGATCCATTAACAAACGACGATTGGGTAGATCGGTTAAGGGGTCGTAATGTGCCTGATGTTCAACTTGTAATTCAATTTTTTTGCGATTGCTGATGTCATGAATAATACTGGTGACCATCGGCTCATCCTCCAGTGTAAATTCACTGGTGGATAATTCAATGGGTATTTTTTTGCCGCTTTTATGCTGCGCTTCGGTTTCGGTTCGGGTATCGATATATTTTTTATAAAAAGATGTTTTAGAAAGCAGTGATGGAATTAATTTTTTTATCGGATAATTGATAAGTTCTAGCTCGCTGTAACCAAATAGTTTGGCGGCGGCAGGGTTGACCGAGTTTATCAAGCCATTTTTATCGGAGGTAATTACTCCGTCACGCATTGAGTTGAGCATGGCATGAATGCGCAATTTGCTTTCATGTAATGCACTTTGTGCATGTTGACGGGCAATGGCATAGAGGATACTTTTCTTTAATTTGTCGGCACTGAGGGTTTGTTTGCTTATACAATCAGAAATACCGGCTTCAATTGCCTGCACTCCGGTATTAGGTGTGCGGTGCTTGGTGAGTAAAATAATCGGCAGGGAGGCAGCTAGATTAGAGCAGATATACTTGGCAATTTTTATTCCATTTCTTTTACCAAGACAGACATCAAACAGCAAAATATCGAAATTTGATTCGACTACTTTTGTTAGCGCCTGCTCGGCATTTGTCAGCCGTTCTAAATAATATTCATCTGTGTCAAAAGCATTGGCTAAGGCCTGCTGGGTTAAGCAATAGTCTGCCTCGTTACCTTCTACAAGTAAAATATTCAATCTTGAGTTATTCATTTTTTATTTTTAGTCGGTTTATGAATGTTAGTAATGGTATCGGCAATTAAATATTTGCCTTTAATTATTATGTTATTCGGTTGGAATGTTGAAGTGAATTATCATGATTGGTTATAAAGTAACCATAACGAGCTTAAATGGTTTTTAAAGGGGGAAGTCCCCCCATTAAAAATAGAGCTTATATTTTAAATTTAGTCATCAGTTCATTCATTTGTCCGGATAAACCTTCTAACTCGGTACTTGCTAATTGTGTTGTTTGCGCGCCATTTGCCGTGCTTGCAGCGTACTCACTTATTCGGCTGATGTTTTTATTGATTTCTTCGGCAACCGAGTTTTGTTCCTCTGCGGCGCTGGCGATTTGGGTGTTCATCTGATTGATTTTAGCTACCGCCTCGGTAATCGATTCAAGTGAGACACCAGCTTCGGTTGTTTTCTCAACACTCTGGTGCACTTGTTGACGGCCTTTTTCCATGGCATCCACCGCTTTTTCTGCGCCTATCTGGATACTGTCGATAATGGTTTTAATTTCCGTTGTCGATTCCTGGGTGCGGCTAGCGAGAGTACGTACTTCGTCTGCCACGACTGCAAAGCCTCGGCCTTGTTCGCCCGCACGAGCCGCTTCAATGGCCGCATTAAGCGCTAATAAATTAGTTTGCTCGGCAATACCCTGAATAACATCCAGAACGCTGCCAATATTTTCACTGTCGGATTTTAACTCTGTAATTACCTTGGCCGCTTCTTCAATATCATCAACAAGGATATGTATATACTCAATGGATAAGGCGACAATTTTTCTGCCTTCAATTGCCTGCTCATCGGCATCGTGGGTTGCGCTGGCAGCATTCGTTGCATTGCGTGCGACTTCACCGACTGTCGCAGCCATTTCGTTGATGGCCGTTGCAACTTGTTCTGTTTCGTGTTGCTGGTTATCAATGGAAGTTTTGGTGTCTTCGGTAATAGTGGAGAGTTCTTTTGAGGATGCCGTTAGTTGTTGTGATGCATCGTCGACACGGGAGATGGCATTGTGAATCTTATCCAGAAATAAATTAAAGTATAAGCCGACTCTGTCTATGGCATCTTTACTTTCTACGATTACACGTTTAGTCAAATCGCCATCACCTTCGGCTATGTCCTTCATGCTGTTCTCAAGTATTGCGAGGCGGTTAACAACGAGGTGTTTAAACATCCAGAATAGAACGCCAACAGTAATCAAACCGCTAATAGCCATTGAGGCGAGTAAACTAATGTTTGATAATTGTGACGTTTGCTTGCCAACTTCGGCCATTTTTTGATGGTCTGCTTCAAACAATGATTCAGCAATAGCCATGTCCTTATTTAGCCGGGTATAGTTAAAACCAATGATAACCTTGCCCAATTCAACGCCATCATCAACAATTTTTTGTTTAAAAAAGTTATCGGTTGCAACTTTACTTTTGTCTCCTGACGTTGCTAAAACATTACCTGTTTGGTTTTCAAATGCGGCATAATTAATGTCTTCATCTTGCCTGACCATATTGACATAGGTTGCTAATGAACTTAAATCAAATTCGGCAATGGCCGGAGGTGCGATTGCCGCCAGTAGTTCAGCTAAATTTTTAATTTTTGATAATTGTGCTTTTTTTGCTTCAGTATTATTCTGGTCGAATAATTTTTGCACAGTATTATCTGATGCTTCTAGTAGCTCATTCATAGAAGCAGATTGCTGCATATAAATAATCCTTGCAGAAATCAGAGACGTTAGTGCCATTACAATAATAATCGAAAAGGTAAACTTAGCGGTAATACCCAATTTAGAAAATGACAATAACTTTGATAAGAACATTTTTTTTTCTGCATCCATCATTAATTTCCCACAATAAATACTCAAGGCATAATTTGTTGTTTATTTTTCAAAAGGCGGTAGCTTTAGAGACTTTAAGGTATCGCTTAAGCCATCAAGTGACAGGGCATCAACAAAACCAACAATTTTAGCTTTTTTACTTGCCGGATCATTGGCGGTTAATTTAAGTAAAGCAGTTTTAATTTTTGCCGTGGTAGCAGGGTCAGCGCTTTTGGCTGCTGTCATTGTCCATTCAGGATAAAGACTGGTGCTATGTACGTTAGATAAACTATCGTTCTTTTTAGAGATAATAGTAAAGTCATCGATGCTTACCCCCTCTTTTGCCATAGTTTCAAGCAAGCCGGATTTAATAAAACCTGCATCAAAAATACCTGCTCGCACTGCTAGTACAATGTCATCCTGTTTTTTAGCTTCCTTGAAAACGGCAAAATCCTTATGCGGGTCAATACCTTTATCTTTTAAAAGTTTAACCTGAAACACATAGGCTGCTGCCGAACGCTTAAACTTAAATCCCATTACTTTTTTGCCTTTTAAGTCTGCTGCTTTCGTAATGCCGTTGCCTTTCTTGGCAATAATGACTCCAGCAAATTGGCTGCCAGATTTTTTATTCATGGTCAGGATGGGTTCGGCACCTAATTTGTATTTTAGGGCAACCGCTAGCACCGGGTTGGAAAGCATATAGGTCACGCTGCCTTCTGAGACCGCTTGAATGGTTTCATTGGGTTTAAGTGGCATAATGGTTACCGGAGTACCGAGTTCGGTGCTTATGTATTTACCCAGTTCGTTCCAACGTTTCATCGTTTTTAAGGCACCCCGAGCGGACATAACCCCCAATTTAATTTCAGCCGCATTTGCAATGCTGATATTAATCGTGCCTGTAAAGACAAGCGTTGTGATAAAGGCACCAATAATTGATAGTCGTTTCATTCTGTAGCTCCTTAAAAAGCAATATTATTTGTAGGGTCTCGCCTACTTACTTACACCATAAAGTTTTATCGGGTCTAGATGAAAAAACTTTAGTGATTGGATAAATTATTGTTATATTTCGGCGTTTCACTTGATTTACTTTCCAATGCCTTAAACAAGAGCATGATATTGGATGATTTAAAGTGAGGCAGACTCTGACGGAGCTCCACGAAATTAAGAATAAAAATTATCAAAAGCAACAACTTAGAAATAATACTGCAATACTCGGGTAAAAGTACGTCATTGCGAATGAACCTTTAGTTGCGAGTAATCGTGTGGCAGTCCTGTGAGTGCGGCAATCTGAATGAGAAGAGGGTTTAGCAAGCAGATTGCCGCGTCAACACTGAAAAACGCTTGTTTTTCAGTATTTCCTCGCAATGATAGAGAATATAAAATTTCGCGGGGATCCGTCAGGGGCAGATTCCTTTCAAAATACTTTTGCGACATTTTTCTAATTTAGCTACACTTGAGGCAATGAAAAAGTTGATTGCCCATATACTTATTTTTGGTTTACTAACGACCCAGTCAGCTTGGGCAATGTTTGGTAGTTCATTAGATGCGGACAGCCAGCATGCGGATCGTGAGCAATCGACCCAATTGGATGTAAGTACATATGTTACTTCCGGTTCCTCATATAAGGCGTCTATAGCCAAAGCAGTAACAAAAGCCGAGCGCAGTCTGCATACGCATGATGCGTCGCCAGATAATGTGCCAGATTCAATTACAGACAGCTGCGACCATTTTTGCCATGGCAGCGTGCATTTACAGGGCCTGTCCAGCGACAGCCGAATAAGCTTTCAATCTATCCCCGCTGTTTTCGAGCGTATATTGGTTGTAATAAAACATTCTCTTAGCGAACAGCCGGTTAATCCTCCACCTATTTCTTAAATTCTGTGTCTTAAGTCCATTAAACCCAGCTTGCAGGTGTTTTGCTTGGCTGAACAATGGATTGTATTCATTTTAGAATTTAAGGAATTAATCATTATGTTATTCAAAGCAAAGCCGAGCCGGTGTGTGTTAGCCGTGGTCGCGTTATTTTTTTCGATACAAACCTCAGGCGTTGCGGCGGCAGATTTATCGCCAGCACCTGATGTTATACAGCAGCTTATCAAGAGGGTGTTGGCCACTCACCCAAGGCTCGCGGCGGCGCAGGCTGAACGCGATGCGATGAAATCGCAACTCAATGCCGCTTCGCAGGCTATATACAACCCGTCATTAGAACTTGATACAGAAAAAACCAGTATTCGTACCTCCACTATTGGTTTTAGTCAAACGATAGATTGGGGCGATCAACAAGGCGCTAAAACGCGTATTGCCAGTCAAAAAATGATTGCAGCGCAAGCCGGATTTCAGTTGCAACGTCAGCAATTAATTCGTGACTTATTAAATGTGTTGGTTAACTATAAAAACAAATCAAATTTAGCCGAGCTTTCAACTCGGCGTTTAAAATTGATGAAAGATTTTTATAGCCTGGCAAGAAAAAAACATTCGGTGGGCGACTTAAATCAGGTTGAACTGGATTTAGCGCATCTTGCCTACAGTGAATCTGTTTTAAAAAATGCACAGGTCATGTCTGAACAGGTGAATGCCGAGCAGGCCTATTTTGCACTTTATGGTCAGTCGGCGGCAACGAAGTCGGTTTTAGACTTTAATCTTTCGTATCGCTTTAAAACTGTCAGCTTACCGACTGATCTGAATTCTTTTTTATTAGGCTTGCCGCAAATGAAGGTCATGCGTGCCAATGTTGAGGCGAGTAAGAATTTTATTGCCTTACGTAAAAGCGAAAGCAGTGCCGACCCAACCATTGCCATACGTGGCGGAAAAGAAGATAAAGATTCTCTTGTTGGTGTAACTTTGAGTATTCCGTTGAACATAAGAAATAACTTTACAGCAGAAATTAAAGCGGCAGAAAAAGATTATCTAAAAGCCGAGCAGTTAGCACAACAAGCGTATCGAAACTTGCAAGGCAATATTCGTTCGCAAACACGCCACTATCAGTTAACCCAAAATGCCTGGCAGCTATGGCAGGCCGGTGGTCAGGTGAGTATGAACCGCCAACTTAAATTATTAAAACGTTTATGGCAGGCAGGGGATTTAAGTACCACTGATTACCTGGTGCAAATCAAACAAAATCTGGATACCCACTCAGCCGGTATCGAATTACACACCACGCTTTGGGCCAGTTGGCTGGCGTGGCTGGATGCAACCGCACAAATCGAATCCTGGTTGCAAATCGAACAAGATATAAGGAACCCATAAGATGTTACGTAATAAATTGATTAGTTTAATTTCAGTGCTGCTATTTTCAGGCCTGTTTGTATCTGGCCTGACTGCTTGCAGTAAAGATGAATCGGCTACAGTAAAAGATGTTAAACAAAAAGCACAGCAACAACATGATGAGCATGACGGACACGATGATGATGAACATCATGGTAGTGCAAAAAAAGAGGATCACGATGAGCATGAAGGTCATGATGATGAAGAACATCATGGTAGTGCAAAAAAAGAGGATCATGAGGAACACAAAGGAAGCGGTGACCACGATGAATCTGGCGAAGAAGGTCATGGCGGTCATGGCGGCCATGAGGAAGCTAGCGCGGTTCTTTTAAAACCGGAACAAATGCAGGCGGCAAATATTGTTGTTGCTGCGCTCACATTAACCGATGCGAAAACAACCATTCGCGCGCCAGGTGAAATCAAACTAAATGCTTATAAAACCATTAAAGTTTCTCCACGAATTAATGCACAGGTGATTGCACGGCATGCCATATTAGGTGAAGAAGTTAAGGTTGGGCAGGCATTAGTTACCCTATCCAGTGTTGAAATGGCCGAGGCGCAAGGGCAATTATTGCTTGCCGATAAAGAATGGCAACGGGTTAAAAAATTAGGTCGTAAAGTTGTTTCGGCACGGCGCTACATTACCGCCAAAGTTAACTACGAAAAAGCTTATGCCAATGCCAAAGCTTATGGCATGGGTGAAATTGAAATAAAAAGTTTGTTAGCGCAAAAACGCAGTGCCGATGGTTCATTTAAACTGGTGGCTCAACAGCTTGGTCGTATCCTGCATGATAAGTTTATCGTGGGTGAGCGTGTCGAAGCCGGCTATGAGTTAATGGTTATTACCGATGAGTCAACCATGTGGGTTGAAGCGCGTGTGACACCTCAACTAATGAGTTTAGTCGATATCGGTAACAGCGCAGAAATTATGCTGGGCGATGAGCGACTCGCGGCTAAAGTAATTCAACTGCATCATTCACTGGATGCAACAACGCGTACATCGGCTGTGCGCCTTGAAGTTAAAAACGTGGTAGACCATTTACATGCAGGCATGTTTGTTACTGCATTTATTTCAACACGGAATACACGTAAGGCTCTTCAGGTACCTGAAGAAGCGGTATTGCGTAGCAGTGATGGTGACTGGCAAATTATGGTTGAGCAGGATGAACCGGGTGAATTTGCCGTGGTTGAAGTTAAACTCAAAAGTATTAGTGATGGTATGGCGACAATTGTGAGCAAGTCTCGCAATAGCAAGGCCGACGACTATATTGGCGTCGGTACTCGAGTCGTTACCCGCGGTGCGTTTTTCGTTCAGTCTGAGCTGGCGAAAGGCGGCTTTGAAATTCATAATCACTAGAGGCCATTACAATGTTAGATTCTATTATAAGCTGGTCTGTAAAAAGCCGCCTGTTGGTAATTATTGCCTTGTTGGCAATGATGGTAGGCGCGACCATTATCTTACCCAAACTTAATCTTGATGCTTTTCCAGATGTCACTAATGTACAGGTAACCATTAATACTGAAGCACGCGGTTTGGCCGCAAAAGAAGTCGAACAATTAATTACATTTCCGATTGAAGCGGTAATGTATTCCCTGCCGGACGTAGAAGAAGTGCGTTCTATTTCTAAAACCGGCCTGTCGGTGATTACGGTGGTGTTCACCGAAGGCACTGATATTTATTTTGCTAGGCAGCTGGTGTTTGAGCGTTTGCAAACTGCACGTGAACAAATTCCTGATGGCATTGGTACGCCGGGTATCGGCCCGAATACCTCGGGTCTCGGTCAGGTATATCAATATATTTTACGTGCTGATGATCCTGTTAAATATAACGCAACCACCCTGCGCAGTTATAACGACTGGATTGTTAAGTTGCTATTAATGCCGGTAGGGGGGGTAACCGAAGTACTTTCTTTTGGTGGTGAAGTGCGTCAGTACCAGGTCAACCTTAACCCGCAACGATTACTGGCTTATGGTTTAAGCGGCGATGATGTTGCTAAAGCAATAGAAGATAATAATCGTAATGCCGGTGGCTGGTATATGGACCGCGGTCAGGAACAACTTATTGTGCGTGGTGTTGGTTGGGTGCGTAGCGGTGAAGACGGCTTGCGCGACATTGGCAATATTCCATTAAAAGATAACGATGGCACGGTGGTGAGCGTTAAAGATGTTGCCACGGTTGGCTTTGGTGCCGAAATTCGCCAGGGTGCTGTGTCTATTACCCGTCGTGATAAGAATGGCAAACCAGAAGCACTGGGTGAAGTGGTTGCCGGTGTTGTGCTTAAACGTTTAGGTGCAAACACCAAAGCAACAATTGATGGTATTAAATCGAGAATGGCGGCCATTCAAACAGCCTTGCCTGACGGGGTTATGCTGGAGCCATTTTACGATCAGTCAAGTCTGGTCGACCAGGCGGTGGATACTGTTATTACTGCATTGCTGCAAGCCTTTGTGTTAATCATCATTATTCTTTTACTGTTTATGATGAATATTCGCGCCACTATTCTGGTGTTGTTATCCATTCCAATTTCTATTGGCCTGGCGTTAATGGCCATGGCTTACTGGAATGTTTCAGCAAACCTGATGTCGCTTGGCGGGCTGGCCATTGCCATTGGTATGTTGGTAGATGGTTCGGTGGTGATGATGGAACATATCTTTAGCCATTTAACCCACCCGGATGCCGAGCATGAAGCACAGATTAAAAAACAGGTAGCTCTCGATGACAGCGATCCGTTTGATGTTGCGCATGATGATCATGGTATGGTTATGCGTATTCAACAGGCAGCTAAAGAAGTTGCGCGGCCGGTATTTTTTGCTGTGATGATTGTAACCATCGTATTCGCGCCGTTGTTTGCACTCGAAGGCGTTGAAGGTAAAATGTTTCAGCCGATGGCCATTTCTATTTTGTTGGCAATGTTTGGTTCATTGCTGGTTGCTTTAATCGTGATACCGGCATTAGCAACCTACCTGTTTAAAAAAGGTGTGGTCGAAAAGCAAAGCCCGGTACTCCGGCCTATCGAAAAGCAGTATCGGTTGCGTTTAAAACAGGCGTTAAATAATAAGCGAGTTGTTGTTACCAGTGCGATTAGTTTGTTTATTGCCTCGTTGGTTCTTATTCCATTTTTAGGTACTGAGTTTGTACCTGAACTGGAAGAGGGGACATTGAACATTCGTATTACACTGGCACCGTCTTCGAGTTTAAACACCTCGTTAAAAGTTGCTGGAAAAATGGAAGCGGCATTACTGACTTTTCCAGAAGTTATATATGCCACTAGTCGAGTCGGTCGTCCTGAAATTGGCGGTGACCCCGAGCCGGTATCAAACGTCGAGGTTTTTGTCGGCCTGTTACCGGTGAGCGATTGGACCAGTGCGCCTAATCGACAGGCACTGCAAGAATTAATGGAAGAAAAAATGTCTGTTCATCCCGGCTTGCTGTTTTCTTTCTCTCAACCAATCGCAACCCGTGTCGATGAATTACTTTCCGGGGTGCGTGCACAACTGGCGATTAAATTGTTTGGTGCCGATTTAGATATGCTTGCAAAAATAGGTAGCGAGATTGAAACGTTGGTGAAAACAGTTGATGGTACTCGCGGTGTTGCAATGGAGCAAATCGGTGGTGAAGCGCAACTTGCGATTCGACCCGACCGCGACAAGCTTGCACGTTATGGTATACCGGTTTCACAAGTAATGGACCTGGTGGCCGACTCCATTGGCGGACGTAGTGCCGGGCAAGTTATTAAAGGTAACGAACGTTATGATATTTATGTGCGGCTGGAAGAAAAATATCGTAATAATGTGGAAGCTATTCGCAGCCTTATTTTGCAGGCATCGAATGGCGCATGGGTTACCCTGGGCGATGTGGCGCAAGTAAATATAGAAACCGGCCCGCCGCAAATTCGTCGAGACGATGTACAACGCCGGGTAGTTATTCAAAGTAATGTTGAAGGCCGAGATATGGGTGGCCTGGTTGCTGAACTACAACAACGCATTAAAAATGAAATAGATATGCCGCCGGGTTATACCGTTGTTTATGGTGGCCAGTTCGAAAACCAGCAACGTGCCCAGGCAAGATTGATGATTGTTGTGCCTATCTCGTTGGGTTTAATTTTCTTGTTGCTTTATTTTGCCTTTAACTCGGTTGGTCAGGCATTATTAATTTTACTGAATGTGCCGTTAGCACTCATTGGTGGTATAGCCGGGTTATTTATTTCCGGTTTGTATTTGTCGGTGCCTGGTTCGATTGGTTTTATTACCCTGCTCGGTGTGGCCGTGCTAAACGGCGTGGTCATGGTTAGTTCAATTAATCAACGTGTTGAAGATGGTTTGCCTATCAACGAGAGTGTGTTTGAAGGCGCACTGTCACGATTACGGCCGGTGTTAATGACCGCGATAACCTCGGCACTCGGACTTATTCCATTGTTACTATCAAACGGGATTGGTTCGGAAATACAAAAACCATTAGCTACCGTGGTAGTTGGTGGGTTGGTTAGCGCCACGTTGTTAACGCTGTTTGTTGTCCCTGTTTTGTATGAGCAATTCTCAAAAAATAAATATGAGGAACAATAAGTATGAGTCTGGTTTATATGAATTTGACAAATATGCTTTTGGGTAAATCAAGTGAGTGATAATCATTCATCATGTTGCGGCGCATCAGGGGTAATTAATCCTCAGGAGCGCCGCATTTTAATTATTGTTTTTATTTTAAATGGTGGAATGTTTGTTGCCGAGTTTAGTGCTGGATTATGGAGTGGTTCTACTGCCCTGCTGGCAGATTCACTCGATATGTTTGCTGATGCACTGGTGTACGCGATTGGGTTGTATGCCTTAGGTCGCCCACAAATATGGCGCAATCGCGCCGCACTTACAAATGGTAGTTTACAATTGTTACTGGGCTTTGGCATTGCGGTAGAAGCAACATTTAAAGCGTTTGCCGGCAGTGTGCCAAATTTCGAAACCATGGGAATTTTTGCAGTGCTAGCATTGGTTGTTAATACCACCAGTTTAATTTTACTAACCCGCTTCCGTGACGGCGACATTAATATGCGTGCCACCTGGATTTGTTCAAGAAACGATATGTTCGCCAACATAGGGGTATTTATCGCGGCCGGTTTAGTGGCCTACACTCAAACAGGTTGGCCGGATATTATCATCGGCGTTATTATTGCGTTAATCGTTGTGCAGTCAGCTATAAAAATTATAAGAGAAGCATTGGCTGCAACCGATTAGTTTTTAAAGTGGTTAAAATGTCAGCAATGTGATTCCAACGGTTTTATAAAACCATTAACTTACTAACCTGAGGGATCCCCACAAAATTAAGAATAAAAAGAAGCAAAAGCAACAACTTAGAAATAATACTGCCATACTCGAGTAAAAGTACGTCATTGCGAATGAACCTTTAGCTGCGAGTAATCACGTAGCAGTCTGTGAGTGCGGCAATCTGAATGAGAAGAGGGTTTAGCAAGCAGATTGCCGCGTCAACACTGAAAAACGCTTGTTTTTCAGTGTTTCCTCGCAACGACCGGGAATGTTGAATTT
>CAZDEC010000049.1:0-24121 GCA_964504295.1 uncultured Thioalkalispiraceae bacterium
TACTTAAATAGGCCTCATAAAAACATCTTATTCATAAGTTAACGGCACAGCAGTGATAAATTTTTTAGTTACAACCACAGCCACCACCGACCACCATGCTGCCCCCGGTGCTGCCTTCTTTACTGAAATTAATGTGGTTAGAAAGTGAAAATTCCATGCTGTCATTAACCCACTGCATTTCCTGTCGTGCCAGGTTGCCGCGTTCCCAGGGCTGAATGGGGGTTGAGCATGCGCTAGTAAATAAAGCAAACAATAGAACACTTAAACGTAATAACATGGTATCGATTCCTCTGTGCCTACTCTGCCAGTAATTTCTGGATTTGTTTTTGTAATGTCACTTCGTCGCCATTGCGAAAACCTTTATGCTCATAGCGAATTAGTCCAAAGCGATCCAGTAGATATCCTGTGGGCATCACCGAAACACCAAACTGCTCAGGTGTCGAACCCTTTGCATCATGTAATACGCTGTAGCTAACCGGGTAATCTTTTAAAAAACTTTGTGCATCGGCTTTTGATTCATCCAGGTTGATGGCTAAAATGGCAAAACCTTTAGCAGAAAGTTCTTTATATAAGGTATTAAACTTAGGCATTGATTGTCGGCAGGGGCCGCACCAGGAGGCCCAAAAATCAATATAAACCACTTTGCCGCGTAACTTGCTTAAATCGACTATTTTATTACTGTTTAACTCCGGTAACTTTACAACGGGGTAGTCAGTTTTTGCAGCAAGCGCCTGTGAGGTAAAAGACAAGCTTAGAAATAAAAAAATAATTTTAATGGTATGGCGCATAATACAACTCCGCGATAAACAGTGTGATTAACGTATGCTATCTTTACTGTTAGCAAGTAATCTTTAACCTTGGGTTGACCTAAATATATCCATCTAGAATATTTAAAGTGCTAACGTTCTATTAGTGGTTTTTTTAAGCGGTTAGTCGCAAACTTTTAAGGTATGTTATTTATGATAAGGAAGGTATCTTAAAAATGAAATAAATACTCATTTTATATTACCGTTTTGTTAACTCTATCAACTTAGTGAGCATAACTGCTTGAATATAACTGCTGAAGATAAAGTTTTTATGAGAAAAGGTTAGACGAATGGACAGTGTTGTCTTTGTACATGGTTTATGGATGGTTGGCATTGATATGTCATTGCTTAAAAAGCGGGTGCGCGCATGCGGTTTTAAAGTATATCAATTCAGTTACCCGTCGGTGCGGAATAGTCCGCTACAAAATGCCAAAAAGTTACAACAATTTTTAGCAACGATTGATTCTAAAAAAATACATTTTGTTGCGCATAGTTTAGGTGGCCTCGTGGTTAGGCATTTATTTTCGCTGTATCCCGACCAGGCTTCTGGCAACATTGTTACATTGGGAACGCCGCATCAGGGGAGTTATATCGCTAAAGAGTTAAGCAAGCATCGTTGGGGCAGGACAATATTGGGTAAAAGTGTGCAACAGGGTTTACTGGGGGATGTGCCTGCCTGGCAAGCAAAAAATAAGCTTGGCGTGATTGCTGGTTCATCGGGAATGGGGGTTGGTCGGATCATTGCAAAGTTTAATGAACCCAATGATGGAAGTGTTCTGGTTGCTGAGACCAGGCTATCCGGGATGACACAACATCTGGTGCTGGATTGTGGCCACACGGGTTACCTATATAATAGGAATGTGGCGCAACAAGTCTGCAATTTTCTAAAATTTGGCTCTTTTTGCTAGTTTTTGTGACAAGCTGTGTGCGAATAGAAAAATATATACGGTGGGCTTAAAAATGAAGCGGGCAATTGTTTTGGGGTATAATATCCGTAAATAACCATCTAGTAAGCAATTTTAGACTTTAGCGGATAATAATTAATGACTTTTCAAGAACTTATCATGTCCTTGCAACAATATTGGGCAGATCAGGGCTGCGTGGTTTTGCAGCCCTACGATATGGAAATGGGGGCGGGTACTTTTCATCCGGCAACTTTTTTGCGTGCGATTGGCCCCGAACCGTGGAATGCCGCCTATGTGCAGCCCTGTCGTCGGCCTACTGATGGCCGCTACGGTGAAAATCCGAACCGTTTGCAGCATTATTACCAGTTTCAGGTGATGCTAAAGCCCTCGCCAAAAAATATTCAGGAACTTTATCTGGGTTCGCTCAAGATGTTGGGTATCGATACCTTGGTGCATGATGTACGTTTTGTCGAGGATAACTGGGAGTCGCCAACTCTCGGCGCGTGGGGGCTGGGCTGGGAAGTTTGGTTAAACGGTATGGAAGTCACTCAGTTTACTTATTTCCAGCAGGTCGGTGGTCTGGAATGCCGACCGGTCACAGGTGAAATTACCTATGGTCTCGAACGCATTGCAATGTACTTGCAAGGTGTAAAAAGTTTATTCGATTTAGTCTGGACAGAAGGCCCGCAGGGGGTTGTTACCTATGGTGATGTTTTCCATCAAAATGAAGTGGAGCAGTCAGCCTATAATTTTGAACATGCCAATGTCGAAGAGTTATTTAAACAGTTTGATGAATGTGAAAAACAAAGCCAGAGCTTAATCGAAAAAGATTTACCGTTACCGGCCTATGAACAAATGCTGAAAGCGTCGCATACCTTTAATTTACTTGATGCGCGGCATGCTATTTCTGTAACAGAACGACAGCGTTTTATTTTACGAATTCGAAATTTATCCCGTGCGGTTGCTGAAGCCTATCATGCAAGGCGCGAACAATTAGGTTTTCCGCTTTGCAGTAGCGGCCATTCTAAATCCAGTGCAGCGGCGAAGTGAGTACTAAAATGAAAACAGCCGATTTATTAATCGAGATTGGTACTGAAGAGTTACCGCCAACGGCATTGTTAACACTGTCAAATGCTTTTACAAAAAATATCAGCAACGCACTAGACGAGGCTGCATTAAAGTATGCCGATGTGCATTCCTATGCATCACCCCGACGTTTGGCTATCTGGATTGAAGCTTTAGAAATAAAACAAGCCGACAAAGAAATTGAAAAGCGTGGCCCGGCCTTAAAAGCAGCTTATGACGCAGACGGCAATCCAACCAAAGCCGTACAAGGCTTTGCAAGGTCCTGCGGTGTTGATGTTGCCAGTTTAGAAGAAGTTGAAACACCCAAAGGCAGCTGGTTAATGTATCATGCGCAACAGGCAGGCAAAGAAACACAACAGCTATTAGTCGCTATTATAAGCAGCGCACTGGATAAATTACCGATTGCAAAACGAATGCGTTGGGGCAATCTCGATGCGCAGTTTGTACGACCAGTTCAGTGGGTGGTTGTGTTGTTTAACGAAAAAATTGTCGAGTGCGAAATTTTATCGGTTAAGTCAGGCGATCAAACCTATGGACACCGTTTTCATGCCCCTGCGGCGATTAAAATTACAAAAGCCTCGGACTATGAAGCCTTATTGAAAGACAAAGGTAAAGTGATAGCGGACTTTAATCAACGTAAAGAAATAATACGCAAGCAAATCGAAGCGATTGCCAGTGAAGCTAAAGCCACGGCGATCATCGATGAAAATTTATTAGAAGAAGTTACCGCCATGGTTGAATGGCCGGTGGCGGTAAAAGGAAATTTTGAAGAACGTTTTTTAAATGTACCGCAAGAAGCGCTTATCTACACGATGAAGCTCAACCAGAAATATTTTCACCTTGAAGATGCACATGGTAAATTAATGCCGCACTTTATTACCATTAGCAATATTGAAAGCAAAGACCCAGCACAGGTGAGCGAAGGTAATGAACGTGTCATCCGCCCTCGTTTTGCCGATGCTGAATTTTTCTGGAACCAGGATAGAAAAGTTAAACTTGCATCGCAGCTTGAGCGATTAAAAGGTGTGGTGTTTCAAAAACAACTGGGTAGTTTATTTGATAAAACCGAACGTATTAAAAAGCTTGCTGGCTGGGTTGCCGAGCAGTTAGGTGAAAATACCACTCAGGCGCAACGGGCAGCAGAATTATCTAAATGTGATTTATTAACCGATATGGTAGCCGAACTACCCAGCCTGCAAGGTGTGATGGGGCGCTACTATGCGCTGCATGATGGTGAAGATGCGCAGGTTGCCGATGCACTCGATGATTATTACAAACCCCGTTTTGCCGGTGACAGTTTACCGGCTACAGCCGTTAGTCAGGCGGTGGCACTTGCCGATAGGGTCGATACTTTAGTGGGTATTTTTGCCATCGGCCAAATGCCGACGGGCGTCAAAGACCCGTTTGCTTTACGTCGAGCGGCATTAGGTGTGCTCAGAATTTTAATAGAAAAAAATATTAATATCGATTTAAAAGAATTATTTGAACAAGCTGCAAATCATTTTGATAAGAAGATCGAAGCAGGCAAAGCCGTACAGGCGGTAATGGATTATTGTCTGGACCGTTTAACCGCTTATTACCAGGACAAAGGTACCACAATTGAAGTGATTAAATCGGTACTCGCAACCCGACCAACAAAACCTGTTGATCTCGATAGACGTATTTTAGCGATTAAAGACTTTATAACATTACCGGCAGCTGCAAGCTTAGCGGCGGCCAATAAACGCAGTGGCAATATTTTAAAGAAAGTAAAAGGTGAGCTGCCAGCAACGGTTGATGAAAACTTATTAAGCGATAAAGAAGAAAAGATATTTTTTGAAAAACTATCAAGCTTAAAAGACAGCGTGAATACCAGCGTACAAGAAAAAAATTACCAACAGGCATTAACACAACTAGCCGAATTACGTGATCCGGTTGACGCCTTTTTTGATAATGTCATGGTTATGGCAGATGATGAAGCCGTAAAAAATAACCGGCTGGCGTTGTTAAATAATTTGCGTGGCTTGTTTATGCAGATTGCGGATTTATCTAAGCTGTAAAATATTTTTGGAATTTAAAATGAATAAAGACTCCTACGATTCAATGCTTGACAAGGTGCAAGCCTTTCATGATAAACACGATTTTAAAAACAGCGGTGGCGAAGACTTACCCTACCGCGTAGCGCTCATGGCAGAAGAGCTAGGTGAAATATCATCAGCAATTACCAAAGGCAAAAGCAAAGAAGCTTTAGCCGAAGAAGTCGCCGATTTATATATTTTGCTTTTAGGTACGGCCATAGCAGCCGAGTTTGATTTAAAAGAAGCCTTCTGGACAAAGATGGATAAAATCATGCAGCGCGAATCCAGAATGGTGAATGGTAAAATTCGAGTTTCTGAATTCAGGGAATAATTAATATTAAAAATATGAACCTTTTAAAATGAAATTTATAATATTAGACAGAGATGGCGTAATCAATCAGGACTCAGATGAGTTTGTAAAATCACCTGAAGAATTTATACCCATTGAAGGTTCGTTGGCAGCTATTGCAAGGTTAAAACAGGCCGGCTTTGGCGTGGTGGTTGCGACTAATCAGTCTGGTCTGGCACGGGGTTTATTTGACCTTGATACCTTGCATCGAATACATGATAAATTACAGCGTTTATTACAAAATGAGGGAGCGCATCTGGATGGTATCTTTTTCTGTCCGCATGGGCCAGACGATCACTGCCATTGTCGAAAACCCAAACCAGGTTTGTATACCGATATAGCGGAACGATTTAATATCGATTTGAGCGATACCATTGTGGTGGGTGATTCATATCGAGACTTACAAGCTGCGCTGGCAGTTGGTGCTCAACCAGTGCTGGTTAAAACGGGTAAAGGTGAGCGAACCATAAAAAATAATGCGGCGGATATTGTAAATATCCCAGTTTATGATTCATTATCGGATTATGTCGAAAAGAATTTAAATTTATAAATTAGGGTTTTATAGAATTATGCAGTTGATCGGCTCACTTTTATTCAGCTTTATGATGATAGCCAATACAGTGATATTATCATTCGCTGCTTTATTACTAGCCATATTGCCCTTTAATGTTCGCGCAAAATATATAAAACCTTATGCGCAATTTAATATTTGGTTGCTAAAGGTGCTTTGTGGTGTTCGTTACGAGGTTGTTGGTGCAGAAAACATTCCCAAAGACAACTATATTCTTTTTTCAAATCATCAATCCACCTGGGAAACGTTTGCGTTGCAGCTTATTTTTCCGCCTCTATCGTTTGTGGTTAAAAGAGAATTACTCTTTGTGCCTTTTTTTGGTTTCGCACTCGCCATCTTTAAACCGATATCGATTAAACGTAGCTCAGGCAGAGAAGCTATGAAGCAATTAATTAAAAAAGGCACCGCGCGCCTAAAAGAAGGCATTGTTGTTATTATTTTTCCTGAAGGTACGCGCATCCCACCGAATGAAAAAGTACAGTATAAAAAAGGTGGTGGGGTTTTAGCGGAAAATAGTGGTTACCCTGTTTTGCCTGTGGCGCATAATGCAGGATATTACTGGCCGAAGCGTGGCTTTTTGAAAAAAAGAGGCTTGATAACGGTGCATATTGGTAAGCCAATAATGACTGAAGGTCGAAAGGCGAAAGAGATAACACAGGAAGCCGAAGAGTTTATTCGAGCACATATTGAGCCGGCGAAATACGAATAATTTTTTTAGTTAATCTGTAGCAGGGATAAGCAACAGAGAAGTTAGTGAAAGCAGCTTAAACAGTTTGCAAGAAAACAAGCGAATAGGCTTAAAACTTGTATCAGAAAATATTAGTTGTGTGATGGCTTATTCCCCAGTGAAGCTAGTTAAAAATTTCCTGCCAATAAATTATTCTGTCATCACCTCGGTAAAGTCCAAACGATGCGCTACCATCCTGTGTTACTAGATACGGATGTGTAACAAACGGGATACTATAAGTGCCGCCAGTTCCCGCGGCGGTATACCAAACTTTCCAGCCGGCTTTGCGGCCGTTGCTATCGGTGGTATAGGTAATACCTGAGCTTGCACTGTAATCTGTTGCCGATACCCAGTATCCGTTAATGCCTGCATTGGTCTGGCCGATGACGGTATTGGCAGGAGCCGTTACGTTAAATAAACTACAGCTGTCATCGGTTTTTGTTTTCCAGTCGCTGCAAACACCGCTGCTTTGCGTGTTGCAATATTGTGGTTCGGCCCACATGGGTAAGCCTTCTTGTTCGGCACCAAAAGTATTGTCGGCATAGAGGCGACCAAAATATAAAGCGGTGTTGCCAACATTATAATAGTTTGCGCTACTAATGCTTAAGTTTGTGGCGGATAAAGCTATGTTGTCAGTGTCGATAGGATTAATGCCAATATTAACATTGCTGTAGGGGGTTACGGCGGTGTAGTTTGGGTTGCTACCCGCACGTGCAATATCCATTTTGGCGCTAACGCTTATGGTGCCGTTTGTGAATTGCCCGCTTGACGTGCTGGATGTGGTAGTAAAGTTTATACTCGGGCTTAAGTTGGTATTGCTGCCAGAATCAATCGCGGCGAAATTAAGTGTGCCGGTTTCTGTGGCAATAGTTGTATCGTCACCAGATAATAATGCAGCGGTATCAAATTTAGAAAAAGTACCGCTGTAGTTCTGGGTGCTGCTGCCATCGCCACAACTTGCGCCATTGCGTTGTGCGGTTAAAGCAAAGCTATTGGTAAAATCTTCGCTTAAATAACTAAAGCTGTCGGTGCAACTGGCTTTGCTATTGCTATCGGTTCGATTACTTAGTGCCGTGTTCGAAACACAAAAATGGTCCGGGGTAAAACGGCCAATATAAGTGCTGTTGCCATTTGGGCCGCTGACACCTAAATATGCAGGCGCTGTTGCGCTAAAGGTAAACACGCCTACTTCTGAAACAGACTGCGTGCTAATAGTATGTTCACCATTATCGCTAGCTGCCATATCAAAACTACTGATACCTAACGCGCCTTGCGTAACAGCCGGTGCAGTATTGGTGTGTGCTAAGGTAATAGAATTTAAAACAAAATTAGGCGTGACGCTATTGTCGGCACAGGCAGCGCGAACTATTAAATTGAAGTTGCTACCGGCTTTGGTAAAGACATTACAACTTGCATCATTTGCTGCGCATGCATTGTTAGCGTCGTCGCTATAAACATAAAATTTAGCCGGTACACTTACAAAACTGTCGCTGCCCGTCATGGTTAAACTACCGCTGGTGTAACTTGCGTTTAAACTGAGTTGACCTGCATCATTATAAGTTGCCGTCATGCTGGCAACGCCACTGGCATTAAAATTTAAATTGACAGCGGTGCCTGGCGAACTGGTTGCGATAGTGGTATCGGTCGAGCCATTATTAATAACAACTTGTTTGTTGCCAGATGCAGGTGAGCTATAGGTACTCCAGAAATTAAGTGTTTTTGTTGTGCTCTGAAAAGTCGGTACACAGGCCTGGCTAACATTGTCGAGTCGTACAGCGCTCACGCTAATACTTGCCGAAGTGGCGCAGCTTGTTAAGTCGGGTATATTGTAAATAAAACCGCTGTCGTAATAAGTAATGTCACAACTGCTTGTACCCGTGCCGGTATTACTACACTGCAGGGTATTGTTGGCGGTAGGGCTGGATGATGAAATACCCAGCGTATAGGTTGCGGCGGTTGTTTTGCTTAGGGTAAAGGTGCTGCTGCCGCCGCTAATGGTTTGGCTGTCACCCCCTGTCCAACCTGTTGGTGTCAAGGTAACACTAACATCACTTGCATAAGTAGAAGAGCAATCGGCATTGCTACAGGCTTTAATAGTGATCGATTCAGCCTCACAAGTTAGGCCAGTGCCATCATGGGTAATTAAAAAATGGTCGATGAATATACTCGACACGCAAGTTGTTACTTGAGAGCTATCGCCGGCATAATAAGGCACGCCGGTGTTATCTACCCAAACCGCATTTAAGTCCTGGGTGCCTTGAGTACTGCTGCTCCATGACGAACCATTAAAATATAAAACGGTTCCATTTTTGCCAACAGCATAAATTTCACCGGTGGCCGTTGAGCCGTAAATACTTTTTAATTTATTGTTGGTTGATGTAACCACAAGGCTGCAGGAACTTCCATCGTACTTATAAACAACGCCATTGTTATTATCTTCTCCAGCCAGATAAAGGTTGCCGGAAGCGTCACCCCATAAGCTTTTAAATTCGATATTACCGCCAATATTGCAAGTGCTTATTTTAGACCAGCTGCCGCCTGAACGATCGTACCGAAATAGATAGCCAGCTTCTGTTAAGCCGTATACGTAGCTACTGTTCCCCCAGGCATCTTTAAACTTATCACTGCTTTTTGCGCCCGCACTGGATTTTTGATTTGACCAGCTAGAGCCATTATAAACCTGAATAGTGCCTTCGTTACCGAAAGCATAAATTTCGGAAGCACTATAAGCCCAAACGGCATTTAAGTCATTGCTGGTCCCCGAGCCCAGGTTTGCCCAAGTGCCGCCCGTTTGTAAAACAACATCGCCATTTTCACCAACGGCGACACCGGTACTACCGTCTATAATATAAACATCACTAAACTCGGCGCCCGGGTCGCTGGTAATTGAGGTACTTGACCAGCTGGTGCCATCATAAGTAACAAGTATTCCATTTTCGTCGACGGCAACAATGTTAGACGAACTGCTGCCGGAAATACCAACAAATTCATCGCCACCGGCTATCGTTGTGGTTGTGCAGGTAAGAGCTGCAAAATTTGTTAGTGGATAAAAGCAAAGGCCTAGAAATATGGCTAGATAAAAAGGCAGCCTTGTTTTTAATCGCATGCGCGTCATGGCTTGAACCTCAAACGAAGTTTGCGGCTACTGTATTCTGGCGAACTGGTTGTTGCATATTCTCCCAGTCCGGAAATATCGTAATAGAGGTTGCTATCGATGGTGGTTGCTGTAAATGTGACGGCAACACGGGTATTGCCGAGGCCGCCATTTGATAAGGTGATTGTTTGCGTACTGGAGGGTGTTGTATAAACGGCTTGGTACATACTCCATTGTAAACCGGTCTGTGCTGCAAAATAGGCTTTAACCGAGGTTATCTCCTGACTTATAGATTGTTGATTGGTTGTCACCAGTTGTACCGCGGCGGTTGCAAGTAAAGAAAGTGCCGTAATTAAGAATATTGCAACAACGATCGAAACGCCCTGTTGTTTTTTAATTTTACTAAGCCGCATTTTGAATATGAGCCTCATGAATAATTCGAACGGTTTCATTATTAACGGTAAAGGTTAAATCAATGGTTAGAACGCTGGCACGTTGCTGTGATCCCGGTATATAACTAAAGCTTAGCGCACTAACGTTTTCGAGTAATAATTTTGGACTAAGCGCAGTATTGGGTGCGGCAAAAGAACTGGATGCACGATAGAGGTTGCTACCGTTTAAATAAAAAAGCGTAACATTGTTTTCGATTATCTGAAAACGCCGTGAAGGTGAATTGCCGTTAAATGAAATGGCACTGGCAAAATTAACCACGCCGACAGAGTTGCTTGCATCAACTGCTTTTGTGGTCAAGCTGCTTATTTGTTTGCGTTTAGTTGTGCTGCTGTAAATATCGGTATTATTGGTATTGTATAAAACGACCCAGTCGTTGCTGCTTGCAGATAAAGAGTTGTTTGAAAGCACATCAAAGCTGGTTGCGGTTGTTGGCGATAAAGGCAGGGGAGCACGAGCATTACCATTGGTGTAATTTCCGCTTGAGGTTTGGTATTCACCACCATCGAGGGCTTTAATAAAATAAAAACGATTCGCGCTGTTGCTGCAATTGCTACCATCGTAGGTGCAAATGCTATTGGGTAGGGCATGGCGCACTTCACGAGCAATACGATCAACCGCTAAGCGTGCGCCGCTGTGTAATTTTGCACGGCGTGCGGTAGCCGCATAACCATCGAGGGTTTTGCCAATAATAAGTGCGGAGATACTGCCAACAATGCCCAGTATTGTAATGGCAATAACCATTTCGATTAGAGTGAAGCCTTTTTGCTTTTTATAAAATAGGTTGTCATTGCGAGTGAACAAAGTGAGTGCGGTAATCTGTTTTTTTGTGTCGTGCTTCATTAAGATTGCTTCGCTTCGCTCGCAATGACGATTATTTTTTTGTTTGTATAACATAAGTTAAAAATTCAACTTATATGCAGTAAAAGTCATACGAGAGTTCAATGCATCGGTGATAATCACGTCAATCCGTTTAGCATCATTACTTAACACGCTTGTACCGGTGCCTGGTGAAACACTGTTTAAATCATTACCGGCAAAGTTAACCTGTATACAAACGGAAAAACCAGCGTACTCCGCAGAAATATCATTACCTGATTCATTGACTAAACTACTGCAACTTCCTGTGCAAAGGCTGTCACCAGCAGCGACATTGTCGCCACAATATTCCAGGTTATGATAGTCATCGACATCATCAAACGTTCCACGTGTTTCGCCATCTGCCTGCAAAACTGTTTCGCCATTGGGCGCACTGCTGCAACGTGTGCTGCTGGCATAGTCAACGCAGCCGCCACTGACGGGGGTATTTTCATCGTATTTTTTTAGCAGCACTTCTTCGAGAAAAGACTGGCCAAGTTCAATCGTACGAATTTTAACTAAAGGATCGGCACTGCTTTTACCGGTGTTAATAAAAACCATAATAATGCCGGTAAACGCAACCGAGATAATCGAAATAAAAATAACCATTTCAATTAAGGTAAAGCCCATTATATTTTTAATAGCGTGCATAACCCGTTTCACCTTCAATCGTAATGGTAAAGGGTGTGCCACTGCTAACCGCAATGGTATCACCTGCGATTGGCGTAGGTTGACCAAGGCCATTAAAGCTAATGGTTGTGGCTGTTAAGCTACTGCTGGCAGGAATAGTGACGGAGTAACTGCCGCTGCGATCAGGATTTGCGATAGCGGAGCCATCGGTTTGTTCGACTGTATAGCTTGTTGATGTTGTCACAATGCGAATGCCGCCACCACGCGACATGGCAAGATGCTGTGCATAACGAATGGCTTCAACTAATTCATCTGCCACTTTTCTATCGGCAAAACTAGAGGTTGTAAAAAAACGTGAGCCGACATTTATTGAGATAATGCCTAAAATAAGAATCACCAGGATTAACTCAACTAAAGTAAAACCATGTTGGCGCCCATTTTGATATTGGCCGTGCAATGCTGGCTGAAATTTATGCGTGATCCACATCATCATTTAAGTGTAGAAGATAGGACCGTCCCTGACGAATCCCCACGAAATTAAGAATAAAAACCAGCAAAAGCGACAACTTAGAAATATACTGCAATACTCGGGTAAAAGTACGTCATTGCGAATGAACCTTTAGCTGCAAGTAATCACGTGGCAGTCTGTGAGTGCGGCAATCTGAATGAGAAGAGGGTTTAGTAAGCAGATTGCCGCGTCAACACTGAAAAACGCTTGTTTTTCAGTGTTTCCTCGCAATGACCGGGAATGTTGAATTTTGAGGGGATCCCTCAGGGACCGTCCCTGTTTCCCGTCCTCACGTTAGTGGTTTTAATGACTTGTTTCTCTTATCCTGAGCTCAGGTTAAATAATCGCATCCACGGTCACTAAACCCGATGCTGACTCATAGAGAATGGTCATGCCGGTCGCGCCATTATAAGTAAAGGTGCACTGCGTTCCAGAGACGGTAACAATATAGTCTGAACCGGCAGCAGCCGAAACAGTCGGTGGATTTTGCATCACGCCACTCCAGACATTAATGCAGTGAGTGGTTGTTGAAAGGGTAGTGGCACCGGCGGTATCGGTTGGCCAACCTGCGGTATTTGTGTCTACATCGGAATTACCAAAATTGGCAATATTAGTGACTGCGGTCGTACTGGCATTGGCAACCCATTGGGCATGCGCCAAGGCAATACCAGAACCAAGGCCGCCTCCCGCACCAGAGACGGCAGCTTGATGGGCTTCAGTATTAACATTCATAAACTTAGGCAAGGCTGTTGCCGCTAAAATACCTAATATAAGGATAACAACGACCAGCTCAACGAGGGTAAAGCCTTGATTATTCTGAATATTGATGGTTTTTGCTGAGTATTGGGTTTTCATACGGGTAACTCCAAAAGGCTGAAAACAAAGAGTTTGTTTAATTCATTACAGGCTTTATCGGCTAAAAATTGACCAAGTTTAATATTATTTTATGGTTTTTGTGGTTTTATTGCTGCTTTCCCAGTGGTACTTGTCGAGCGAAATGAAATTAAGCCCTGAGATACCATCGGTGCCCGCATCGTAGCGCCGATTGCGGTTATTATCGGAATAGCTTAGTTGAATCATAAAACGAACCCGAGGCTGGCCTTTTAAAGTGGAGCGAAAGTTTTCGCTGTATTTAATGGTGTATGTGAGTATTTTTGTTTGCCTGTCGAAATACCATATACCGGGTTGTTGGGTTTTGGGGTCATCTTTCGACAGTTCACCGAGATAGCTTTTGGGTGTTTTCTTCAGGAGTGTAAAGGGGTTGCTACCAGCCAGTCGAGGCAGTTGACTGAGCTGACCACGCGAGGCTAATTCTGCGGTCTGCAAGCCAAGCACACTGCGAATATTACTTACTACGGTGAGTATATGGGTACGTTCAACTTCGTAGCGCCATGACCACATGCGGTTGAGAACCACCGCACCTATAATCGAAATTAAAATAACAACAACAAGAAATTCTAATTTGCTAAAGCCGTTATTATTTCTTTTAACAGTTGCCCGGTTAACTTTTGAAACGAGCCTACAAAATAGGATATGGGATTCATGAGGCAGACTAAAGACCGTCTGCTTCATGAATCCCATATCCGGTGGCAATTGTATAATCATAAACGTAAATACTGTTTACATTTTAACAACATTAGGTTCCTGCCAACGGGATAGCTGTAACTTCTTTTATAAAAGCAGGTGTTTATCATGAGTAATTTTAATAGCCTTTAGCTGCACCAATTAAATCCCACATTGGTAAGAACACGCCGAGTGCCAATACTAGAACCATCATACCAATGGCAATAATTAAGATGGGTTCGATGGCGCTGGTAAGATTTTTTAAATCGTAGTCAACTTCACGATCATAAAAGTCGGCAACCTGGTCAAGCATTTCATCAACCGCACCGGTTTCTTCACCAACAGATAACATTTGAATAACTAGCGGGGTGAACATTTCGGTACTTTGTGCGGTATGGGTGAGGCTGTCGCCACGTTCAATACCGGTGCGCATTGATTTAATATTAAACTCAATAAAACGATTATCGACCGCCCTTGAAACCACAACCAGGCCTTGAATTAAAGGCACGCCAGACCGTTGTGTCATGGCAAAGGCTCGTGCAAAACGCGATAAGGTGGCACGCAGAACGATACTGCCCATTATCGGCACGCGGGTAATAAACCTATCCCAGTTTAAAGCGCCTTTTTCTGTTCGCAGATAATATTTAAAGCCGACAATGGCACTAATGATAATGCTTAACAATACCCACCAGTAATCAACACTGAAATTTGATATGCCAAGTAAAATTCGGGTTGGTAAAGGCAGCTCAGCATTAAGGCCTTCAAATACTTTTGCAAAGGTGGGAATAACAAACATATTAATAATCACCATTGCGATACTGATGGCGATAATAACAAAGCTAGGATAACGTAACGCCGAACGGACTTGTTCGCGAGTTGTTTTTTCGCGATCTAGATATTCAGAGAGTTGTAGAAACACTTCATCTAAGCGACCAGTGTTTTCACCAATTTGAACCATGCTGACCATAAGAGAAGAAAAAACATCCTGATATTGCGCCATTGACGATGATAATTGGCGGCCTTCTTCGAGGTCACGAATCATCTGCGTTAAAATTTCTCGTAAATAAATATTACGGGTGGACTCAGCAAGGCCAGTCATGGCGCGAATAATGGGCACACCCGCACGCATTAAAGTATGCATTTGGCGCGAGAAGAGTATGAGCTCGTCGAGCGTGGGTTTTTTGCGATTAAACTTATTATTGAATGAGGCTAAAATATCATGGCTATCTTTTTTTGCTGAAGCTTCATTTATACGTAAAGGAATAATGCCTTTACCGCTTAGGATAGAGGCAATGGCATCCGCATTATCAGCATCAAGTTCGCCATCAACGGCCTGACCTTGAGCCGTGCGACCAGTATAGCGAAACAAGGCCATTAGCTTAGCAACTCTGGTGGATTTTCAGAATTAGATCCGGATTCGTTCAGTGGTAATTCTTCTTTAATATCTTCGATAATACTGGATACTCTCAGGGCTTCTTCGAGTGTGGTGACACCTTCGACGGCATATTCAATGGCATGCTGAGAAAAGGGTTTGTACTTTGCACTATTTTTTGCAGCAATGGTAAAGTCGGATGTATTTTCACGCCGCAGCGCGTCGGTTAGTTCATCATCGAGTTCTAAAAATTCAAACACACCGATACGCCCATGATAGCCGGTGTTATTGCATTGTGTGCAACCCTGGCCTTGCTTAAACATTGCACTATGCGCATGCTCACCGATTTGAGCAGTGAGCCAGGCAAGCTCATGAACTTCGGGGTGGTAGTCCGTTATACAATGCTTACAGATTTTACGCACCAGGCGCTGGGCAACAATGGCGTGCAAGGCAGAGGCAACTAAATAACCTGCTGCGCCCATATCCAGTAAACGGTTTGCGGTTGAGATAGCATCGTTGGTATGTAAAGTGGATAACACTAAATGACCGGTCATGGCAGCACGTAAACCAATTTCGGCCGTTTCGGCATCACGCATTTCGCCTACCAGAACAATATCTGGATCCTGGCGTAGAGCCGTGCGTAAAACTTTTGCAAACGTTAAGCCAATTTGTGTATTAACCTGCACTTGATTGATTCGCTGTAAACGATATTCAACTGGATCTTCAACCGTAATAATTTTTTTGCCCGGTTCATTTAATTCATTTAATGCAGAGTAAAGCGTGGTTGTTTTACCGCTACCGGTCGGCCCGGTTACCAGCACTAAACCATGTGGCATCGAAATATGATGACGAAAGCGTTGTAGCAACTCGGCGTTCATTCCTAAAATATTAAGGTTGAGCATATCGCTGCTTTGATCTAACAGCCGCATAACAACCGATTCACCATTTTGAATGGGCATCGTTGATAAACGTACATCAATACTTTTTGATTTCACCTTAATATTAAAGCGTCCATCCTGCGGTATGCGTCGTTCAGAAATATTTAAATTGGCCATCAGTTTTAAACGTGAAACTAGCGCGGTGGCGATACGTTTTTCTTTCATCACCTGTTCTTGCAAGATGCCGTCAACCCGCATACGAATACGCAGTACGGTGTCATCGGGCTCGATATGGATATCCGATGCGCCAATGTGTACGGCATCTTCAAAAATAGTTTGTAATAATTTAACGACCGGCGCATTGGTAACATCAACACCTTGATCAAGTTGGTCTAAATCGAAATCACTTTCTGCAAGCTCTTCACCGAGTTCCTCCGCTAATGATGAAATGGCCTCGGTTTGTCGGTAAACAGAATCAATGGTGTCAATAATTTCAGATTCTTTCGATACGGCCTGTTGAATGGCGGTTTTTAAATGTTTACTAATTTCATCGAAAGCAAAAATATCGGTGGGGTCGGCCATCGAAACCAGATAGGTGCCATCCATATTCTTTTTTAATACGATGGCACGATAACGGCGCGCTAATGTTTCTGGAAGGGTATGTATTATTTCGCTATCAAACTTAAAACTTTTAAGGCTGATATAGGGAAGGTTGAGTTGCGTGGATAAAATATCAAGAATGGTTTCTTCGCTAACGAAATTATTTTGAATCAATGTTTGGCCGAGTTTACGTCCGGTTTGTTTTTGATCTTTCAACGCTTGCATCAACTGTGCATTGGTGATTGCACCTTTTTCAACAAGCAAATCACCTAAACGAATTTTTTTGCGGGGGCCTGCCATCTTGTATTAAGTCCTGTCTCTTTCCTTATATATAAGGAAGATAGCGGACATTTGTGGTAAAGCTTTAGAGGATTTGCGCGAGGTGAGCTATTTTTAAGCATGGCGCGCACAGTGCAAAAAGATTTAAGAATTTATAGCTTAATTAACCTCAGCGGCGCATAAGAAATTTTGTGCTTATCCCCCGGCCAGGAAGCAGGAATCATTCACTAAAGACACGCAAAACCTGCCATCCCTGGCCGCTCGCTGCCGCGTCCTTGCGGCAGACGGTCTTTAGTGAATGATTCCTGCTTCCTGGCCTCGCTTTTGCGGAATTTAAGTACTATTTTACTTATGCGCCGCTGAGGTTAATTATAATATTAGTGAGCCAATAAATTTTCCGATTCATTTTATGCATGCAATAACAAATGAATATTTTCGCCGTACCGTTGTGGTAAAATTTTTTTAATTTATTTCCAAAGTACCCACTAGATCAGCAACACTCTTAAAATGATGCTTTTGCAAATACTCACTGATCCCGGCATTTATTTTTTGGCACACCAGTGGGTCGTAAAATAAAGCGGTGCCAATACCCACGGCGCTGGCACCGGCAATAATAAATTCGAGTGCATCCTGGGCGGTGAGAATCCCGCCCTGGCCGATAATCGGAATATTATGTTGTTTACATACCTGTCGAACCTGATGCACTTTTAACAGCGCAATTGGTTTAATCGCCGGGCCAGATAAACCACCCTGATTATTGCCAATAATGGGTTGGCGTTTTTCAATATCCACCGCCATGCCCATCAAGGTATTAATAACCGCTAAGCCATCGGTGCCGGCTTCGATACAGCGACGAGCGTTTTCAGCAATATCGGTTTGATTCGGTGAAAGCTTGGTAATAAGTGGTTTTTGAGTTACTTTGCGACAGGCTGCGACCACCTGCGCCGACATATCCGGGTCGTTACCAAAGGCCATGCCGCCTTCTTTGACATTGGGGCAGGAGATATTAATTTCCATGGCATCAATCGGAGAATCATCAAAAATTTTTGCAATTTCGGCGTATTCTTCAACCGTGTTGCCGGATAAGTTAGCGATAAAACGGGTTTCGTTAAAATCGAGTGCCGGTAAAATTTTATTAACAACATGCTGTGAGCCGGGGTTTTGCAGGCCAATCGCATTGAGCATGCCAGAAGGTGTTTCATAAACACGGTGGGGTTTATTGCCCAGGCGAGGTTCAAGCGTCGTGCCTTTTAAGCAGACCGCACCCACATCGGTATTCGAAAAACCTTTAACCCGGGTGTATTCTTCGCCAAAACCAACACAGCCAGAAAGTAGTACCAAGGGTGTGTCGAAATCCATTCCACAAAATTGTGAGTGTAAATTGCTTTTCAAGGTCGTCGCGTCCTAATGGGGGATTGTAAAAGATGTAGTATAAAGGTTATTTTTGAGTTTGTTTATTAATGATGTAAAAAATAACACTGTAGCCTTGGTCATTGCGAGCGATAGCGTGGCAATCTTCTCTATCTGAGGCTCGAACTAGCAAGATTGCCGCGCTATCGCTCGCAACGACGAACTGATACTATTTTCATATTTATTAAGGCGAAGTCTTTTGTTTGTCATTCCAATAGTGGTATTAAAAAAGCTCTTTTTTATTTTTAAGGTTACAGCAGTGAAAAAATAATTATGTTTCATATTGTTTTATTTGAGCTAGAAATCCCCTCCCATACTGATGGCTAGAATAATTAAAGCTTTGCCGATAAATTTAAAATAAATAGCTTAAATTTTATTCACTTTACTAAAGCATATTTGCTTAAGGTTGATAATGCTTGCTATGGTATAAACACCCCCCCCAATGTAGTTTACAAAGCAGTGGTAGCTTTACTAGTTAAGCAGGAATATTTATTCTTGCCTATAAGGATAGGGGGCGACATATGGAAAAGTATAAGGAAGTGCTTAGTAAGGGAGATATGCTTTGGCTTCTGGCCAGTTTATGCGATGTGCATCGAAAACCCTTTGATGCAAAATTAATCATTCAGCAATTTACGCCACCATACGATATAGCGACTCTTCTTCATGCGACGAGTGTGCTTGGTTTTGCGACGGAGCTTATTGAGCAGCATGCTGTAAATGCAGACAGCACTACCTTTCCATGCATTGCCTTTATAAAGCAAAACCTCGGGGAGTTTGATACAAGCAATCAAGAAGAATCAGCTACGGCAAAAAGCGATCTTTTAAGGCCTGTATTCGTTGCTCACAAAAGCAAGGATCGTATTGTATATTTTAAACCGGGTGAACAAGTTCCACTCACAGTTGAATATAAATTGTTCGAACAACAGCTACAAAATTTTTACATTAGTATAAAAATTAAACAAGCTCCTGTCGAAGACGATCAAATAAAAACTAAAAAACAAGCTTTTGGTTTTCGTTGGTTTATTCCAGAATTACTGCGGCACAAAAAAATTTGGCGTGATGTATTACTGGCCTCTTTCGCTATTCAGTTAATGGGTCTGGCAATGCCACTGTTTACCCAGGTCGTTATTGACAAGGTGGTTGTGCATCAAACCATGAATACATTGGTTGTTATTGGTTTAGGCTTATTCATGTTTATGGTATTCACAGCCATTATGACCTGGGTAAGGCAATATCTAATAATACATACAGGTAATCGTGTTGATGCAATATTGGGCAGCCGAGTGTTTAGCCATTTGTTTTCTCTACCCATACGGTATTTTGAAAAAAGACCAACCGGTACTCTCATTGCGCGTGTGCAAGGTATTGAAACCATTCGTAGTTTTATAACAGGTGCTGCCGTTACATTAATTTTAGATTTCCCATTTTTATTTATATTCCTTGCCATTATGTTTTATTACAGTTGGCAATTAACCATTATTGTTTTGCTTATTCTTACTTGCATTGCATTGTTAAGTTTGAGCATTACGCCAACATTAAAAAAACGCCTGAATGAACAATTTCAACTCGGTGCACGCAATCAGGCCTTTTTAATTGAACATGTAAGCGCAATGGAAACTGTTAAGTCGTTGCAAATGGAGCCGCAACTTAGCCACCGCTATGGTGATTTTTTATCAACCTATTTAAATGCAAATTTTAAAACACAGAGGTTATCAAATAGTTATAACGTATCGGCTAATACTTTAGAGCAAATTCAAATGATTGCAGTTTTAACCGGGGGAGCATGGCTAGTCATGACAACCGACAACTTTACAATTGGAATGTTGGTGGCATTTCAAATGTTTTCAAGCAGGTTGAGCCAGCCAGTATTACGTATGGTGGGTTTATGGCAAGAATTTCAACAGGCTAATATAGCGGTAAAACGCTTGGGTGACATTATGGACGCACCAACGGAACCTTATGCTGTTATCCCATCACGTGCTCCGGCAGGTCGCGGCCACATTCAAATAAAAACCATAAGCTTTCGGTATGACGCTGAACGACCTTATTTGTTCAGAGACTTTAGCCTTAGCGTAAAGCCGGGGCATTGTGTCAGTATTATGGGCGCATCAGGTTCGGGTAAAAGTACCTTGGCCAAATTATTACAAGGTTTTTACTTACCAACCGATGGAAACATACTAATTGATAATCGTAACATTTTGCATTTAAGCGCGAATGAACTGCGTGACTATTTTGGTGTAGTGCCGCAAGAAACAACTCTTTTTTCAGGCACTTTATACGAAAACCTTATTATGGCCAGCCCGCATGCAACATTCGATCAGGTCATTCACGCATGTAAAATGGCCGAAATCCACGAACAAATCGAGCAACTCCCACAAGGCTATCAAACAGAAATTGGTGAAAACGGCATTGGCTTGTCGGGCGGTCAAAAACAACGCATTGCAATTGCAAGAGCCATTCTTAAACGCCCTAAAATATTAATATTTGACGAAGCCACCAGCAATCTGGATTCACACACAAGTGAAGCTTTTGCAAAAACAATTAACAAGTTAAAAGGAAAAGTAACAATATTATTTATAACGCATCAATTACCTAAAGGCTTAAAGATAGATGATGCAGTAATTTTAGGAAAGCAGCAGCAAGAACAAACAGCGGAAGTGTCAAAGGGTGAGGAAGCGTAAACCGGCATCTAAAATTTAAGGACATATTTTCACGTGAAGATAAACCAACAAGGACAGTGACATGAGTTTTCTATTTTCAATTTTTTATTGGGTAGGCCTTCCACTGCTTATTATTTTTGCAGTCGCTGCTTTGTTACGTTTAAAAACAGGGCGAACAGCAAAAGGCATTATTGTTACTTTCGGTCTTGGTGCGGTTGCATGGTTGTTATGGATAGCAGTGGGTGAAACATGGATGTTAGACCGACAAGTACGCGAACTGTGTGCAAAGGATGGTGGGATTAAAGTGTATGAGACGGTGCCGTTGCCACCTGAATTGATGGATAAGTATGGAATTATTCGGGTACCGACGAAAGAAAAAGCAACTGTGGATGATCAATATTACAGAGAATCAGAAAAATTCTATTATCTGAAAGGTAGATTACAGATGTCTAGAAGTGAATATCGAATAATTAGAAAGAGTGATAAGAAGGTATTGGGTAAAATGGTTCTTTATGGTAGAGGCGGTGGTGGTTTACCGGGTCCATGGCATGGATCTAGTTTTAACTGTAGAGATATTATGGAAATATTTGATTATGAAAAATTAGTTTTTTTAAAGGGAGATAAAAAATGAACACGATAATTGAGACATATACACAAGCAGAGCTTGCATTGGCTTCATATTCAAATTAGAAGATGTGCTTATTGGTAATGCCGGAAACGATCAAATAAACGGTGGTACAGGTGAAGACAGCCTTAATGGCGGAATAGGCAACGATATTCTCCAAGGCGGTGCGGGTACCGATGTCTTGTTTGGCAGTACCGGAAACGATCGACTTTTTGCCGACAGTAAAAGTGATATTACCAGTGTGTTTAATAGCGATACGGTTGCGGCCGGCACAACACGGGATTGGTTGGCCGGCGGTGACGTTAGCCTTGCTGCATAGAGATAAGCGGTATTAAATAATATGGATATTAAAAAGGAGTACGTTATGGCATTAACTAATATAAGGGATAAGAAAATAAATCTATTTTCAATTTTTTTAAGTAATGCGGTATTACTGTGCTTGATGCTTTCAGTTAGCTTGGTTGCTAGAGCAGGAAGTGAGGAAGAGATAGGCGAACCTGTTATAGAAAATTATATTGCTCCGCATTTAACTACGATGGCACCTAAAGATGAGCGTATGTATGTGCTTAGTCAAGGGCAATTAACACACTACAACTTAAACCCGTTAGAAGTTATTAGTTCGATTAAGGTTGACTTCAATATTCCGCCAGAAAAAGTAAGTGCCAATGACCTTAAGCATCCAAAAAATATGATGCCGACAGGGGGTAGGATATTTATTACCCCGGACGAAAAACATCTTATTATTTACACTTACAAAGAGATTACGTTATTTGATATTAATAAACGAAAAACCGTAAAAACCGTATCACTTGGAATATTGGATAATCAGGGGATGTTAAATGGTGATGAGTTTGTTGTGTTGGATGATGAAGATAAAATCACTGTTTTTGATGCTCATAGTTTAACTCAGAAAAAAAAGTTTACTTCTTATCATTGGACGCATGAATTTAGTTGGAAAGGTGTTGGGGATACTGTGCACAATGATGTGAAAATTGTTGGTCTTGGTTATCTTAAAGGTACGCTGAATAAATTGGGTAATTATATTTTTTTATACAAACGCAATATGCCATTTTATTCCGAAGAACTTATAGTATTTAATGCTAAAACCTATGATGTATTATTTAGTTTTAAAGGTGCCTTACTTAACCAGGTGGCGATAACTTATGATTTGAAAACACTGTACTTAAACGGTGTGGATTCTATAGTCGAAGACACAAAACAGGATAGACTGTTTTCGAAAGCAGCTCAAAAATCACAAGGACTAGGCTTTGGTAAGAAATATAATATGGACACTAAAATGATTGTGCCGTTGACAGAAAAAGAATCAAAGAGTTTTTACAAAGATGTTATTTTGTTAAATAGGGAAGTAGAGTTTAAGGTGGTTGAGGATGCTGCTTATAGTAAATGGAAACAGGGATTTGTATACAAGGGCTTATGGCGTCCTAAAAAAATATATCAATTTTACGATGGCGAGGGAATTTTGATGAGTGTTAAAACAAAAAGCTTCCAGATAACGCAGGGCGCTAGAAAATATTTGAAAATGAAAAATTTAAAAGGGGAAGTGGTACCTATTAATGACGCTACTTTCAAACAATATAATAAGGCTGGAATCAGCCCCATGGAGTGGTAATTATGCCTAATACGAATATTACAAATTTTATCAATACTTATATTAATGGTCGGGATTATCCAATACCTCAAGAGCAGTTGGATTTATTAATTGCTGCAGCAAATTATTTCGATGATTTTGTCGTTGATTTTGAAGGAAGTATACGTTACAAAAATATAACATCAGAGACCGCACAAATAGAGGTAACCTCTTCAATTGGTGGATCAACTATTGCTGATCCCGATCCACTTATACTCGGAAAATATAATGTAGGCCTGCCTGAAACTGGCAAATCAGCACGCTTTGATTATGCACCTGTTGGTGGTATTTCTGGATATACCAATACAACTTTTGCCACTTATGATACCGATATGGCTCTGGTGCATGAATTATCCCATGTGATTTTAGGTTTTTTATTTGGTGAAAGTTTAAAAGAGTTAGATGTTGCAACCCTTGCGGCTGTCCATGATGAGGCAATTTTACGAGCTACTATCGATGGAACCGTTGACTCAAGTAAAATGGTTGAAATTATGCGTGCATTGTATGGCAAGCATGGTAATTCAGTAGGAGAACCAGAGGCGGTATACGATGTAAATGGAATAATTGTTAATAAATTAACAACTTCTGAAAAATTAGCCTTGGCAAGGCAGACAGATGCAAGCTTTGAAAATATATTTAATTCAGATAGAAATTTTTATGGAATATCAGGTCTAAGTGAGGTTCCTAATGCCTACCGTACCGGCTACATCTCACACGTCAATCAAGGTGATTTAACAGAACCATTTGGACTGGACAACGAATGGCGAACCTATGGTGCAGGTGAATCTAATTACAACACCCTAGGCAGAAGAGATAATCTATCGCTTAAAGGTATTAGTATCGCATGGTTAGGTAATCAATACGACAACACAATGATAATAGGTGAAGATCCAGATTTCCCCGGTCTTTATAACGATGTATTTGAGAATGGCGGCAATGATTATATAGACGGTGGTAAAGGCAATGACATCATCCATGGCGGTAAAGGCGACGATACGCTCATCGGTGGTGCGGGTAACGATACCATTAATGGCGGCGAAGGCAA
>CAZDEC010000050.1:0-23715 GCA_964504295.1 uncultured Thioalkalispiraceae bacterium
TATGATGTTAAACGGCCTTTATAACCCTAAATTTGAACGCGACAACTGCGGCTTTGGACTCATTGCACATATGGATGGCGAAGCCAGCCATTGGTTACTCGAAACTGCAATTACCGCACTTGAAAGACTAACCCACCGTGGCGCGATTGCTGCTGACGGCAAAACAGGGGATGGCTGCGGTTTATTACTCAAAAAACCAGATAGTTTTTTACGTACCCAGGCAATAGAACTGGGTTTTCAATTAAAAGACAATTACGCCGTCGGCATGGTCTTTTTAAGCCGTGACTTTGATAAAGCACAACTTGCACGTGATACCTTATTTAGAGAATGCCGAGCCGAAGGGCTTGACGTAAAAGGCTGGCGAACCGTTCCCACCGATTATTCTGCCTGCGGTGAAGAAGCGCTTAAATCTGTGCCCACCATTGAGCAAATCTTTATTAATCCTGGTGATAACATGGATGACGCCCAATTCGAGCGACACCTTTATATAGCACGCCGCCGGACCGAAAAAGCGATAGAACCAACCGATACTGACTTTTACATCCCCAGCCTGTCTTCACATGTTATTTCATATAAAGGTCTGGTCATGCCAGAAAACCTGCCGGTTTTCTATCAGGACTTAAACAACAAGGCAATGGCTTCAGCCACCGCCGTTTTCCATCAACGTTTTTCAACCAATACCTGGCCACAGTGGCGACTCGCGCAACCGTTCCGCTACCTTGCGCATAATGGTGAAATTAATACTATCCAGGGTAACCGTAACTGGTCAGTTGCGCGTGGACATAAATTCGATTCGCCTGAATTACCCATGCAAGATATCCGTCCACTCGTCTCACTCACCGGCTCAGACTCAAATAGCCTCGACAATATGCTCGAAGCGCTTATCGCCGGTGGCATGAATATGTTCCATGCGATGCGTTTACTTATTCCGCCTGCATGGCAAAACGTCGATGTAATGGATGCCGACTTACGCGCCTTTTACGAATACAACTCCATGCATATGGAATCCTGGGACGGCCCGGCCGGTATCGTTATGACCGATGGTCGCTATGCTGCCTGCAGTGTCGACCGTAATGGTTTGCGCCCAACCCGTTGGGTTATTACTAAAGACCGGCATATTACTTTAGCCTCTGAAATTGGTGTCTACGATTACGACCCCGACCAGGTGGTGCGCAAAGGCCGCTTAAAACCCGGCGAAATGATAGCCGTCGATACCAGCACCGGTGAATTACTTTTACCAGAAATGATTGACCAGCAATTAAAATCAAAACACCCGTATAAACAATGGATGCGCGATCACTCGGTTCGGCTTAATTATAAACTTGATGAAGAATGCGCAATTGCTGCATTCGATAAAGAAACCTTAAACACCTACCAGAAAATGTACCAGGTCAGCTTTGAAGAACGTGACCAGGTTATTCGGGTACTGGCCGAAGCCGGTCAGGAAGCGATTGGTTCAATGGGCGACGATACACCCTTCCCGGTTTTATCAAAACAAGTGCGCTCACTGTACGATAATTTCCGTCAACAGTTTGCCCAGGTGACTAACCCACCGATTGACTCTATTCGTGAACAGGTGGTTATGTCACTTGAAACCTGTTTTGGTTCCGAATGCAATATGTTCGATGAACAAGCGTCACATGCACAACGCTTACGCGTTAGTACACCGATACTTTCTGCGAGTAAATTTAAACAGCTATTAGGCATGGCCGATAAAAGTAATCATTATGCACATACACATATTTCACTAAACCGTCCACATGCATTAGAACTTAAACAAGCCATTATTCAAATTTGTAATGAAGCCGTCGCGGCGATTAGATCCGGTAAAGTTATTTTAGTGTTAACCGACAGCAATATTTCGGCTGACACTCGCCCGGTACATGCACTACTGGCAACCGGCGCAGTGCACCATCGTTTAATCGAAGAAGGTTTACGTTGCGATGCCAACATTGTTGTTGAAACCGGCACGGCACGTGACCCACATCACTTTGCGGTGCTGGTAGGCTACGGTGCAACTGCTATCTACCCTTACCTTGCTTACGAAGTAATTCGTGATTTAATTAACAGCGGTGAAATTAAAAAGAAAGACGCCTGCAAGCTCGACGTTAATTACCGTAAAGGGATTAACAAAGGTTTGTTCAAAGTCACCTCTAAAATGGGTATCTCGACTATTTCGAGTTACCGTGGCTCACAGCTATTTGAATGTGTTGGCTTACAATCTGAAATTGTTGACCTATGTTTTAAAGGCACCACCAACCGTATGGAAGGCGCTAGCTTTGCCGACCTCGATAGCGATCAACAACAGCTTAATCAACTCGCCTTTAATCCCCGCAAAACTATTTCGCAAGGTGGCTTATTAAAATTTGTTTGCGGTGGTGAAGACCACGCTTACAACCCGGATGTGATTCAGTCGTTACAGGTGGCGGTTAAATCCGGCAACTACGATGACTACCTTGTTTATGCCAATCAAATTAACAACCGTTCGCCAATTGCTTTGCGTGATTTACTTGCTTTAAATACCGCCAATGCAACAGCTATTCCTATTGACGACGTTGAACCTATGCAGGAAATTGTTAAACGTTTCGACAGCGCGGCGATGTCACTCGGTGCCTTGTCTCCCGAAGCACATGAAACCCTGGCCGAAGCCATGAACACATTAGGTGGCCGTTCAAACTCCGGTGAAGGTGGCGAAGATAAAAAACGCTATGGCACCATTAAGCGTTCCAAAATTAAACAGGTTGCTTCTGGCCGGTTTGGCGTCACACCCGAATACTTACGCAGTGCCGAAGTGATGCAAATTAAAGTCGCCCAAGGTGCTAAACCCGGTGAAGGCGGCCAACTGCCCGGACATAAAGTAAATGACCTAATCGCCGAACTGCGTTTTTGTAAACCGGGCGTATCACTTATTTCGCCACCGCCACATCATGATATTTATTCTATCGAAGATTTAGCTCAGCTTATCTACGATTTAAAACAGGTTAATCCAGACGGACTGGTTTCGGTTAAATTAGTTGCCGAAGCCGGTGTCGGCACCATTGCCGCCGGTGTTGCAAAAGCCTATGCCGATTTAATTACTATATCCGGTTACGACGGCGGCACGGCCGCTTCACCACTGGCATCGGTTAAGTATGCCGGTAGCGCCTGGGAACTGGGGCTAACCGAAACACATCAAATACTCCGCGCCAATGACTTACGCGGCAAAATTCGTTTACAAACCGATGGTGGTTTAAAAACCGGCCTCGACGTTGTTAAAGCCGCTATTTTAGGCGCCGAAAGTTTTGGCTTTGGTACCGGCCCGATGGTGGCAATGGGTTGTAAGTACTTACGTATCTGTCACTTAAACAACTGTGCCACCGGTATTGCCACACAGGACAATGTTCTACGTTTAAAACATTACCATGGTGAAGTGGAATGGGTGATGAACTACTTCCGCTTTATTACTCAGGAAGTGCGTGAAATTCTGGCCAGCCTTGGTTTAACAAAGCTAACCGATTTAATTGGTCGCACCGATTTACTCGAAGCCATTGAAGGCGAAACCGCACGTCAAAGGCAACTCGATTACTCGGCTATCTTATCTGATGCCGGTGTTGATGCCGCGAAACCACAATACTGCTTGGAACCTAAAAACGAGCCTTTCGATAAAGGTGAGCTTGCCGAACAAATGGTCTCCGATACCGCCAGCGCGATTAAAAATAAAAGCGGTGGCGAATTTAGTTATGCCATAACGAATATTCATCGTTCGATAGGCGCACGCCTGTCTGGTGAAATTGCCGCACTGCACGGTGATGCCGGTATGAGCAATGAGCCGATTACCCTACGTTTATGCGGTAATGCCGGGCAAAGCCTGGGCGTATGGAATGCCGGTGGACTCGATATTTATTTAACTGGTGATGCCAACGATTACGTGGGTAAAGGCATGGCTGGCGGCAAACTTGTTTTAACTGCACCGGCTGTTAGTCAATTTGACCCAGCAGAAACGCCCATTATGGGTAACACCTGTTTATACGGTGCAACCGGCGGTAAACTATTTGCCTCAGGCCTCGCCGGTGAACGCTTTGGTGTGCGTAACTCAGGCTGCCATGCGGTCGTTGAAGGTGTTGGCGACCATGGTTGTGAATATATGACCGGCGGCTTAGTCACCGTACTCGGGCCAACCGGGATTAACTTTGGCGCAGGCATGACTGGTGGTTTTGCCTATGTTTATGACCCAGAAAACCAGTTCGCTAACCGCAATAATCACGATGTCGATATTCAACGTATTGCAGCAGAGAACATGGAAGACTACCGCTGCCATCTACGTGATGTAATAGAAGAATTTGTCAATGAGACTAAAAGCGTACGCGGCCAATATATCTTAGATAACTTTAGCGACACCTTAAGTGACTTCTGGTTAATTAAACCAAAAGCATTAAGTCTTGAATCACTGCTTGAAGACTTACAGCACGCGGCAGCATAAATAACAAATAGCTCAGTTAAGAGCCTATTCGTAACCTTATATATTTTTAGGCATAGATGTTATGGGAAATACTTTTCAATTTATACAGTTTGAGCGCACCGACCCAACTAAAAACTTGGCCAGCGAACGTATCAAAGAATACCGGGAAATTTATTCTCAGTTTGCTCAACAACAAGCTGAGCAACAAGCTGACCGTTGTCTGGAGTGCGGCAACCCTTATTGTGAATGGAAATGTCCGGTACACAACTATATTCCAAACTGGTTAAAACTGGTTGCCGAAGGTAATATTATTCAGGCTGCTGAACTTTGCCATCAAACAAACACATTACCTGAAATTTGTGGTCGAGTTTGCCCGCAAGACAGACTCTGCGAAGGTGCCTGTACTCTAAACGAAGAGTTTGGCGCGGTAACCATTGGTTCCATCGAAAAATATATTTCGGAGGAAGCCTTTAAATTAGGCTGGCAACCGGATTTAACGAATGTAAAAGACAGCGGTAAGAAAGTGGCTATTATTGGCGCCGGGCCTGCTGGACTAGGTTGTGCCGATGTACTGGCACGCAATGGCGTTGCCGCCACCGTTTTTGATAGCCACCCGGAAATTGGCGGCTTGCTTACCTTTGGTATTCCAGAATTTAAGCTTGAAAAAGAAGTCGTAAAAAATCGACGTAAGATTTTAGAAAACATGGGCATTCTCTTTAAAACCAATACCACCATCGGCGTTGATATTCCTTTTAAAACATTACTGAATGATTATGATGCCGTCTTTATGGGTATGGGAACCTATACCTATATGACTGCCGGCATCGAGGGTGAAAACCTCGACGGTGTATACCCAGCACTGGATTATCTAATTTCAAATATTAACCATTGTCACAACTACGAAAAAGATCCTGCTGACTATATCAGCATGCAAGGTAAACGCGTGGTTGTACTCGGTGGTGGTGATACCGCCATGGATTGTAATCGTACCGCCATCCGGCAGGGTGCCGAAGCAGTTATCTGCGCCTACCGACGCGATGAAGCCAATATGCCAGGCTCAAAACGTGAAGTAGCGAATGCCAAGGAAGAAGGCGTTGAGTTTAGCTGGAATAGCCAGCCAATTGAAATTGTTGGTAACAACAAAGTCGAAGGCATTAAAATTATTAAAACCCAGTTAGGCGAAGCCGATGAACGCGGTCGCCGCCGCCCAGAACCCATTGCCGGTTCCGAAGAAATTATACCTGCCGACCATGTTATCATCGCCTTTGGTTTTAGACCCAGCCCACAAGACTGGTTTAAAGACTTCGATATAGCAATAGATGATCGCGGTAGAATTAAAGCTGCAATGCAGCAGGAATATAAACACCAAACCAGCAATCCAAAAGTATTTGCCGGCGGTGACATGGTACGTGGTTCAGACCTGGTCGTAACTGCCGTATACGAAGGCCGGCAAGCGGCTGAAGGGATACTGGATTATCTTGATATTTAAAAAAGAAAACAAGACAAACAAGACAAACAAAAATATGACAACACTTAAAAATGATCGTTTTCTAAAAGCCCTACTCGGCGAAGCCGTTGATATGACACCGGTATGGATGATGCGCCAGGCTGGACGTTATTTACCTGAGTACAAGGCAAGCCGAAAAAAAGCCGGTAACTTTTTGAATCTATGCAAAACCCCAGAGCTTGCTACCGAGGTAACCATTCAACCACTGGACCGCTTTGAGCTGGATGCAGCAATCTTATTTTCTGATATTTTAACCATTCCCGATGCGATGGGCTTAGGGCTTTACTTCTCTGAAGGTGAAGGCCCAAAATTTGAGCGACCGATACAAAACGAAGCTGATATTAAAAACCTGATCATGCCGACAATGGACGAAGACCTGGGTTATGTAATGGCTGCTGTTAGCATGATACGCCGCGAGCTCGATGGCCGGGTTCCGCTGATTGGTTTTTCTGGCAGCCCCTGGACTCTGGCAACGTACATGGTTGAAGGTGGTAGCAGTAAAGACTTTTCAAAAGTAAAAGGCATGCTATACGAAAACCCAAAAGCCATGCATATGCTATTAGATAAAGTGGCTGACTCGGTTATTGATTATCTAAATGCACAAATCGATCATGGGGCACAAGCCGTTATGATATTCGATACCTGGGGCGGAGCCTTAACCACCCGTGACTATAATGAATTCTCATTACAGTATATGACTAAAATTATCAGCGGTTTAAAACGTGAAAACGAAGGCCGCAAAGTGCCTGTGACTATTTTCAGCAAAGGCGGTTGCCAATGGCTAGAAGCACAGGCTAATTCAGGTGCCGATTGCCTCGGACTGGACTGGACAATCGATATCGGCCTGGCGCGAAACCGAGTGGGAGACAAAGTTGCTCTGCAAGGCAATATGGATCCTTCCATTTTATATGCATCCCCCGAACGAATTCGTGAAGAGGTTGCTTTTATACTTGAAGGTTATGGCAAAGGTAACGGCCATGTCTTTAACCTTGGACATGGTATTCACCAACATGTAAACCCTGATAACGCAAAAGTCTTAATTGATGCGGTGCATGAGTTAAGTGTGCCTTACCATCTTTAATTTTGCTAACCACAACGAAGACGACGGACACAACGAATTTATTTTTTTATAATAATATAAAAATTACTTAATTTTTTTCGTTGTGTCCGTCGTCTTCGTTGTGGTTTAAAAATTATAAATTCAGGTATCAAAATGAACTACATTGGCCACCTCCGCAAGATGACCACCGAACACACATCCCCCGTTCGATATCAAATTCCTATCGACGATAAGCTCATTCCTATCTCCGATCTTATCGGCAAAAAAATCTGCTTCAAATTCCTCGGTGATATTCACTGTGTTGAGTGTGGCAAAAAAACCAATAAGAGTTTTAGCCAGGGTTATTGTTTCCCCTGCATGCGCTCACTTGCAGAATGTGATATCTGTATGATCAGCCCGGAAAAATGTCATTTTGATGAGGGTACCTGCCGCGATGAAGCCTGGGGTAAAAAGCACTGTTTTATCGACCACTATGTTTATCTTGCCAATTCATCAGGTTTAAAAGTAGGCATTACACGTGAAACCAATGTACCTTTTCGTTGGATGGATCAGGGTGCGGTGGCCGCACTACCTATTTACAAAACAAAAAATCGCCTACTATGTGGCCTGGTTGAGGCAAGCTTTAAAAAACAGGTCAATGATAAAACGTCATGGCAACGTATGCTTAAGGGCGAGCCCGAAAAGATTAATTTACAAACGCGTCGAGACAGTCTTTTTACCGACTTCAAAAGTGATATTGCTGCCATTAACGATAAATATGGTGAAGATGCTGTCGTCGAATTATCGGGCCAAACACAACTGGATTTCGATTTTCCTGTAGAAAATTACCCTGAAAAAGTTAAATCACTCAATTTTGACAAAACACCTGAAATATCCGGTATTTTAAAGGGCATCAAAGCACAATATTTAATTCTTGACTACGGGGTTTTAAATATACGCAAGTTTTCAGGCTATCTTGTTGAATTTACAGCTAATTAGCTTCCTTCATTACAATTTCTCCATTTATAGCTATTCAGCAAAACATTGCAACTAATTGATTAAAAACTACTATTAGAGGTTAACGGGCACTCTGCAGGTGCCGATAACTATAATAATAGAAATGATATATGCCGCTCTACATGCCCAATTTCACACTTAAGAGCTTTCGTGCTCGCTACTTGCTGGTCGCCATTGTTGCCATCTTTTCTACGTTTATTTTTATCAATTTTGTTGAGAGCTATATAAGTACTTCTAACAAAATTAGTCTACAAAATGTGGCACAACGCCTTGAAGTATCGCAACTGAATAACCGCCTGCACAGTAAAATTCAAACAGCTGCACGCATTCTGGATTTATATCTATTTACACCAACCACTCGTTATCGTGAACAATATATTGAGCATATACAAAATGCCCAAATTATTATTCAATCATTATCAGCTACGCTCTGGATTAAAAAACAGAAGCTGCAAGGTGACGCTCAACAATTACAAAAATTACAGCAACAATTATACAAAAACTCTCTACAGTTAATACAAATTCGTCTTGATGGCGAAAAAATGTATCCCGCCATGCGACTGGCTAACGGCTCAATGCGGAGCGATAACCTCTCTATTATCACGCTCATCAATGCAGCCATTTATGAGCAGCAAGAAGCGTCTAATCATAATAAACTGGCGTATTCAGGCATGCTGGAATTACGGGATTTATGGCGGCGCACCATTAACGCCTACCGCCTTTATCTGGTAAACCGCTTGAGCTCCCTATCAGAATCAAATCTAACCGGCCAATCATCTGATATAAGAAACTATCACTATTCTTTTACAAAATCTGCTTTGCATTTGTCCCGAATTGCAACTGAAAATTCTTTTGGCATTGAAACAGAAATAGCACTGGACGAAATACTCCCGCTCGCAAAAAACTGGCTCAACGGTTTTAACAAAGTTGATAAAATCAATATGACCGAAGCCTGGCGAGCAGATGTGCCTATTATTCTTAAAAACATCTACCCCATCCTAGATAAGTTCTATGCCATTATTAATAGCATTGACTCAAAGATTAGCGCCGCTTCATCTCTTGATATTCAGCAACAACACCAGGCCAGCAATGAAATATCTTACACTCTCTGGGGCATAGAAATACTCTTAATAGCGTTAACAGTATTTGGCTATCTTATTTTTGATCATTCATTACTAAAGCCTCTATCCAAACTATCTAAATCACTACGAGAAAGCTCCAACAAAAACCTAAACATACTTCTGCCTGATTCTCATACACAAGAAATTAAAGATTTCGTTGTTGCCTACCAACAGATGCAAGATCAAATCAATGCTCGCCAGGAAAAACTTGAACATATGGCAATGCATGACAGTTTAACAAACCTTCCAAACCGATCATTATTAGCCGACCATACTAACTTTGCAATTTCAAATGCACTTCGATTTAAAACAAGTTTCGCTGTCATTATTCTGGATCTGGATCGATTTAAAGAAGTCAATGATACCCTGGGGCATTTAGTCGGTGATGAAATTCTAAAACAAGTTGGTCTGCGTTTACTCTCTTTGCTCCGTGATAGCGATACCGTTGCACGATTAGGTGGTGATGAATTCGCGATACTTTTAACCAATATCGAAGAGCAAATGATTACAGAAATTGCAATTAAAATTTCACATGAGCTTGAAAAAGTCTATGTTGTAGAAGAACACAACCTCTACTTAGGCGCCAGTTTAGGTGTTGCAATTTATCCACAACATGGCTTAACAACCGATGTTTTATTAAAAAATGCAGATATTGCTATGTATATGGCTAAAAAATCTGATATTAATTATATTATTTATGCCCCAAAAAATGATAAGAATAATATTAAACAATTATCGTTGCTGTCTGACCTTAGGCAGGCGATTGATTTAAACCAACTGCTACTTTTTTTTCAGCCTATCTATATAACAAATACCAATAATATTATTGGTTATGAGGCACTGATACGTTGGATGCATCCAAGATTTGATTTACTGTCACCAGATAGTTTTATTCAACTGGCTGAACAAACCGGGCTTATAAAAAAGATTACTCTCTGGGTTATCGAAAATGCCCTGATTAACTTTAAGTCATTTCCAATCAAGCATCATCAATCATACGTTTCAGTTAACGTAACAGCTTGGGATCTTCAAGATAGCAATTTTATTGACTTTCTAACAAAAACTCTTGAGCGATATAACATTGATGCCCGTTGCCTGATGCTTGAACTCTCTGAACGCTCAATGATGACTGATAGCTCACGCATTCAAATTTCACTTAACAGACTAAAAGACCTTGGTGTAAAAATTGCAATCGATGACTTCGGCACAGGATTCTCTTCGCTTGCTATTTTAAAACAGCTGCCAGTCTCTATCCTGAAAATTGATAAATCGTTTGTATTAAAAATGGCATCAGATAAAAATGACTCACTAATCGTAAACTCAATTATAGATCTGGCTCATAACCTGGAATTAAAAGTAATTGCTGAAGGTGTTGAAGATACTGCAAGTCGAGATTTACTTAATAAATTTGATTGTGACTATTGTCAGGGGTATTTATTTAGCATGCCCTTATGTGTAGACGATATAATTTCTTTACTTAATGTAATTAATACAAAATCGCTATAAATGAATATTTTTTTAGATGAAATTAAAATCATCCAACTAAAAAAAATAAACTAGATTGAACTGGATATAATCATCTTTTAAATATGAGTAAAGTACTTGCGACGTAAGCATATTTGAAAAGCCGCGCACTTCTATCGAAAGCTTTAAATTATCTGTTAAGCGTCTGTTTGCTTCTATCGTATATAATACCGTATCACTGTCAATATCTTTTATTACACCCATAAGTATGTCGCTACTTTGTTCATCATTTAAATCAAACCGAAAACCAAGCATAATATCTTTCTGAAAAGGGGTTGTTGCCAGATTGCCACGATCATCGCGCAGATATTCTATTACTATTCCAAAGTCAGTCGCTTCACCAATCAAGGAATAAAAAGTGTATTCCAGGCCTGCGGTTAGTGCGTTAAAGCGACTTTTACCAGTACCAGAAATACCAGAACGGTGTATAGCCTCTAATTTCCATAACCAGCTATTATAGGTTGCCTGTATATCAATACCTGTTTGCTGAATAATGTCATAGTAAGGGTTTAAAACCGATGCACCTCTTGAATCCGTACCGAGGACAAAGCGCGGCTCTCGACTTGTGCCAGTAAAATAACTTAGACCGATATCCCACTCATCTATACTATGCGCCCAGCGCATAGCATAATCTGTATGCTTTTTCTTATCCTTTGATTCATAAAAAACTCGACTGCTATCAACGAATGGCTGACTACGTAATCGCCCTTGCCTACCCGCAAATGTACGCTCACGAAAATAGGGTAGTACAAAAAAATCGAAGCTGCCTATATCTGTTGAATAGGAAAGATTAATCATAGGTTGGCCGAGTTTTTCTTCTAAATCAAGACTTTCCACATAATCCGTTTGATTAATAATATCAACCAGATGCTGTGACTCGGCCACGCCCCAAAATACTTTTCTAATACCCACGCGCCATTCAATATTATCCTGAACATTTAACCAGGTTAATTCACGGATATCGGTATGGCTACGCTGAGTATCACCCTGATCCCAACGTACAAACGGTACAAACGTAAAACCATTTTCAGCCGAACTGCTTTCATAATAGAATTCTGGTTGAAAATAAAGTGAAACGTTATTACCATGTTGCTGTGGAAAAGCCGCGGACTCGCTAAATACGCGTGACTCTATACCGAACTGACCAGACCATTCAGCTGCAACAACATTGCTACTTATTACTACAATTAGACTAAGCAATGTTAGGCTATAAATAGCATTCATGTTCTATCCAAAATAAAAATATTAACTAAACTTAAACTATCGCGCGCGCTTTAATGCATTGCGATTAAAGTCTCGGTTTTTTAAACCTGTCCTAAATTTGTATTCATTAAAAACAAGACTCGTGCTTTTACCCGTTATATGATTAACCATATCCATTCGGCCTGCACGCCAGTATTTATTTAAATATTGTTCATACTTTGTATACATTAATGTTTTCAATAAAGAATTTTTCCTGTCATAAAACTCTGTTTTAATTGGCTGGTACATATCCTTATCAACCCAATTAATCAGGCGTTTGTATCCCGATTTTTTGTACTGTGGATAGGCTTCAATAACAAAAACGTCACGACCATTAATTTTTTCATCCCGTAAATACTTATACTTATATTTAGCTACTTCCTGGGAGGATATATCTTCATAGGCAAATTCACTGCCTAAAAAGGGTCCTGACTTATTTGATGAAGAAATCCGCTTAACACGTTTTAAGGCAGGTAAATATATCCATTGCTCGTCCTGTTTAAGTGCGTGCGTAAAACTTAAAAAAGCCGTGCCCTTAATATCGCGTGGCGAATCAAACACAATAAGGGTTTTATCTCCATCACCTATAACTTCCAGGGTTTTATTTCTGTTTTTTCGTTTTGACTCCTGGCCAAATCGGTTACGTAGTGTCATTACCAATTTGGCACGTTGATCTCCCCAGCCAGTATCACGTTTGTCCGCTTCGACTACAATTGCCAGTCCTTTTTCTTCAGCCGATTCAGCAAATACATTTAAACTTAATAATGAGATGATTATGTAAATAAAACTTTGTTTAATTAGATTTGATTTCATTTTTCTTTCCCTTCAAATTTAATAAGTAATGCCGGTAAAAATAGTAAATCGGCGGCAAGTGCAAAAACAATTACAATGGCGGTTAACAAACCCATACTTGAATTTAGCTCAAACGATGATTGTGCAATAACAGAAAACCCAGCAACCAGTATAATCGAAGTGGTTACCAATGCCCGCCCAACATGTGTAAAGGCATAGCGTACAGCATCTTCTGCACTAAAGTTCTTTTCACGTCGCGCTCTTAAATACTTGCTTAAAAAATGTACCGTATCATCAACCACGATTCCAAGTGTCATTCCCGTTACAATGGATAGCGCCAGACCCACCTCACCGACAAGAATACCCCAAAGACCAAAACCCATCGCTGCTGGCACAAGATTTGGCAATAAACTGATAAAACCAATCTTTACCGAGCGTAAGGCAAAGATTAATATCATGGATATTAATACCAGGGCGATTGAGGTGCCACTCAGCATACTGACTATATTACGTTTACCAATATGGGCGAACATAACTGTCGGCCCACTACCATCTGCCGGTTTAATATGTTTTACATTTTCTTTTAACCACTGCTGCGCTCTGTCTTCAAGAGCAATTATTTCATTACTTGAAATAGTCTTCATGGTAACGGTCATACGAGTTGCTGACTTATCTACATTAATCTGATTATTTAAATCCAGTCCATAAGGCAACGACATTTCATAAAGCAATAAATACTGCGCAGATAAAGCACGGCTCTGCGGCGTTTTATACCAACTTTGATTATCTGAATGCATATTCTTGTTCAAACGCTTCATAATATCTGTAAAAACATTGACATGAATTGTTTCAGGTTGTTCGCGATACCAGTCTGCAAAAGCTGCCAGGTCGGTCTGGTATTTCGGGTTACTGATCCCACCTGGCTCACCAGAATCGAGCGAATAATCAATAATATAAAGACCCGTTAAATTATCAATCATATAATCCGAGTTTGCACGAAATGTGACTGATTCATCAAAATATTCTACAAAGACATCATTTAACTCATTTCTTGGGACAAAGGCTATAAGGGTAATAATAACTATTCCCATCCCAAGCATGAGTCTTTTGTGGTTCCGTACTACAAAATCACCAAGTCTTTCCATTGCATAGTCTTTATCTGTATTCATTGCCTTTACTTTTACTGGAAGCAATGAAATCACCGCCGGTAAAAATGTCACGCTTAAAATAAAAGACACGACCACACCAAAGGCTACAAAATTTCCTAATTGTTGAAAGGGGGGGGCATCTGAAAAATTCATTGATAAGAAACCAATTGCCGTTGTAACACTGGCTAAAAATACCGGTTGCAAATTAACTCTTAAACTCTCAACAATCGCCTGTTTTTTATCCTGCCCCGTACGCATATCATGTAAGAACGTAATTAAAATATGAACACAGTTTGCAATCGCAACCGTTAGTATGATGGTTGGTGCAGACATGGATGGTGGCGTTAATGGGAAACCAACATACCCTCCTATTCCCATCGCCGCCATAATAGAAAATAGTATAATTAAAAACGTTGTCGCGGTACCCGGCAGTAACCGCATAAAATAGATATACCAGGCAAAAGGCAATATCGCCACAAAAATACCAACAGGCTTCATTAAACCAGGAGGAATAAACTGATAGCCTTTGGTAAAAAAGGTCGCCATAACAAATATAATACCGGCTAAAGAGGAAAATAAAATAATCAGGCTATACCAGGGTTTGGATAAATCTCTTATTAACAAACCTAAAATAACGATCATTAAAATAAAACTGGGTAAAACAAGTTTTTGCATATCTTGTTGTGATGCTTCAGAAAAAGCATTGTTCATCAAAACCATACCATTTAGACGTATCTCTATATCTGGATAGCGCTGGCTAAAATCTCGCATTATTTCACGTGCTTTTGCAACCACCGCCGGTACTTCTTTAGTTTCATCTTTGCCGGGCAATTGAATCGTGGCATTGATACCCGTTACCGCCGCGCTACCGGAGATTAGCTTATTAATGAGAAGTGGTTCTTTCAAGGCGACATCTTTAATTTTCTGAATGTCATTGGTGCTTAAATTTTTTGCATCTTCAACTAAATCTTTAACAATTAAATCATCGCCTTCTGAAAGTGTATATTGAAAATTGGATATTGAATCAACACGAATAGAAAATGGCAGTTGCCATGCCTGTTCGGTAAGCTCTTCAACCATTGCAAGTGTTTTTTTAGTAAAGACATTACCATCCTTCGGCGTAATAATAAAAATCACATTGTCATTTTTAGTATACATACGCTCTAGAGCATCGAAGGCTTTGAGCTGTGGATTTTCTTCACTAAAAAATACTCGGTAGTTATTGGTAAAACTTAGAAAACGTCCACCACTTGTTGCCAGAATTATGAGTATCAAACAAGTAATAATAATTAACCAACGGTAACGTAAAATCCATTCTCCATAATTTTTTTCAAAGTCTTTCATTCCATTCTCCTAACTTAATTTATTTACTGATTTGTGACTGAACTACATATTCACAATCAAACACTCATATTTTTAATTGCGTTTTCGCAAACCTACCAGTAACAATTCCACCAAATCTTTTGCCATAACCCTAAACTGCTCTTCACTGAATAACGGTAAAAATAGCGGTACTTCAAATAAGGTTAAACTGCTGTATATTGTCCGCGCAGTTTTATCCACATCGGCAACATCAAACTCAGCCGATTCATTGCCCTGTTTTAAAATTTCAGCAATCAATTCGCACTGGCTGCCTATTTTTGATAACACGATCTCTTTACGCTCACGCGTAACGATTTCAATCAATTCATTTATCTTCGGCTCGTTTTCTGCTCGTTCATGGGTATAGCTGACATCTTGCATAACAAACTCGAGTAACTTGTCGCTCGCACTCATTCCCTGCTTTTCAACAATAACCCCCAGATATTCACAGCGCTCGCCCATACAACGTTCAGCACAGCCTGCAGCGATATCCTGCTTACTCTTAAAAAAGCGGTATAAATTGGCAGCTGACATCTTCAGATCGTCAGCTATTTCAGCCATGGTTGTTTTGTTATAGCCGTATGTCCGAAAACGAAGTTCTGCTGTTTCGATGATTTCCAGCCGTTTTTGTTCTGATTTGCTCTTTTCTTTTGTCATGGGGAGTATTTTTAGCAGGATTTTTATGAATAATCAATAAAATATTCAGTATTTACTAAATTCACTTGTACATTAGAATATACTAATATAGAATCCACTCTGTTTTATTCAACTACTAGCCAAATTTCAGAGACGACCAATGCAAGCATTAGTACAGGAAATACAACCAAGCGCTCTCGACCATCATAGCGATGAGTACCTAATTATTGATGTACGAGAAATGCCGGAAATTGCGGCCGGTAAAATTGAAACCGCCAAGGCGATGCCAATGGCAAGTATTCCTATGCGCCTGTCTGAGTTAGATACGGATAAAAAGATTGTCATGGTTTGCCGAAGCGGTGCCCGCTCAGCGCAATGCTGCATGTTCCTGCAGCAAAATGGTTTCGACAACGTTTATAATCTACGTGGCGGAATGATTGGCTGGGTTCGAGCGGATAAGCCGTTAGTTGCTAGTTAACCATAGCCAAATGACTTTACCATTACCAACCACCACTTAAATGCTGATGAATTTCCTTTAAACCATCAAGCCCATTAATCATCACTTCGACTGGCGCACAATCATTAAATTTATAACTAGGGGTTGTTATCCAAAGGTCAGCTAAAGTTTGATTACCGGGAAATACATTTCTTAAGGCTTTACTGATTGATAATATTTCCAGCGCACGTTGCATAAAATCCTCTTCATCTGGAAAGGCTTTACCATTTTTAATTTTTGTTAATTCTCGTGATTTTGTATCACCATCCAAACCTAACAAAACCACTTGAATATTAGCATCAAGCTTCCAGTCATTTAATATTTTAAAGATACTCAGGGTTAAATCTTTACGTTGTTTTGGATCGTCGTACACTGTTTGCAACCTTCTTTACGATAATATATTTTTTTCACTACTGGCCGTTAATTTTTGAATTGGGTATAAAAACAGAATATGGAATTAATATGGCTGACTAATGGAACAGCAATAATATTTTATTTTAAAAACCGTATTTGGCATTTTACACCCGCGGCTAATTTATGTTTACGATTCTTGATTTTTACACGAACACCAAATGTGCCACTTGCAGCGTCGATAACACTATCTACAATCACCACCCTACCGGTTACTTTTGTATTACTAGGTATAAATGGAAATACCTCAGCCTTCATACCTTTTTTTATTGAGCCATATTTTTCAACCGGAACAATAACTTCAATGTTAAGCGGGTCAATCTGTGCGATTGTTAACACAGGGTCACTACCGACATACTCACCGGCAGAATTATGTCGTTCAACCACTACGCCTCTAATCGGGCTATAGATAGTTCGCATTTCAAGTTTTTCCTGCATTTCTTTTAATTCGAGAACAGAAATTTTATTCTCGGTTTCAAGTTCGTCTTTTTCTTCTTCAGAAATTAATTCCTTTTCAAGCAATATCTTATTCCGCTGTACTTTACGTTCACCAAAATCGACCTTTGCTTTCGCTAGCTCTACAGCGGCCATTTCAATACCGGAATGCAATGCAATTAGTTTCTGACCTTTTTTTACAAAATCGCCACGCTCGACAAAATATTTCTCGATAACCCCTGATGCTTCACTGCTTATTGATACTTGCTCATAGGGTTCAATCAAGCATTCAATTAAATTATCATTCGTCCCTGCCTGGCTATTTGTTGTAATGCCGTCAAAAGACAAAACATTATTCATGCTAAGAAAGAATATACTGCCAAATATTACTACTTGGCTTACCGTATTGAAAAAATTCATAATATTCCTTACTCCTGACGCCCTGAAAATGATAGTAGCTCGCCTTGTTGTTGATCATTCTTTAATAAATCACGACGCATTTGATAATGTAATTTTTCAACACGCTGCTGCGCCCAGTTAAGTACCCATCTGGCAATAAATTGTGCGACAAGGATTTTCTTTTGCAAAATTAATTTAGCTAATTTGCAACGCCAGCCTCCGCGTTCACCGCTCACCAGATTATCTTCGAGACTCAGCATATATTCTACACTACCCGGGTCACCCTGGCGTGCACAACGCCCCGCAAGTTGTCGGTCAATTCGTCCGGCATCGTTACGTTCAACAATTAAAACAAATAGTCCGCCACATTGCTTTACCTGTTTCTGTAATTTAATATCAGTGCCACGACCCGCCATACTTGTTGCAATGGTAATGCGTCCAGTCTGGCCGGCACTTTCGACAAGTTGCGCTTCATCGCTATCCTGTTTTGCGTTTAGCACCTGATGCTGTAAATTTTCTTTCCTGAATGCATCGCTCATCTCTTCAGATGCTGCAACCGATGCCGTACCAAGCAAAATTGCGCGACCTTCTTCATGTAGTTGCTTAACCCGCATTGTAACCGCGTCTACTTTTTGTTTTTTTGTTAAAAATATTTTTGAACCTAATTGTTGCCGTTTAGATTCTAACTGTGTAGGTATTCGTGCGCTACGTAATGAATAAACAGACCAGAGCTCATCCCGCACTTCTTCTGCTGTGCCCGTCATACCAGAAAGGTATAAATAGCGACAAAAAAAACGCTGGTAACTCATACGCGCCAAAGTTTCACGTGGCGGGGTTAACTCACAATCTTCTTTTAATTCTATTAACTGATGTAGGCCGTATTCCCAGGATCGGTCCGGCATGACCCGGCCGGTATACTCATCGATAATCATTATTTTACCATCGCGGACTAAATAATGTTCATCCCGAATATAAAGATGTTCGGCAATAAGCGCCTGGGTGACTAATTCTTCTCGCCTTAGACGACTTTTCCATTCTGGCCCGGCTGTTTTACTTAAAGTTAACAGGTATTCTGAACCACTATCAGTTAACTTAACCCGCTGATGGCGATGCTCAATATTAAAATGTTCATCGATTTTTAATGTATTCGAAAACTGTGCTGATTGTTTAAACAGGATAACATCTAATGGCGCATGCTCGGAAGTGGCACTAATAATTAAAGGCGTACGTGCTTCATCAACCAATATACTATCGGCTTCATCGATTATCGCAAAGTGTAAACCGGGCAGCAGCAAAGACTGCATGCGCGAACCTTTACCATAAAGGTGCTCCGCATATAAAGACAGGGCGCTATCCTGTTGTCCGAGCGCAATTCGGTCACGTAAATAATCAAAGGTTACATCTTTATTAGTACAATAGATAACATTGCGCTGATACTGCTCGGGTCGGTCTTCATGCGCAACGTCCTGATTAACACAGCCAACCGTTAAACCTAGTGCTTCATAAAGTGGCCGCATGCTATCGGCATCACGTTGGGTCAAATAATCATTAACACTAATAACATGCACCGGTACGCCAGCTAAGGCAACGGTTGCTGCTGTCAAGGTTGCCGTTAATGTTTTGCCTTCACCGGTTTCCATTTCGGCAATCATGCCGCGTAACATGGCATAACCACCCATCACCTGTACGCTATAGTGTTGCATTCCCAGTACACGACTGGCTACTTCTCGAATAAGAGCAAAACATTCCGCCACTATCGATTCAGTAAAGCCACTGCGAATAAGTTCTGCCTGTAAAACTTGTCGGCGTTGTTCAATGTCACTGTCTGACGTTGCCTGATAAGTTTTTTCATGTGCAGCAACCAACACGCTGAAATTTTTTAATTTTTTTGTCCGCAAGACCGTTGAAGAAAATATTTTTTCCTGCCAGCGATGCCACCATTGATCCAGCGTTGAGTGATGAGTATCTTCGCGCTGTGGACGAATAACCTGATCAACAGGCGCTAAGGGAATATTACTAAACATCGAACTGACTCAGGAAGAGTCGCCGTATACCACGGTATATACGCCTTGCAAGAGGTTCCGGATTTAACTCAAAGCGAACATAGACACGTTCGCCAATATTTTTAACATAGCGGCCACCGGGTAGAGTTAAATCAAGATGAAATAAAGTTTTAAACGCTTCATCTCCGCTCTGTGATGAGGGGTCCAGGGCAAACTGTCCACCGCCTTCGACACTTAATGCAAGACCTGGTAGTTTTTTTGAGGCTGCGGGTATGCTGCGTTTTATTACAGCAGGAATGTCCTGATAAATATTTTCTGCAACACGCGCTGTCACCTGTCGAGTATTACGCAGCGGTTCAACTTCTGAATGGCGTAAAACAACGCGTACGGTTGTTTTTTCCGGGTCGATAACATAGCCCAATACTGTACCACGTTGATTAAAACGGTCGTGCAAATCGACAACCCGTTCATTTAATAAAAACACCCCAGCAGTCGGGCTTTTAATTATTAAATTGGCTAACTGCCCTTCAGCATAATCAAGCTCACCGCGTATCCTTGTAATTTCGTCTTGAAGGATCTGTGCTTCGGTTCGACTGCTAACCCGCTTATCATCATAGCGTGCCATATACTCTTTTAGCTTGCCTCTTAATTCTTTTACATCGGTTACTATCTCCTCTGAGCGACAGGCAACTAGTGACACATTGGCTTGCACTTTGCTGCCAGGTGTTACTAGCACCTTGTCAATTTTACAATTGACAGCCGTTCTTACTTCAACCTGCTCGGGCACCCAGACGATGCCTTCGGCAACCAACGATGATGGCATCGGTATAATAAAAATGAATAGTATTAATACAGCGACAATACTGCCTATCCAGCTCCAGGCTCGTTGACGATGAGCTCTGAATTTTGCATCACTTAATAATGTTTTTGTTATTTTGACTAGCGGCATAACTAAAGATGACCAGAGACTCCACAACGCCAGAACAACCCCAATTAAAAAGAACTGTGTTGCAACAAACAGGGCGATGGTAAAGGCGAGAAAAATACGATAAAAATAAGCTGCGATACTATAAAAACCCATCCAGGCCGCTTCACCCTTTGCATGTACCGGAGAGCGCGCATCTTTCATTCCTAAAAAATAGCGTTGCGCTAAATAAGCAATATACTGGTTTGAGCGTTTACCTAAATTTGGAATTTCCAGCCAGTCGGCAAAAATATAATAGCCGTCATAACGTAACAGAGGATTACCGTTCATCAACAAGGTTGATATACCGGCAATTAACATTACGTTATACGCTATAGCACGAACCATACCGGGTTCAACCAGCGTCCAGATAATCATTGCAACAGCACCCAGTGCTAACTCTGTTATCATTCCCATTGAACTTATCAACATGCGTGGTCGTTTATCGCTGAGTGAAGATGCCGATGATGCATCAACATATGGAATAGGCATAAAGATTAAAAACATTATACCCATTTCATGTACTTCACCGCCCCAATGCTTAACCGCATAGGCATGACCAAACTCATGGACTAATTTAACTAAGGGATATACCCACCAGAGTATTAGTAAATTTTCGGTTGATAAAATCTGGTCGGCCATATTGTTTGTTAAAGGCTGCCATTGCATTCCGGCCAAAACCACCGCGCTTAAAATTAACAACAGCCAGGCTAGCCACATCCAGCGGCTAAAAATAAAACCAATAAAGGGATAAGTACGTTGTAAAAAATTTTCTGGATCGATCAGTGGTATTCGAATCGATAAAGGTGACTTTATTGACTGCCAGAATTTTTGTCGCTTGCGCTTAGAATAACGCCGTTGTAATTCCTGAATATCGGGCGGCAGATCAAGTTGCAATATATTGGACTGGTGTAGCTGACCAACTAGTTGAATGACTTCATCTTGTGTCGGCATATGGTCGCCAAGAGACTCACATGCCTGTTCCCATATTATTTGTAGCGTTTTATGCCCATCCAACTGGCCGACAATGCTATACGCTTCACTCGACAAACGCGTGAATTGGCCGCTGGCATGATCCTGAATAATATACCAGGCATTATCCCGGTAACTATGACGATGTACCTGCACATGGCTACGCAAGCGGGGTTTCAATTCTGAAACACGGTACCAGGCTTGACTAAAAATCCTATCCGCCATGCATCACCCTTTAAAAACCAAACCATTTCCAGGTTTGCAAATCAATCCATTCTCTTAAACCTTGTGTCCAGATACTGATTAATCGACGCGACTCAACTTCAACCTTGCCCACGCCTTTCATACCAGGGTGTAAACGCTGCGATGGATTTTCCAAACGCGCTTCAACTCGAAAAAGGTTTTCACCTTCATTAATGCTGGTGGTAGGCAATATTTTTTCGATAACAAAATAATATTCTTCTTCCGGCAGAGCCGACAATACCAACGGGCCACGTTGGCCTACGTTAACATCAGCTATACGACGTTCATCAACCTGTAAAATAACCCGGTAGTTATTCAGCGGAGTTAATTCAAAAAGCACATCACCTTGTTGTACAGCGGCGCCTAATCGCTGGCTTAAATCTCCATTAACAATTAAGCCATCAAAAGGAGCGATGATATTCGTTCTCGCCAAACGGCTCGCGGCTAAATCTAGTTGGGCTTTAGCTTGCTGCATTTGTGCACTGAGTATATTTGCCTGGGCACGATTACGCTTGGCCATGGCTTCACGATGCTGGCGTTGGTATTGCGCATACTGGCTAGCCCATTTTATTCTTTCCAGACGTAAATCGCGGTCGTCCAATTTTGCCAGCACAGCCTGCTTAGTCACCACGTCGCCGGCTCTTTTTATAGATTGACTAATATAACCATTGAAGGGGGCAGAAATAACACGCCGTATTGCACCTTCGATAGTTACATCCGCGTTGACACGATACATGCCCGTGGTAAAACTAAAAAATACTACTAGAAAAAGCAGAATACTAACAAACAATTTTCGACCGGCGTACTGTGGTCCAACCAGTCGCTGCCATTGTATTTTTGCAGCCCGGATAGTTTTTTTATACAAGGGTTTGTCATTCTGTCGCTTTTCAAACAAGGCCATAGCAGCCAGACCTAATAGTGCCTGCGCATATTTTACCTGTTCATCTGTAAAGGGGTGTTCAACCGGTCGTTCCAAGGTCAGCGCTGCATAATATTTACCCTGATGATACAACGGTATGCTAAGAATATGTCCGGCACCATGTTGGCGGCTTAACTCTTCATGCGCCAATACGATACCGGCCGAGCTTTTTGTACTGAATGAAAAATTGATGATATGACGTTGTTCAATCGCTTCTTCCATTGCCTGTGCAAGGTAGCGAATAAGATTCATTCGTTTAGTAAAATCGGCTGTATGTGAAATTGCTTCGATATGAATACGATTGTTCTGCCAAAAACCAACGCTGACACGGTCGGCTTCAAGAAGGTGGGCAACCTCGGTTGCCAGAGCCATGGCACTGGCAGTATATTCTTGCTCCGTCATAACGGTAGCCAGTAAATCAACCGACGAACTTAATTGCGTTTGTGCGTAACTTTGTTCACTGGATTGTTGTCGGCGCAGTAGCAATTCTATCCAGGCTGCACCCCATTGCAACTGCTGCATCATTGCGGCGAGTTTTGTTTTGTCGTCAGTAATGACTTCAATGGCAATAACTGCAACCACAATTTCATTTACTAAAATAGGATAGGCCAGGGCATAGTTCTGATTTTCGTTATCGGCTTGTAATCTGCTGGAATCCAGATTAGCTAATAACCCGCAGCCTTCAGAAACGGCTTCATCGACAATATCAGCCAACCGCTCTATGTCCGCTACATCGTCTGGCCATTGTGCGAGTGGTAGAAATTTTTCTGTATCACGCACCACCACCAGACCAGCAATAGCGGCCTCCATTTGTTGGCACATTAAGGCTAGCCAGGCGCGGCTATATACTTCCTGGTCTTGCGATGTCGTTAATTGTGACCAGATTTGTTGTGAGCTGTTAAGGCTAGGGTTCGAATGAGCTGCATCGACAATTTCTGTTTTATCCATACGATATATTCTACCAAGCTGTTTTTATCTTATTATAAAGGTAATCACTGCTGTCCCGTTAACTTTAAGCCCCTGCTTTGAATATAGAAGGCCTGGTCA
>CAZDEC010000051.1:0-23586 GCA_964504295.1 uncultured Thioalkalispiraceae bacterium
CCCGCATGGTGGTGGTGAAGGTCGTACATCGGGTGGTCGTCATCCTGTAAGTCCCTGGGGAACGCCTACGAAAGGTTATAAAACTCGTAGTAATAAACGTACAGATAAATTAATCGTACGTCGTCGTAACAAGAAATAATTGATAGAGGATAGATAGCGTGCCACGTTCGATTAAAAAAGGTCCATTTTTAGATTTGCATTTAGTTAAGAAAGTGCAAAATGCGATTGAAACAAATAACAAACGACCAATTAAAACATGGTCGCGTCGTTCAATGATTATCCCTGATATGATTGGTTTAACGATTGCAGTACACAACGGCCGCCAACATGTGCCCGTGCTAATCAGCGATAATATGATTGGTCATAAGTTAGGTGAGTTTGCACCAACACGTACTTACCGTGGTCATTCTGCGGATAAGAAGTCTAAGTAAAGGTTAGAAAGATGGAAGCAATTGCAAAATTAAAGAATGCACGAATCTCTGCTCAAAAAGTTAGATTGGTTGCTGATCAAGTTCGTGGTGTCCCCGTTGAGAGCGCACTGCAACTATTAACATTCAGCACAAAAAAAGCAGCGGTACTTGTTAAGAAAACATTGGAATCAGCGATTGCCAATGCGGAACATAACGAAGGTGCAGATATCGATGAATTAAAAGTCGGTACAATCTATGTAGATGAAGGTCCAACAATGAAACGTTGGCAAGCGCGCGCAAAAGGTGCTGCGTATCATATTTTAAAACGTTCAAGTCACATTACTGTGATTGTATCTGATAAATAAGAGAGTAGACGATGGGGCAAAAAGTACATCCAACGGGTATCCGCTTAGGCATAGTTAAAGACTATAACTCTAAATGGTATGCCAACTCGAAAGACTATCCTGTGTATTTAAATCAGGATCTTAAAGCACGTGCATTTTTAAAAGATAAATTAAAATCTGCATCGGTTAGCCGTATTCAAATTGAACGTACTCATGGCAGTGCCAATATTACGATTCATACAGCACGCCCTGGGTTGGTTATTGGTAAAAAAGGCGAAGATATTGAACGTCTTCGTAATGAAGTCACTACGTTAATGGCTTTACCAAAAGTACATATTAATATCGAAGAAATTCGTAAGCCTGAACTTGATGCAACGTTGGTTGCTGAAGGTATTGCTTCACAATTAGAACGTCGAATTATGTTTCGTCGTGCAATGAAGCGTGCAGTTAGTAATACCATGCGTTTAGGTGCACAAGGCGTAAAAATTAATGTTGGTGGCCGGTTAAACGGTGCTGAAATTGCGCGAAGTGAATGGTACCGTGAAGGTCGCGTGCCATTGCATACACTGCGTGCAGATATTGATTATGGTGTTGCTTCGGCTTTAACCACTTATGGAATCATTGGCGTAAAAGTCTGGATCTTTAAGGGTGAAGTTATTGGCGCACAAGAACAAGCTAAAACTGAAGCAGAACCTGCGAAAGCAGCAGCGAAGTAAATAGGAATTGTAGGAGAACATCATGCTGCAGCCGAAACGTACAAAATTTCGTAAGCAAATGAAAGGGCGAAACCGAGGTTTAGCTCAACGTGGTAGTAAAGTAAGCTTTGGTGAGTTTGGCTTGAAGTCAACTGAACGTGGCCGAATTACTGCTCGTCAAATTGAAGCGGCACGTCGTGCCATGACACGTTATGTCAAACGTGGCGGTAAAATCTGGATTCGTATTTTTCCAGACAAGCCGATTACTCAAAAGCCATTAGAAGTACGGCAGGGTAAGGGTAAAGGTAATGTTGAATATTGGGTTTGCCAAATTCAACCTGGTCGCATGTTATATGAAATGGAAGGTGTATCTGAAGAGATCGCACGTGAAGCATTTCGTTTAGCCGCTGCTAAATTACCACTTGGTACAACATTTGTTACTCGGACGGTATTGTAATGAAAGCGATTGATTTAAGAGCAAAAGATTCTGCTGATTTAAACAAAGAATTAACTGCAAAGTTACGTGAGCAATTTAATTTACGTATGCAGCGTGGTTCTGGTCAGTTAACGCGTTCACATCAGCTTAAAGAAGTGCGTCGTACAATTGCCCGAATTAAAACTATTCTGAATGAAAAGAAAACAGGTAATGCAGCATGAGTGAAGCGAAAGTAAAACGTACTGTTACAGGTGTCGTAACCAGTAATAAAATGGATAAAACCATCACTGTTATGGTTGAGCGTGTTGTTAAACATCCAGTTTATGGCAAGTACATTAAACGTTCTAGCAAAGTTCATGCGCATGACGAAAAAAATGAATGCAATATGGGTGACACAGTAGAAGTTGTTGAGTGCCGTCCATTATCCAAGTCCAAGACCTGGAATTTAGAAAAAATCGTAACACGTGCGGTCGCAGTTTAAGCACGGTTAATTAATATTAAAGAATCGGAGTAAACCATGATTCAGATGCAAACACAGTTACAAGTCGCCGATAACAGCGGTGCTCGGCGTGTTCAATGTATAAAAGTGTTGGGTGGATCGAAGCGTCGTTACGCAGGTATCGGTGACATTATTAAAGTCAGCATCAAGGAAGCCATTCCTCGCGGTAAAGTGAAAAAAGGTGACGTTCACAATGCCGTTGTTGTTCGTACACGTAAAGGTGTACGTCGACCTGATGGTTCTATTATTCGTTTTGATAGCAATGCAGCCGTTTTATTAAACGCTAACTTGCAGCCAATAGGTACTCGTATCTTTGGACCAGTAACTCGTGAATTACGTAATGAAAAATTCATGAAAATTATTTCATTAGCACCAGAAGTATTGTAGAAGGCTCGGGGTTCTCGTTATGAATAAGATTCGTACAGGTGATAACGTTATCGTTTTAACCGGTAAAGACAAAGGTAAGCGTGGCACAGTAACGCGTGTTATCTCTGACATAAATAAAGTTATTATTGAAAATATCAACGTTGCCAAGAAACATCAGAAGCCAAATCCAGCTTCAGGTGAAGCGGGTGGAATTGTTGAAGTTGAAATGCCAATGCAAGCATCTAATGTCGCTATCTTTAATGAAGCAACTGGCAAAGCAGATCGCGTTGGTTTTAAGATTTTAGAAGATGGCCGTAAGGTTCGTTATTTTAAATCAAATGGCGAAGTCGTAGACGTATAAATATCGTAGGTTATTAGAAATGGCAAGATTAGAAGCAGTATATAAAGACACAATCGTAAACAAGCTAAAAGAACAGTTTGGTTATTCAAGTGTTATGGAAGTTCCTCGTATCACAAAAATCACTATTAATATGGGTGTTGGTGCTGCGCTTAATGATAAAAAAGTAATGGAACATGCAGTAAGTGACATGACAAAAATTTCAGGTCAAAAACCTATCGTTAATAAAGCGCGTAAATCAGTTGCCGGCTTTAAAGTACGTGAAGGTTGGCCGATTGGTTGTAAAGTAACCCTGCGTAGCAAGCGTATGTATGAATTTTTAGATCGCCTAGTTAGTATTGCTATTCCACGAATCAGGGATTTCCGTGGTTTAAATCCAAAGTCATTCGATGGCCGCGGTAACTACAGCATGGGTGTACAGGAACAAATTATTTTTCCTGAAATTGAATACGATAAAATTGATGTGTTACGGGGTATGGATATTACTTTTACAACATCAGCAAAAACAGATGAAGAAGGTCGTGCATTACTCACAGCCTTTAACTTGCCGTTAAAAGGTACTGGAGATAAAAATGGCTAAGCAATGCATGATTGAGCGTGAAAAGAAACGTATTAAAACAGTTGCTAAATTTGCAGCCAAGCGCGCAGAATTAAAAGCAACAATCAAAGATATGACGATTGATTTTGATATACGGATGGAAGCACAAAAAGCATTACAAAAATTACCACGTAATGCCAATCCGGTTCGTGTTCAACGTCGTTGTCAGATAACAGGTCGACCACATGCGGTTTACCGTAAGTTTGGTTTGTGCCGTAACAAATTACGTGAAGCCGCAATGCGCGGTGATGTGCCTGGTTTACATAAGGCAAGCTGGTAATCTTTTTAGAAGATTAACCGGAATAGATTTTAGGAGAACAGAATTATGATGACCGACCCAATTGCTGACTTGTTAACACGTATTCGTAATGCTTTACATGCGAATAAAGTTGATGTGTCAATGCGTACTTCAAAACAAAAAGAAGCTATCGCGCAAGTTTTAAAAGATGAAGGTTTTATTAACGACTTTTCAGTTGCAGATGACGAAGGTAAAATGTTTTTAACGGTTGTTTTAAAATACTTTGATGGTCAACCTGTTATTGCTAAAATTAAGCGTATTAGCCGTCCAGGACTTCGTATATATAAAGGTAGTGATGATATACCGAAAGTTATGGGTGGTTTAGGTATTTCTATTATTTCTACATCACAAGGTTTGATGTCTGATCGTGCTGCGCGTAAAGCCGGGCATGGTGGCGAAGTGCTCTGCACCGTTCAGTAATTGTTAGTGATTACTGCTCAGTATAGAACGATAAATTTTTTGGAATTTAAGGTTTAGTAAAATGGCAAGATTAAATTCAGTTGAAATCCCTAAAGGTGTTGAGATTTCAATTAAAGATCAACATATTAGCGTAAAGGGTTCTAAAGGTACTCTGGAGTATAATGTTCATCCTGCAGTTGAAGTGACAGCAGCTGATAATATTGTTTCGTTTGCGTCACGCGAAGGTCAAGCAGGTGCGCCTGCTCAGTCGGGTACTGCGCGTGCATTAATTATTAATATGTTGACAGGTGTAAGCAAGGGTTTTGAAAAGAAACTTTTGTTGGTTGGTGTTGGTTATCGTGCGCAAGCTAAAGGAAAAGTATTAAACCTTACATTGGGTTTTTCTCATCCTGTTAACTATCAATTACCAGAAGGCGTTAGTGTTGAAACACCAAGTCAGACTGAGATTATATTAAGTGGTATTAACAAGCAGGTTGTTGGCCAGGCTGCAGCTGAAATTCGCGCTTTTCGTCCACCTGAACCTTACAAAGGTAAAGGTGTTAAGTATGCTGACGAACATATCGTACGTAAAGAAGCTAAGAAGAAATAAGGTAGGTTAGACGAATGAATAAGAAGTTATCTCGATTGCGCCGTGCACGTAAAACACGTGCTAAAATTCAGGAATTACTCGTGCCTCGTTTAACAATACATCGCACGCCTCGCCATATCTATGCGCAAGTGATTGCAGCGGGTGGTGAAAAAGTTTTAGCGAGTGCTTCAACAGTACAAGCTGACCTGAAAGCAAATTTAAAAAGTACTGGTAACGTAGATGCTGCTACCGTAGTGGGTAAAGCGATTGCTGAAAAAGCAAAAGCGGCGGGCATTGATACGGTTGCATTTGATCGTTCAGGTTTTCGTTATCATGGTCGTGTAAAAGCACTTGCTGATGCAGCACGTGAAGCTGGATTAAGTCTTTAAAAGGTAAATATTATGGCAGGATTTGAAAACTCAACAGCAACTGATGGCTTACAAGAACGTCTTGTAGATATTCGTCGTGTTGCAAAAGTTGTTAAAGGCGGACGTATTTTTGGTTTTTCAGCACTAACAGTGGTTGGTGATGGTAAAGGCAAAGTTGGATACGGTCGTGGTAAAGCACGTGAAGTTCCTGTTGCTATTCAAAAAGCAATGGAAGATGCACGTAAAAACATGAAGACTGTTGAGTTAAATGAAGGTACTTTGCATTACCCCATTATGGCACGTAAAGGCGCAGCAAAAGTTTATATGCAACCTGCTTCTGAAGGTACTGGTGTTATTGCTGGTGGTCCAATGCGTGCTGTTTTTGACGTGGTTGGCGTGCATAACGTACTTGCTAAATGTATCGGTACCAATAATGCTATTAATGTTGTTCGCGCAACGGTTGATGGCTTGGCAAGCATGTTGTCACCAAAGCAAGTTGCGGCAAAACGCGGCTTAAAAGTTGAAGATATTACGGAATAAGATAATGGCTGCCAAAAAGAAAATCGCTAGTAAGAAAATCAAAGTGACTTTGTTCAAAAGTACAATTGGTCGCTTAGCTGCACATAAAGCATGTGTATCTGGATTAGGTTTACGTCGTATACATCATACTGTTGAAGTTGAAGATACCCCTTCAGTTCGTGGAATGATTAATACCGTATCGTATATGGTTAAGGTTGAGGAATAGTCATGCGTTTAAATACACTTAAACCTGCTGAAGGTTCTAAAAAAGATGCTAAACGAGTTGGTCGTGGTATCGGTTCTGGTTTAGGCAAAACTTGTGGTCGTGGCCATAAAGGTCAAAAGTCACGTTCAGGTGGTTACCATAAAGTTGGTTTTGAAGGTGGTCAAATGCCTTTACAACGTCGTTTACCAAAACGTGGCTTTAGCTCAAGAATTGGTTTTGTTACAGACGAAATTCGTACACATGAATTAAATCTTCTTGATGGGGTTGTTGATTTAGCGGCATTAAAAGCGGCAAACCTTGTTCGTAATGACATTTTACGTGCAAAAGTAATGTTGTCGGGTGAAGTTACTAAAGCAGTAACAGTAAAAGGTTTACGTGTTACTAAAGGTGCACGCGCAGCTATTGAAGCTGCTGGCGGCAAGATAGAAGACTAGTGGCAACGCGTAATAACATACCCTCTGCAAGTGGTAAGCAAATGAGCGAGCTACGCCAACGAATTTTTTTCGTTATTGGTGCGTTGCTGGTTTTTAGAATCGGTTCTTTTATTACCGTTCCTGGCATCGACCCGGCTCAACTGGCTCAAATGGTTGAACAGCAAAAAGGTACTATTCTGGATATGTTTAACATGTTCTCAGGTGGTGCGTTATCAAGGTTGTCATTATTTGCACTTGGTATTATGCCGTATATATCGTCTTCGATTATTATGCAGTTGTTAACCAAGGTGCATCCTACGCTTGAAGCTTTAAGTAAAGAGGGCGCGGCAGGTAGACGAAAAATTACCCAATATACACGCTATGGTACGTTGGTCTTAGGTACATTCCAGTCTCTGGGCATCGCGGTTGCATTATTTAGGCAAGATGGTCTTGTTATTATTGATAATGCTTATTTATTTTACTTTACCACTGTTATTACACTGGTAACGGGCACCATGTTTTTAATGTGGTTGGGTGAGCAGATTACTGAACGTGGTATTGGTAATGGTATTTCACTGATTATTTTTGCTGGTATTGTGGCTGGATTGCCAACAGCTATCGCTGGAACGCTGGAACGCGGCAGTACAGGTGAAATGAGCTCAGCAGTTATTCTGATTTTATTTATCCTGGCGATTGCGGTGACAGCTTTTGTTGTCTTTATGGAGCGTGGCCAGCGACGGATTACGGTTAATTATGCGCAGCGGCAACAGGGACGCGGCATGTACCAGGGGCAAACTAGCCATTTACCGTTAAAGGTTAATATGGCGGGTGTTATTCCACCTATATTTGCTTCGAGTATTATTTTATTTCCTGCGACCATTGCTGGTTGGTTTGGTAATGACACAAGTTTAAGTTGGTTGGTAGATATTCGGACCTTATTATCACCGGGCCAACCGCTGTATGTTTTGTTATATGCAATTGCAATTATTTTCTTCTGTTTCTTCTATACAGCATTAATGTATAACCCGAAAGAAACAGCTGATAATTTAAAGAAAGCGAATGCGATTATTCCAGGTGTAAGGCCTGGCGAGCAAACCGCAAAGCATATAGATACAATTTTAGGGCGTCTTACATTAGTGGGTGCAATCTACATTACATCGGTTAGTTTGTTACCGGAGTTCCTGATTTTGGAGTGGAATGTACCTTTTTACTTTGGTGGTACCTCGTTATTGATTATTGTTGTTGTTGTAATGGATTCAATGGCACAAATTCAGGCGCATATGATGTCGCACCAATATGAAGGACTGATGAAAAAGTCTAACCAGAAAGGTAAGAGCTAAGTTATTGATTTATTAAGCTTAGATTAAGTTTAATTTTGAATCGTTTTATATTGAATATAGTTTTTGGGAGTAACTGGCATGAAAGTCAGAGCATCTGTTAAGAAAATGTGTACAAGTTGTAAAATTATCCGTCGTCACGGTGTTGTGCGTGTTATTTGCAAGAATCCACGACATAAGCAACGTCAGGGATAAGAGGCTAGTTGACTGAAAATAAGGCTTAAATTAAGGTTTAGTCTTGCTCAGTCACCTGGATATGCGTACAATTAGCCGTTTCGCGCTGGCTCGAATTAATTCGTGCTGCGCGATTATTTATTGAAATTTTGAGGAAGTAATCCATGGCCCGTATAGCCGGAATAAACGTACCTGATCATAAACACGCTGTTATCGCTTTAACAGCTATTTATGGTATTGGCCGAACACGTGCAAAAGAAATTTGTGCGGCCGTTGGTGTTGAACCAAGCACTAAGATTAGTGCATTGGATGAAAGTGTTATTGAACAGATTCGTACTGCAGTTGCAACACTCACCGTAGAAGGCGATTTACGACGTGAAGTTTCCATGAACATCAAACGTTTGATGGATTTGGGTGCATATCGTGGTATCCGTCATCGTCGAGGCCTTCCTCTTCGTGGCCAACGTACAAAAACAAACGCTCGGACTCGTAAAGGTCCACGTAAACCCATTAAAAGATAAGATCCAGGTAATCAGCAATTATGGCAACTAAAAAAGCTCGTACGCGCAAGAAAGTAAAACGTGACGTCTCCGACGGCATAGCGCATATTCATGCATCATTTAACAATACGATAGTGATGATCACCGACCGACAGGGAAATGCCTTATGTTGGGCAACTGCGGGCGGTTCAGGTTTCCGTGGTTCGCGTAAAAGCACACCTTTTGCTGCGCAAGTAGCGGCAGAACGTGTAGGCACAATGGCCAAAGAATTCGGTATGAAAAATCTCGAAGTGAACGTAAAAGGTCCAGGACCTGGTCGTGAATCTGCGGTGCGTGCATTACATGCTAATGGTTTTAAAATTACAAATATTTCGGATGTTACGCCCATTCCTCATAATGGTTGTCGTCCACCGAAACGTCGTCGAGTGTAGGAGTAAATACATTGGCTAAATATATTGGACCCAAATGTCGTCAGTGCCGTAGAGAAGGTACTAAATTATTTTTAAAAGGTGAAAAATGCTTTTCAAGTAAATGTGCGATGGAAAATCGTCCTTTTGCGCCTGGTCAGCATGGACAAAAACGTACCCGTATGTCAGATTATGCTGGGCAGTTACGTGAGAAACAAAAATTACGTCGTGTTTATGGCATTTTAGAAAAACAATTCCGTGGCTATTATAAAGAAGCTGATCGAATTAAAGGTTCAACAGGTGAAAACCTGTTACAGCTATTAGAATCTCGTCTTGATAACGTTGTTTTCCGAATGGGTTTTGGTGCGTCACGTAGTGAAGCCCGCCAACTTGTTCGCCATAATGGTATTACCGTCAATGGCAGTAAATTAAATATACCATCTGCACAAATTACAGCAGGTGATGTCATTGCCATTGCAGAAAAAGCAAAAGCGCAATTACGTATTAAAGGTGCCATGGATGCTTCTCAAGCACGTGGCATTGTGGATTGGGTAGATGTGGATGCTTCCAAGTTGGAAGGTGTTTACAAAAATGTACCTGAACGTAGCGATTTACCATCAGATATTAAAGAAAATCTGGTTGTAGAATTGTATTCTAAATAATTGGTGCTAACTTAAATTTCTCCGGTTATTTTCCGGAAAAAAAAAGAGGATATTACATGCAAGGTGCAGCTGAATTTTTGACCCCGCGAATTGTTGATGTTAATCAAGTTAGTGATACGCATGCAAAGGTGACATTAGAGCCATTGGAACGTGGTTTCGGTCATACACTGGGTAATGCATTACGCCGTATATTATTATCATCAATGACTGGCTACTCAATTATTGAAGCTGAAATCGATGGCGTATTGCACGAATACACAACAGTTGAAGGCGTGCAGGAAGATGTAATGGACATCTTACTGAATTTGAAAGGCGTTGCGATTAAGATGGACGATGCAGAATCGTCTACCGCAAGACTGACATTGAATAAAAAAGGTCCATGCATTGTTACCGCTAGTGACATCGCGGTTGATCATAATGTTGAAATTGTAAATCCTGACCACATTATTGCTCATTTGACAGATGCAGGTGAGCTAAATATGGTACTAAAAGTTGCCGCAGGTCGTGGTTATGAAGCTTCTAATCTTCGTGTTGTTGATGAAGAAGAAGATCGACCTATTGGCCGATTACAACTTGATGCATCCTACAGCCCTGTATCTAAAGTATCTTATAACGTAGAAAGCGCACGTGTTGAGCAGCGTACTAATCTCGATAAATTAATTATCGAATTAGAAACAGATGGTACACTCGAGCCAGAACAAGCTATTCGTAATGCAGCAACTATTTTACAGGAACAGTTAGCAGCATTTGTAGATTTACGCAGTAAAGAAGCAGATGAGCCATCAGAGCAAGAACCTGATATTGATCCAATCTTACTTCGTCCTGTTGATGATTTAGAATTAACAGTACGTTCTGCAAATTGCCTTAAAGCAGAACAAATTTACTATATTGGTGATTTAATTCAATGCACTGAAGTTGAATTACTTAAAACACCAAACCTTGGTAAGAAGTCATTAACAGAAATCAAAGATGTACTTGCATCTCGTGGTTTGTCTTTAGGTATACGTTTAGAAAACTGGCCACCAGCAAGTTTAGCCGGTAGCAAAGAAGATAAACCAGTATCAACATTATTAGGCTAGTAAGTAATAGCCTCAAATTTTAAAAGAATTGAAATAGGGTAGTATCATGCGTCATCGTCAAAGTGGTCGGCAACTTAACCGCAATAGTTCACATCGTAAAGCAATGTTTAAAAATATGTCATCGTCATTATTTAAACATGAACTTATTCGCACAACTCTTGCTAAGGCAAAAGAATTACGTCGCAAGGCTGAGCCTTTAATTACATTAGCGAAGAAAGATTCAGTCGCTAATCGTCGTTTGGCTTTTGCTCGTTTAGGTGATCGTGATATTGTTACTAAATTATTTAATGAATTAGGTCCTCGCTATGTTGAAAGGCCTGGTGGTTACTTGCGTATTCTAAAATGTGGTTTCCGTCAAGGTGATAAAGCGCCAATGGCTTACGTTGAACTTGTTGATCGGCCGATTGTAGAAGAGGACGATGAACAAGAAGCAGTTGAAGAATAAGTAATAAATAATCTACAAAGCCGGGCTATATGCCCGGTTTTTTTTGCATACAATAAATTATCATTATTACTATACAGGCATACAGGTTTTATACAGAGTCGCTTTATTATGAAAAGAAATATTTTTACGATACTAGGACTGATTTTAATTGTTTATATGGTTCTATTTTTAGATATACCTATTGACCATTATCGAATTATTCAAGAGCTATGGAATTCTGGGCATATCTTTTTATTTATTCTTATATCTTTTTATCTCTACAAAAAAGTGTTTAACAAGTATACCTTTCCGCTATATCTCGAAATTTTATCTATTTCAATTATATCGATCATTATTGGTGGACTGATTGAATACATACAATCTTTCACTGGTCGTGATAGTAGTTATTATGATGTGGCTCTTGATACTATTGGTGGTTTAATCGGGGTATTATTGTTTTCAAACTCAGTAAAGAAAACTAACAAGATTAAGCGGGTTTTTCTGCATAGCAGTATAGTTGTTCTTTTCATATACTTAATATACCCGATGCTAATAGTGGCAATAGATGATATTTATCAACGGATAGAATTTCCAGCGATTATTTCGACTAATTCTTCCAGAGAAGTTACTAGATTTGATCAACAAAATATAAAAATCGAGTTTGTTGATAGTGATTTAGTTAATGGCAAGAGCGATAAAATACTAAAACTATTGTTCAATCCAGGCAAATATTCTACAGCTGTGCTTGGAACGGGCATACAGGATTGGTCAAAGTATAATTATCTCGCTTTTACTATCTATAATCCAGAATTGACTTCAACAACTCTAAATATACGTATACATGATGATGCGCACAGCCTTTCTGGTAACCAGTTTTATGATAGATATAACAGAAAATTAACGATAAACTCAGGTTGGAATGAAATTAAAATTAGTCTTTATGATGTAAAAAATTCACCGACAAAACGCAAAATGGATATGCAAAAGGTTGATCAAATAATGCTTTATAAAAGTAATTTAACTAAAACCGAAATACTTTACCTGGCTGGTATGAGGTTATCTGAATGATTATTTTTTTTACAGACTTCAGTTACAAAGGCCCCTATATCGGTCAGTTAAAATCTGCTGTTTATAAAGAAGCTCCGGATATAAAGACAATCGACTTAATGCATGATGCACCTGTATTTGATATTAAACATTCTGCTTTATTGCTCAATACTCTTAGAAATCATTTTCCTGAGAATGGTGTTTTTTGTTGTGTAGTCGACCCCGGTGTTGGCAGTAGCCGGCAAGCAATTGTGATTAAAGTTGCGGAACAATATTTTGTTGGCCCTGATAATGGTTTATTTGAGTACATTATTCGAACAACGGCTAATATAAAGAGTTTTCAAATCGTCTATACCCCAACAGATTTAAGTAAAACATTTCATGGTCGTGATATTTTTGCCCCTGTATCAGCTCAAGTACATAATAATAATTTAAAAAATCTTCAAGAAATAAATCCTGAAGTGTTACAACGATTCAATTGGCCTGATAATCTTTCTGAAATAATATATATTGATACTTTTGGAAACCTGATGACGGGGCTAGATGCAGATAGTATTAGCAAAGAGATGATAATTAAATATAAGGGATACGATATGTGTTTTGCCGATACCTACTCCGAAATACCAGCAGGTCGTTTCAGTTGGTATATAAATTCCAATAATCTTGCTGAGATTGCGGTTAATTCTGGCAACGCAGCTTCTATTTTAAGTTCCCAAATTGGTGATTTTGTAACTATTGGCGGATAAAGCCTATAAAATAAAACATAGTATATTGATTTAAATCATAATTTAATGTCTATTTTATTATAGTTATAGCGCCTAATGCCGATAGACTCATCAATAATGCCAATTTGACTATTTAGTATCCTGAAATGAAATTAGATTCAATAACTGACCTGTTAAAGTCTTTAAAGGAAGAGTTTTTAATAACCCTGCCTGAAAAAATAACAAAAATAGAGTCGCTAATTCTAAGTCTGCCAGAAAAATCTGATGTTGAATATTTATTGAGAATTATTCATAGCTTAAAGGGTACGGCAGGCACACATGGTTGTCATATCTTTACAAAAATATGTCATCAAATGGAAGATATGATGAGTAAACTTATTGAATCTAGGCAAATCAATACACAGTTAGCTGTTGATATTTTACTTGATTACAATGATTTGCTAACCGCTGCCTTATTAATTGTTAATAATGGTGATGAGAATTTTAATGTAATTGATTTAAAATTGAATCAGCTGAGCCATACTGAAGAAAATAAGAATAAAAAAATATTAGTCGTAGAGCCATCAGTATTGTATGAATCGATGATTCTATCCGTTGTGGAATCAGATAATGTACAGGTGACGGTCGTTAATGATGGCTTTACAGCACTAGAAAATCTATTAATGCAGAGTTACGATCTGCTGATAACGGCAATGGAAACGGCAACGCTAAATGGTGATGCTTTATTAGCGGCGGTACGATTATTACAAAGTAAAAATAAAAACATTAAAACGATACTCATTACAACAAAATTGCCGGATACAATTGAGAATTCTGAGCTGTTTACGCATATTATTAATCGAAGTGATATTAATAATGGCGAACTTAAAAATATTTTAGTCGATTAGCCTGGATTTAAGGTTTTCTCTTAAGCTTGATATCACCGTAATAGGCTGTTGCTGACTCACCGGTGTTATCGGTGTCGGTCATGATGGCAATGGCGTTTATTTTCATTGGCGCTTCACCAAAAACACGTTTATAGTCTTCGTATATATTTACTTGTTGGCTAACCCATTTGCCTACCTTTGCCGTACCGGTTTGGCTAACAAACATTTGAACTCGATTGGTATAAGCATTCGATGTCGTGTAACCAATTGGGTGTTTGTTATCCCAAACATAATTCAATACGGCCAATGGAGGGTATTTACCGTTAAAAGATTTATAGAGATCCGCCTTGTAGCGTTCCATCTCTGTTAATCGTTCTATATCATAATCAAACATAATATATAGTCGAGCGGGATAGTCATCGCCGGCTCGAGTGTTGATATTAGCAGTGTTGAGTATATTATCGATTTTCCATTGCCAGTTTAGAATAGGGTATTCCTTAGAGTCGATAGATACTTTATGAATATAACCTGATGCAGAGGCATGACTGACGGCTTTAAATATAATTTTGTTGTCATCTCTTGTCAGGAAGTAAGCGGTTTTATTCTCAATACTGGGAAAATGTAAAGGCTGCCAGCCTTTGGGTGTTATGTTACGAATATCCTGTTGCGAGAAATTGCCGATAGTTAGCGTTTTATCGGCATAAGCTAGATGAGTAACATTAGAAAGTAACACGAGGTACAAAATATAAGTTTTAATCATAAATTAACACTCTATATTATTAATGGAGGCAATAGAGATAAATTTACCCCTTATATAATAAAGTGTACATTATGCTACATTATTTTTGTGGCTTGTTTACATATTATTACACTTTTGTCCCGTTAACTTGAACCTAATGTTGTTGAAATGCTAAACGGTGCCTACGTTTATGATAATGCTATCGTCAGCGGAAATGGGATTGGTGGGGCTGACTAACGGACTCGCTATTTGCCATCCCTGGCCGCTCAACTGCCGCATCCTTGTGGCAGACGGTGCGCTAGTCAGCCCCACCAATCCCATTTCCTACTTTGTATGCTCGTTCTAAAAAGTTAACGGGACAGCAGTGATATTATTATTAAAAATAATAATAAATGTGCTTATGACGCATTATGAATGAGATATAGTTAACAGTAATAATACGCTATGTTGTTAGTATAAGCGCGTCATTAGAACGGTGACTTTTGCACAAGGATGCGCTAATTATGATCAATCTACTTTCAGCCGAAGATGCCTTTTCTCAAGCCGTACAGCTTTATAATGACAAAGAATTTGGCACCTCGATCCCCTATTTTTTACATGCCATTCGAAAAACCACGAAAGAACATAAGCGGCTTAATGAATATATTGGCTTCTATGGTTTATGTTTAATGAAGCTAGGGAATCGTGATGAAGGCTTTAATAAATGTATCGTTGCAGCTGAAACGGAACTCAATAACCCTGAAGTTTTTCTGATATTGGCTCGTGCCGCATTATTTATGTCGAGGCGAAAAATGTCATTAAAAGCAATTTCACAAGGCTTAGCCATAGATTCTAATTATAAAGACTTGCATAATTTACGGCGTCAGTTAGGTGTAAGACGAGCTCCTGCTATCGGTTTTTTGTCGAGGAATAATTTTATGAATATATTACTCGGCAGATTAACGTATAAAACAAGTCATGGTTAAATAATCGGAATTTTCATTTATTGTGCAAGATGCTTTGCTGCGTTATTTTAGCAAAGCTTTAAGATATTTGCCGGTGTAAGATTCCTTAACCTTTATAACATCTTCAGGTAAACCGGCAGCAACAATCGTACCGCCTTTGTTACCACCTTCGGGGCCTAAGTCGATAATCCAGTCAGCCGTTTTGATTACGTCAAGATTATGCTCAATAACAACAATGGTATTGCCATGGTCGCGTAGCCTGTGTAATACAACAAGAAGTTGTTCTATATCATGAAAATGTAAACCAGTGGTTGGTTCATCTAATATATACAATGTTTTGCCGGTATCACGCTTGGATAATTCACGAGATAATTTAATACGTTGTGCTTCGCCACCCGACAGTGTTGTAGCATTCTGGCCTAAAGTTATATACGAAAGACCAACGTCCATCAGGGTTTGCAGTTTGCGTTTTATTACCGGGATAGCATCGAAAAAGACAACCGCATCTTCTACCGTCATTTCCAGTACTTCAAAAATATTTTTACCTTTGTAACGTATTTCAAGTGTTTCACGGTTATAGCGTTTGCCCTGGCAAATATCGCAGGGTACATAGATATCGGGTAAAAAGTGCATTTCAACTTTGAGTACGCCATCACCCTGGCAGGCTTCACAGCGACCACCTTTTACATTAAAGCTGAATCGTCCTGGTGCATAACCACGTGTGCGGGCATCCTGAGTTTGTGCATAAAGTTCTCTCAGTGGAGTAAATAATTGCGTATAGGTTGCCGGGTTTGAACGCGGTGTACGTCCTATCGGGCTTTGGTCGATATCGACAATTTTATCAAATTGTTCCATCCCTTCAATTGTTTTAAAGGCAGCCACTTCGCCACTGGCATTATTTATTTCCTGTGCGGCAAATTTGTATAAGGTGTCGTTGATTAAGGTCGACTTACCTGAACCCGACACGCCAGTAATCGCGGTCATTAAACCTACTGGAAGACTAATAGAGACATTTTTTAAGTTATTGCCACTGGCACCGGTAATCACAAGTTGTTTTGTCGGGTCGTTAATAGTCCGTTGCGCGGGAACAGAGATAGATCTTTTACCACTAAGATATTGACCGGTTATTGAGTCTGGATTATCCAGTATTTGTTGTGCCGTCCCCTGGGCAATAATTTCACCACCATGAACGCCGGCACCGGGTCCAATATCAACAACGTAGTCGGCACTTAAAATAGCTTCTTCATCATGTTCAACAACAATAACGGTGTTACCGAGGTCGCGTAAATAATTTAAGGTATGTAATAAACGTTTATTATCGCGCTGATGCAGCCCAATGGATGGCTCATCCAGTACATACATAACGCCCACTAAACCCGCTCCAATCTGACTGGCGAGACGAATGCGTTGTGCTTCACCACCGGATAAAGTATCGGCCTTGCGATCTAACGATAAATATTCCAGACCAACATTAACTAAAAAATTTAAACGTTGATTTATTTCTTTAACAATTTTTTCGGCAATTTGGCCCTTATGGCCTTTTAGTTTTAGTTTTTCAAAAAAACTTTGTGCCAGCTCGATGGGTAAATTTGTAATTTCGGGCAGGGTTGTTTCTTTTACAAAGACATGCCTCGCTGCTTCATTGAGTCTTGCACCTTTGCATTCGGGGCAAGGTTGCTGGCTAATATATTTTCCCAGCTCTTCACGAACCGTATTCGATTCTGTTTCGCGATAGCGTCGTTGCATATTATTAATAATGCCTTCAAAGGTTTGTACTTTTTTATGCTGGCGGCCATTATCATTAAAATAATTAAAGGTAATTCTTTTAGTGCCACTGCCGTATAAAATTTTTGTTTTCACCGCCTCGCTTAATTGTTCAAAGGGGCTATCCATATCAAATTTATAATGCGCAGCAAGTGACTCGACCATTTGAAAATAATAAATATTACGTCTGTCCCAACCGCGTATGGCTCCACTGCTCAAACTTAATTCAGGATGCACTACGACACGCTCAGGATCAAAAAACTGATTAACCCCAAGACCATCACAAGTCGGGCAGGCACCGGCCGGGTTATTAAATGAAAATATTCGAGGTTCTAGTTCAGCTATTGAGTAACCGCATTCGGTACAGGCGTAACGTGCAGAAAAAACAATATCGCCACCGTTGCCATTTGTTGTTTTTGCCTGAGTTTCATCCATGTAAGCAATACGTGCCAGGCCGTTTGATAGTTTTAACGCGGTTTCAAACGAATCGGCCAAGCGTTGCTTAATATCTTCGCGTACTTTAAAGCGATCAATCACAACTTCAATGGTATGTTTTTTGCGTTTATCCAGGGTTTCTACTTGATCCAGTTCATGAATTAAACCGTCGATGCGTGCCCGCACGTAACCATCGGCACGTAAACTGTTTAAGGCATGTTCATGCTCGCCTTTGCGTCCATCAATAACCGGCGCCAGTAACATTAACTTTGTGCTTTGCGGCATGGCTAAAACCTGGTCGACCATCTGGCTGACGGTCTGTGCATCGAGTGTGGTATTGTGTTCCGGGCAGCGTGGCTCGCCAGCACGAGCGAATAACAATCTTAAGTAATCATAAATTTCGGTAATGGTACCTACGGTTGACCGTGGGTTATGCGATGTGGACTTTTGTTCAATCGAAATAGCCGGTGACAGGCCTTCGATATGGTCTACATCGGGCTTTTCCATAACCGATAAAAACTGACGCGCATAGGCAGACAGCGACTCAACATAACGGCGTTGGCCTTCGGCATAAATGGTGTCAAAAGCCAGCGATGACTTGCCCGAGCCAGACAAACCTGTCACCACAATTAGCTTATCGCGTGGCAAGTCAAGGTCAATATTTTTTAAATTGTGGGTTCGAGCCCCACGAATGTGAATTGTATCCATGTATTGATTTTTCGTTGAGTGCAAACCTGTTAATATACGTGTCTATTGTGATTGACGCAAAGTTAAATAAAAGAATTAAGACGTAACCTGAAAGCATGCAAATAAACACCGATAAAATGAGCCGAGTCGAAAAACGCACGGCAATTTCGCTTGCGGGCGTATATTCCACCCGTATGTTGGGGTTATTTATGATTTTGCCGGTATTTTCTCTGATTGCAGAAGGCATGCCGGATTATACTCCAACGCTCGCCGGGATGGCATTGGGAATCTATGGGCTAACTCAGGCAAGTCTGCAAATTCCACTGGGTTTATTGTCAGACAAAATTGGCCGTAAGCCGGTAATTTTGGGCGGCTTACTGGTTTTTGCGCTAGGCAGTGTCGTGGCAGCCTCGGCTGACACATTGGTGTGGATTATCGTTGGCCGAGCCATGCAGGGGCTAGGGGCAGTCGCCAGTGCAGTTATGGCACTGGCCGCTGACTTAACCCGCGAAGAGCACCGCATGAAGGTGATGGCCACCATTGGCATGAGTATCGGCTTTTCCTTTGCGGTTGCGCTAGTTTTGGGGCCGGTCATTAATAATCTATATGGTTTATCAGGCATTTTCTGGCTAACCGCCGGGCTTGCCCTAGTTGGTATGCTGATAGTGGCTTTGTGGGTGCCAACCCCCAGCATTTCGACATTTCATCGTGATGCACAGGTGGAGACCAGCTGGTTCAAAAATGCGATTACCGATAGCCAATTGCTGCGTTTGGATGCCAGTATTTTGCTGCTGCACAGTATTTTAATGTCAACTTTCGTGGTTATGCCCTTTATTCTGCGAGACAGGCTGGGTTTAGTGGTTGAAGGTCATTGGCAGATTTATCTGCCTATATTAATTCTCTCGATGATTGCTGTGATACCGTTAATTATTATTGGCGAGAAAAAACGTAAGTTAAAACAGATGCTTATTCTTTCAATCGCAATATTAGGGCTGGCTGAGGCAGGGTTTTCGCTGGTTGGCCATTCTTTAGCTGGTATCACCTTTATGCTACTGTTCTTCTTTATAGCATTTAATCTGGTCGAAGCCATGATGCCATCATTGGTGGCCAAAATGGCACCGGCAGCGCATAAAGGCACCGCCATGGGGGCGTATTCCAGTTCCCAGTTCTTTGGTGTTTTTATCGGTGGTGCGGTTGGCGGATGGCTCTATCAGCATAACGGCCTGGACAGTGTACTGTGGTTTAATGTGCTATTAACCAGCGTTTGGTTTGTGTTAATTCTTACCTTACGTGAGCCACAGTATTCGAGTAGTATGTTATTAAATGTAGGAAAATTGGGCAGTTCTCAAGCAGCGGAACTGGCCAATACTCTAAGTCGAATCGACGGGGTACTTGATGCAACCGTGATTGGTGATGACGGTGTCGCCTATATCAAGGTTGATAAAGAACGCCTTAACGACGAAGACCTGGAAGAATTCTCTATCAATCGTTAATAGAGTCAAAGCTGTAAAATCTTAAGCAAATAAACAATATTATTTAATTAAACAAATATAACTAGAGGAAGACAACAATGGCACGAGGCGTAAATAAAGTAATACTTATCGGTAACTTAGGCAAAGATCCTGAAGTTCGTTATTCACCCAATGGTGGCGCAGTAGCCAACATTACATTAGCCACATCAGAAAGCTGGAAAGATAAAAACACCGGCGAACAAGTGGACAAAACAGAATGGCATCGCGTGGTCTTCTTCCGTCGTTTAGCAGAAATTGCAGGCGAATACTTAAAGAAAGGCTCTAAAGTTTTTATTGAAGGCAAATTACAAACACGAAAATGGCAAGACCAAAATGGCCAGGACCGTTATACAACCGAAATAGTTGCCAACGAAATGCAAATGTTAGATTCAAAAGGTGGCGGTAGTGCTAACTATAATCAAGGCCAACCGCAGCAACAGCAACAAGCTTATCAGGGTGGCCAGCAACAACAGCAACCAGTGCAACAGCAAGCACCACAACAACAAGCCGCACCACAACAACAAGCCGCACCTCAACAAGCGCCCGCAATGAGTGGTGGTGATTTTGATGATGATATTCCCTTCTAAGAGTTCCCTTAAGTTTCTCTAGTATGGAGCCAATATTCTAAAAAAACCTGTGTTCTCATAGGTTTTTTTAGAAATATTAATATGCATAAATACTACTATTCATCAGGTTGTTAGTGGATTATAACGATAGCAGGGTAGCTGTAGTGATTCTTTGTTTGAATATTAAACTATACTAGATTTCTAATGTTATTTAACTCAGATGAATTCATATTTATCTTTCTACCATTTACATTCATTGTTTATTATTATCTAAAATATAAACGTCTAACTGAAATATCCAAGGCCTGGTTGATTTTTAGTTCATTATTTTTTTATAGTTGGTGGAATATTGCGTATCTGCCACTGATTCTAAGCTCCATGTTATTCAACTACGTTATTGGCAGCACTCTTTCAAAGCAAAAAAATAATAGAACACAAAGTTCACAACGAAAAATTTTAATATTTGGGCTTGTAAGCAACTTAGGATTATTGGGATATTATAAGTACGCAGATTTTTTTATCATAAACACAAATAAGGCTTTTAACCTAGGGGTTGAGCCTCTCAATATAGTTCTTCCACTGGCTATCTCCTTCTTTACTTTTCAACAAATAGCGTACCTTGTTGATAGTTATCGTAAAGAAGTTCAAGAACATGATTTCTTAAACTATGCAGTATTTGTAAGTTTTTTTCCGCAACTCATTGCTGGTCCAATTGTTCATCATAAAGAAATGATGCCGCAATTTTACAAAACTCAGAAAACATTTTTAAATTATAAAAATATTTCACTAGGTCTCTTCATTTTCTCCATTGGTTTGTTCAAGAAAGTTGTTATAGCGGATACTTTTTCTATTTGGGCGACAGATGGATTTGACGTGGTGCCTACATTGAACTTTATAGAAGCCTGGGGAACTAGCTTTTCATATAGCATGCAATTGTACTTTGATTTTAGTGGTTATACCGATATGGCTATAGGTTTAGCTTTGTTATTTAATATTCGATTACCTATAAATTTTAATTCGCCATACAAAGCACAAAATATTCAGGATTTTTGGCAACGCTGGCATATAACCTTGTCTAGATTCTTAAAAGATTATGTTTATATACCTTTAGGTGGTAACAGAGAAGGTGATATCAGGATGTATGGATATCTTCTTCTAACGTTTATTCTTGGTGGGTTTTGGCATGGTGCAGCATGGTCATTCATATTTTGGGGCACTTTACATGGCATGGCACTAATTGTTTTTAGATTTTGGAGTAAGCTTGGTTTTAAATTATGGTCATGGCTGGCTTGGTTGATTACGTTTAATTTTATAAATGTAACGTGGGTATTTTTCAGGGCTGAGAAATGGGACGATGCAATAAAAGTTTTAGACGGAATGTTTTTAGTTTCGAGTGCTAAATTTGAGTTTTCAATAAAATTCATTGAGAAGTTATCAATGTGGGTTAATTTTCCTCTGCATACTATTGTTAATTACTCTCTAGAAAAATCATTTGTTTCCGAATTTTCCCTGGTTTTCTCAATAATGATTATTCCTTTTGTTCTTGTTATGAAAAGTTCAACTTATTACTATGATAAAGAAGCCACATTAAAAATGATGGTTATAGGGGTGTTAGCGTTCATATTCTCTATAAATGTAATGAATTTTTCTCCAGAAAAAATATTTCTGTACTTCAATTTTTAGGTGTTCTGATGAGCTACATGGCAAAGGTGTGGGGTTTTATCATATGTGTGGTAATAGCAAAATATTATTTTATAGGCGAAAATGCTGAAGGGAGTATAAATTATTTTTTTTATAAATACCTAAATATTTCATTAGATCAGGATAGTGTTGTTACCGGTAAAAATAACTTCCTGTTTCTTGGTAATACTTATAATAATGTTTTACATAAAACAAATGGCCTATATCAATATAAATTGGAAGAAATTGACCGGTGGGCAAATGGGCTTAAAAACTTACAGAACTGGTATGAAAGTCGTGGTATTAAGTTTGTTATAGTCGTTCCAGCAAATAAACATACGATTTATAAAGAATTGCTGCCTAGATGGCTAAAGGGTAAAGCTAATCTAACAGATGACCTTATTTCAGAATCAATAAGACAAGGTATTCATATTCTGGATTTAAGAAATAAGTTGTTGTCTTCAAAAAGAAATGGATTGCTTTATTATAAGAAAGATACTCATTGGAATGATCTTGGCGGCTCGGTTGGATATACAGAAACAATAGACTTTATAAATAAAACATATCAAACGACTATAATAAAAACAGATTTCAAATTTAAAAAATCAACGAGTTCTGGTGGTGATCTAGCCAATTTATTAAAAATAAATAATCTGTTAAAGAAAGAGGAATATTTATCATTTAATTCCGATTTTGAAAATATTTCTGTTTGTCATGGGCAAATTAATAGAAGTAATGGGGAACTGGAGGTTTGCGATATAAAAACTAACCCAAAGATCACAGTAAATTTGCATCCACAATATATCGTTAATAGTCAATCTCAGAATGATTATAAAGTACTTATGTTCTGTGATTCTTTTGCAACGGAACAATCTAAGCTTTATAATAGTACGTTTAACATTATATGGAGATGGCATTCTACTTCTCTTAGAGGTGAACTATTAGATGCGTTCGTTAATAGAAATAAACCAGATATTGTAATATATCAGTTTATCGAAAGAAGCCTTTATAGTAAAACATTGATGCCGCCCTGATAATTGAGTTGTAATACTTCCGTTATTACATTGCTGGATATTTTTTAATTCAAACATTATAGAATTCATTTGCTGATTTTTTCAGATAGAAAATATTCTTCGTTTTCCACCTGGCAACGATGTTATGTGTATTAGCTGGAATGTAATATTAATAATATTTTGAGCGGATATTTGCACAGTCCAGGTTTCGGGGGTACTAACATAATTGTTTAACGTACTTTGTACGCTGGCCTGACGGACTCTCCTCTTAGCATCATTACCACTCATACCTATCGGTAATACCTTTTGCGTATATCTTATGTTAAATCACTGCTGTCCCATTAACTTGATCTAATGTTGTCGAAATGCGAAGCAGTGTCTACGTTTATGATAATACTATCGCCGCCGGACATGGATTGGTAGGGCTGACTAACGGACTCGCTATTTGCCATCCCTGGCTGCTCGACTGCCGCGTCCTTGCGGCAGACGGTCCGTTAGTCAGCCCTAC
>CAZDEC010000052.1:0-22241 GCA_964504295.1 uncultured Thioalkalispiraceae bacterium
ATTCTATATTCTATATTCTGGTTCGGCGTTTACGCGCAGAGCGTTTAAAAATATTTATTTCGTTTAAATCAATTTTATTTTTATTCGTTGTTAGTGTACTTTTTTGTGCTGCTTGTTTATAGCGTTGTAAGCTTGCTCGCAGGTGTGCGTGGCATAATGCAATTGCCAATGCATCGGCCGCATCTTCCTGTGGTGACTTATCCAGACTCAGCAACACCTTAACCATGTGTTGCATTTGAATTTTAGTTGCATTGCCTTTACCGACAATAGCCTGCTTAATTTCACGCGGCGTGTATTCATTAACAGGAATGTCCTGATTAGCAACCACACAAATTGCCGCACCACGAGCTTGCCCCAGTTTTAGGGCGGAGTCTGGATTACGCGCCATAAAAACGTTTTCGATGGCCATTTCAGTGGGTTGATACTCGGCAATTATTTCGGAAAGCCCCCGAAAAATTGACTTAAGCCTTATGGGCAATGCATCATCCGGTGTACGTATACAACCACTTTGCACCCAGCAATTTTTATTTTTAACGACATCAATAATGCCGTAGCCCGTAATACGTGAACCTGGATCGATACCGAGGATTCGTGTAGTCGCACTTAGCGGTTGCTTCTCTGTAATATAAGTAGCCGTTGTCTTAACTCTTTTTATTATAAAATAACACTGCTATCCCGTTAACTTGAACCTACGGTTGTTGAACGTGAAGCAATCTCTACATTTATGATAATACTATCGCCACCGGACATGGAATGGGATTAAATTTAAACTATTCTAACTCCGCTAATGCCAACATCACTTCTTCAGTAAAATCGGCATTGGTATAAACATTTTGTACATCATCTAAATCTTCTAATACATCAATCAATCGCATGACCTTTTGTGCATCATCAACCTCCAGATCAACACTGGTCGAGGCGGTCATGGTTACTTCTGCATGCTCAGGCTCTAAGGAAGCATCGTCCATCGCCTTTTTAACCACCATAAAATCTTCCCATGTGGTTGTAACATCAATACTGCCATCATCATTGCTTACAACGTCTTCAGCACCCGCTTCTAAAGCCGCCTCCATAATTTTTTCTTCATCACTTTCGGCTGAGTAACTTAAAACACCTTGTTTGGTAAAAAGGTAAGCCACCGAACCATCGGTACCTAAATTGCCACCCGATTTGGTAAAAGCATGGCGCACTTCTGATACGGTACGATTAATGTTGTCGGTTAAACATTCAACTAATACCGCAACGCCATTCGGCCCATAGCCTTCATAGCGGACTTCATCATAATTTTCGGCAGCATCGGCACCTGCACCGCGTTTTACTGCCCGGTCGATGGTATCACGGGTCATGTTACCACTTAGGCCTTTATCGACTGCGGCACGTAATCGTGGATTAGCATCGGGGTCTCCGCCACCCATTTTTGCTGCAACAACAATTTCTCGGATTAATTTAGTAAATAATTTGCCACGTTTGTTGTCCTGGGCTTTTTTTCGATGTTGTATATTCGCCCACTTACTATGACCCGCCATGCTCCGCTCCAAAATTGATTCTTAATGCTTTATTTTGAAGGATTTTACCATCACTGGTGGTTTTGCGCAGGTTAAAACAGAGGAATTTGGGTAAATTACGACATTTAAGCTTCGAAAAAAATACGTAAATTTCGCCACAGCGAGGACAGGAAGCTGGAATATGTAAATATCGCTTACAATCTCTTTAGAATAATCTTTTTTGCAGAGTTTATTCGTCTTCGTCTGGCAGGTAAATGGCAGTTCTTTCCAGTGCGGGGTTTTGGCCTGAATCAAAGGTGAGCTCATGGCTACCGAGTTTCACAATATCACCATGCTTTAATAGATAACGTTCGACTCGCTCATTATTAACAAAGGTTCCATTGGTCGACTCCATGTCCTGTGCGTAGAAATCCTGAGTATCGTCCAGATAAGGATTTTTTTCGGAAACAATGACAGTATGTAAACCGCTGATTGCATAATCATCAAAATGCACGTCATTATCGGCATTCCGGCCAATGGTGGTTGCAGCTTTATCGAGGATGTACGACCGTATATTGATACCATCAAGTTTAAGAATTAATTTAGCCAACTAATTTACACCTTAATATTTAAGTGCTGTTACCAGACTCACACTTAAATAGCTATCCAATATTATAAGCTATTCAGCTAGAGCTTCTCCTGAAACTCAAGCCGGGTGCCAGAAACTTCGATAACATCACCCGTGGTTAATAACTCACTTTTCACGCCAATCGCCATATTATTAAGCACCGGCGGCTTGGCATTGGTTGTACCACTCATTGGCATTAAATAAAATTTACTGCCACGTTTGGCAATAACTGCAACCTGACCACCCGGTGAACCAAGTGTGGTATAAGGTTTGCTCAATGCAATGACTTCACCGGCTTTAGGCCCGGATAAAATTGAAACCTGGTATTTTTTGGGTATTTCAAGAGTCTCTTTTTTAGCCCCCTGTGGCGCAATCATGACCGTGCGTTCAAATTGATTCACCGTATCGTCAACAAACTTGAATTCATGCCGACCTATTTTAATCACATCACCATGCGTCAATTGCCGTTTAGTAACAGCCTTACCATTCAAACTTGTACCATTGGTGCTATTAAGATCTTCTACATAAGCATGTTGAAGCATTAAGATGGCAGCATGTTCACCACTCACAGTAGGATCGTCAATATGTATGCCATTGGATGGCTTTCGACCAATTGTGATACGTTCTTCATCAAGAGGAAATTCTTTTATCACTGCGCCGTCGTGAGTTAATATTAATTTAGGCATTATTTTGTCCAGTCTAAATAAAATGTGTTTTTATACAGCCCTTAAACGATATTAAGAAATAGAATTTTCATAACCATTATCATCTGAAAAAGCCGTTCGCATTGTCATTAAAATAACCGATATATTATCTTTGCCACCTTTGGCATTGGCTGCGGCGACTAACAATCTGGCAGCCTCATTTAAATCACCAATATTTTCTTTAAGAATAGCCGAAATTTCTTCGTCTAACACAAGATCGGATAATCCATCTGAGCATAGCAGGAAAACATCGCCACGTTGAATCTCATGCTCAATCAGGTCGACATCAACTTCCTCACTAATGCCTAATGCGCGCGTAATCAGGTTTCGACTAACTGCCGAGTAAGCTTCTTCTTCTGATAAATAACCATTGTCCACCATTTCCTGAACGAGAGAATGATCCGTTGTCAGCTGTTTAATCGTATTATCATTATTAACATACATACGCGAGTCGCCCACATTGGCAATCAGAACATTGTTATTCTGTATTAAACACATCACCAGGGTTGTGCCCATACCCGCATATTCTGTATTTTCCAGAGCTTGCTCAAAAATTTCGGTATTAGCATAGGTTATGGCTTCGTAAAGCGCATCATTATAATCAACAATCTCAGAGCTGATTATTTCTGGTGTTAAAACGTCATACAACGCATGTTTAATGCTTTCAATCGCTAATGCACTGGCAACCTCACCGGCATTATGTCCACCCATACCGTCAGCAAGTATAAACATACCACGCTCAGTATCCCAATCGATACTATCTTCATTATGTTCTCGCACTTGACCAACATCGGTTAGTCCAAAAGCATCTATTTTTATGACCTTTTCACTCACGCTTTTATACTACCTCGTTTTTTACCAATTCTTTCCTGACAACGCTCTAAAGCATTCGCCATTCGTTCGCCTGTTTGAAAGCGTTTTTCTAAATCTTTATGTAAAGCTTTGTTCATAATGGTGCTTGTGCAGGCCGGTAAATCTGGACGAAACATACGAATATCTGGGTGTTTCTCGTTTGCAATTTTATACATCAAGCTTGCCATGGATTCACCAATAAAAGGCAACTCACCGGTTAATAGTTGGTAAAAGGTGATACCTAAAGAAAACAAATCTGAACGCCCATCGACTTTTTTACCGGCAAGTTGCTCAGGAGACATATAGGATGGACTACCCAAAATAGTACCGGTTTTTGTTTTGCTGACATCGGTTAGGCATGCAACCCCAAAATCTGTAATCTTTACGGCACGTGTTTCTCTATCGTAAATAATATTTGCCGGTTTAATATCACGATGTACAACATTATTACTCATTGCATAGTCCAGCCCAGAAGTTACCTTGGCAATGACATCAAATACTTCTTCTGCATGGAGTAAGTTATCAGATTTGCAATAATCACTTAATGGCTTACCTTTAATATAGTCCATTGCGATATAAGATAGGTCCTGATCTTCACCTACATCATAAATTGTAACAATATTCGGGTGATCTAAACGCCCAGCCGTTTCCGCTTCGCGGAAGAAGCGGCGTTTTACATCTTCAAGTTTATCGCCCTCAAATTCCTGTGAAAGCATCATAGTTTTAATTGCTACGGTACGACCTATTTTGGGGTCATGCCCCAGATAGACCATGCCCATGGCACCGCGACCAATTTCTTCATCGATACTATATCGGCCAATCGTGGGCTTTTGTATACCGGGGCTGCTTAGAATCAAGGTGCCGTTCATATTTGAATTTTTCTTCGCACCGCCACCAAAAACAAGTGCATCTGATGCTTCTACATTTCGACCAATACGTTCCTGTATGTCGCTGTAATTTTCATCGAAGCCTTCGATATATTTAAATATAGACGTTGCTTTATTCAGTTGGCGCTTCCGTTCGTAGTCCAAACCAAGGTTATACATACTGTGCAAAGCATCCGGCGTTTTAATACACTTTCGATATTTTTCGTAGGCTTGATCTAGTTGCCCCTGTTCATGGAAGGATTTACCTAAAGACAGATTTGCATCAGACAGCTCCTGTTTTACGCCAGAAAAGCTTTGCTCAAACATATGTTTAAAGCCTATTAAAATATGCCCCACCACAAGCGCAAAAGCCGGAATCATAATAGGCAACCAGATTGAGCTGGCTATCATTGCGATAAAATGAGCATTGATAAAGCCTATCAACAACAAAATACTCACAACCAGCCCAGTTGTGATTCTAAGCTTAGGTAATAAAAATATTAAATACAGGGCTACCGTTAAATAACAAAGTAATTGAATTAATTTTGTGTCATTTAAAAAACCATATTGCTCACCATTAACTAAACTCGATACTGTATGCGCGGTGAGTAATGCTGGTGCCATTGACTGGCCTAATGCTGTTGGAATAATTTTGGTGTTTTGCCTTGTTGTTATGCCAACAATAACAATTTTATTGCGTAGGTGTTTTGACATAATGCGGTTATGGTAAATTTCGCTAGCCGAATAAATTTTAAAAGCATCACCACCATCCTTGCCCTGATAAAAACGCGGGTAAACACGTAATTGTTCATCCGTAGCAACCTTGCTACCATCCATTTTTACACCCTGAGACAAATCAACCTGAATATCGCGTGTTGATTTATTGCTATTGCGTATTGCTAACATCAACGAAAAAGAAGGTAAATAATGTTTACCGTATTGCAATACTAGTGGCTCACTACGAAATGTAGATACATCACCAAAACCTAAATCAAGGTGGCCAATCGCTCCCACAAAGCGAGCTAATTCTTTTATTGGCGGATATATAACACTTGCGAGCGGAACCGGATTTTCTTTCCATAACGAGCCCCACCAACCCGTCGGCTCTGGAATGCCTGCCACTTTTTTTAGTTCATAACGTTTTAAATAGCGATTTAATGAGGGTGGCCGACCTAATTGTTCTTTTGTAGAGAGTTGATAAGGTAATGCTAGGACAATACGGCCAGCATTTCTGAATGAATCGACCAGAAGTTTATCTGTATCAAGATTATTCTCGGCACGATTCAGCAAACGTAGAGCACTGCGACTGGTTGCTTGTCCATCCTGAGTAAATAAGGTTTTAAGTTGCTGAATATATTCTAGACCGGGAGAGCTTTGTTTCTTATCAAAGGGAAGTGCTAAACCAATAACGGCTGGACGTGCTTGAGAGATACGTTTGACGACATCCGCCAGTATATCGCGAGGCCATGGCCATGCGCCTAAATCATCGAGAGAAGTATCGTCAATCGCAACCACAACAACGTCGGGACTGGCTAATAGTGATGATGAAAATTTTACTCCCAGATCAAAAGCCGCATTATCAAACTGACGTAAAAAATCACTACCTGAAAACAGGTAAACAACTAGGACAACAAGTAGGCCGATAAACCTGTCTGATTTCAAAAAAGCAGATCGCACTGTTATTCCTTTTCAGTTACGCCTAACAATTTCTTAGCTGCTGCCGCGTCAAGCACCGCAAATTGGCTTAAATTTATCTCTGCTGGTTTTATTTTTAAAAGACCCATATCACACCTAAGTTATTGTAATTATTATCGGCATCACTGCCTTAAACATGAATTTAATCAGCATACCTTATTATAAGGGAAACGGCTATTTGTATAGTTAGCAGGCAGAAAAAAAGGCTGAATGATTATAGTTTAACCACACAGCCCATACCGTGACCTTATAAAAAAATCTACTCAGATGTTGACTCTTCGACTTTAACCGGTTGACGTAATTTAATATGCAAATCACGCAACTGGTTTGCACTCACTTCAGACGGTGCCTGGGTTAGCAAACAGCTTGCAGATTGTGTTTTTGGGAAGGCCATAACGTCGCGAATAGAATGCGCACCGGTCATCAACATAATCAAGCGGTCTAAACCAAAGGCAATACCACCATGCGGAGGACAGCCAAATTTAAGTGCATCGAGCAAGAAGCCAAATTTATCCTGAGCCTCTTCATCGCTAATACCAAGTAATCTGAAAACAGTTTCCTGTAGGTCGGCTTGATGGATACGAATAGAACCGCCGCCTAATTCTGTCCCGTTTAAGACCATATCGTAGGCTCGAGATAAAGTGGTGCCGGGATTGGCTTCTAAATCGGCAATATTATCAATTTTTGGTGCAGTGAACGGGTGATGCAAGGCTGTCCAACGCTTATTAGCCTCATCTTCTTCAAACATAGGGAAATCGACCACCCACATTGGCTGCCATTCGTCGGCAATTAAGCCTCTATCTTCGCCTAATTTACAGCGTAATGCGCCTAAAGCTTCATTTACAACAGTTGCTTTGTCGGCACCGAAGAAGATTAAATCACCGTCTTCTGCCTTGGTGCGCTCTAAAATAGCATTTACGACTTCATCGGGTAAGAATTTTAAAATAGGCGACTGTAAGCCTTCACGGCCTTTAGCGATTTCGTTGATTTTGACATAGGCCAAACCTTTTGCACCATATATGCCGACAAAGTCTGTGTAATTATCAATTTCTTTACGACTTAACTCGCAGCCTTTCGGCACGCGCAAGGCCGCTACCCGACCTTTTGGATCTTTGGCGGGGCCGCTGAACACTTTAAATTCAACCGTGGACATTACATCTTTTAAATCGACCAGTTCGAGTGGGATACGCAGATCAGGCTTGTCTGAACCATAGCGTAGCATGGCTTCGTCGTAAGTCATGCGTGGGAACGGATTCGGTAAATCGACACCAATGCCTTCTTTAAAGACATGACGCATCATTTGTTCCATCTTGCTCATTATCGTTTCTTCATCGAGGAACGAGGTTTCGATATCAAGCTGGGTAAATTCGGGTTGACGGTCGGCACGTAAATCTTCATCGCGGAAACAACGTACGATTTGGTAATAGCGGTCCATACCCGACATCATTAACAGCTGTTTAAAGATTTGTGGCGACTGTGGTAAAGCAAAGAAACTACCTTCGTGTGTACGACTCGGTACCAGATAATCACGCGCGCCTTCTGGGGTTGCCTTGGTGAGCATGGGGGTTTCTATGTCTAAAAAGCCATCGTCTTCTAAATAACGACGGAAAAGATTCGAAATTTTAGAGCGCAGCTGCAGGCGTTTAAGCATTTGTGGGCGACGTAAGTCCACATAACGGTATTTTAAGCGATGTTCTTCAGAAACATCATCATCGTCAATTTGAAAGGGTGGCGTATCGGCGTGGCTTAAAATTTCTAAATCCAGGCCTAAAATTTCTACCTGCCCTGTTGCCATATTGTCGTTTTTTGTACCTTCTGGGCGATGACGGACTTTGCCGCGAACGCGTAATACAAATTCATTACGAACACTTTCTGCACGGGCGAAAACGTCTTCAATATCCGGGTCATAAACAACCTGAAGTAAACCTTCACGATCACGCAAATCGATAAAAATAACCCCACCATGGTCACGGCGACGATGCACCCAACCACATACGGTGATTTTCTGATCGATTAATGATTCATTTACTTCACCACAATAATGGGTACGCATAACAATGTTCCTTAACTAAAACGTTCTATTTCAAAATATTCGATTTTATACAGGCGGCATACTATCTGTGCCTGTATCATACTATTTCCGCCATTCCCGCACTGAGGAGCTTGGGCTCCCCTACAAAGTCGGGAAACGGGGATTTATTGCTCTAAAAAATACTATTTCATCTGAATCTCAGGGTAAGAAATATAGCCCTGAAAATGGACAAGCTCCGGATCCCCGATCCGGAGTATCACCGCTATCTTTCTTATTTACGAGTTCAGATTATTTAGCCTTACTTTCACTTTTAGAGGCTGAGCTTGTCTTACCTTCAGATTTAGCCGATTCTTTACCCGCTAAATTCTTCTTATTCCCCGTTTTAAAGTCAGTTTCATACCAACCGCCCCCTTTTAAACGAAAGGCGGCCGCCGAAACTAATTTTTTTAATGCGGCCTTTTTGCACTCAGGACAATCTTTTAAAGGTTCATCCGCCATCTTTTGAATGGCTTCTAAAGTATGGCCACAGGCCTCACATTCATATTCATAAATTGGCATAACAAAACAACCTTCAAATCAAATAAATTCACTCAACTGAGAGCAAGCGGCGCATTATACCTGTTTTTATGCCCAGTTAACTATCCATTTCAGAGCATTTTCGCGTGTAACACTTCATAAAAACAAGAGGATACAAATATTTCGCCCTTTAAACTTTAGAATTTTTGCACAATTAATGCGCCTATCCCCCCATTACATTTCTCGCTAAACTCAGTCATACATTATGTAAGTTTACAAACAGGAAGAAAGAACAAACATTATGGACAAAAAATCAGTTCTCATTACAGGCTGTTCAAGTGGCATAGGGCTATGCACGGCAAAAAACCTTAAAAAAGACGGTTACCGCGTTTTTGCCACGGCGCGCAAAACACAGGATGTTGAAAAACTCAAAACACTCGGCTTTGAAAGTTTTCTGCTCGATTATACGAAAAGCAACACCATTCAGTCCGCACTCAAGCAAGTACTCGATGCCACTAGCGGCAACCTCTACGCCTTATTTAATAATGGTGCTTATGGGCAACCCGGCGCAGTTGAAGACTTAAGCCGTGAAGTATTGGAGCAACAATTTGCATCCAATTTTTTTGGCTGGCATGAACTTACGAACCTGGTTTTGCCTATTATGCGCAAGCAAGGCTATGGCCGCATTATTCAAAATAGCTCGATACTTGGTATTGTTGCCATGCCGATGCGTGGCGCCTATAACGCAAGCAAATACGCGATTGAAGGTTTAAACGATACTTTACGATTAGAATTACACGGCAGCAATGTCTTTATTTCGATGATCGAGCCCGGCCCGATTGAAAGCCGCTTTCGCGCCAATGCCAGGCTTTATTTTAAAAACAATATCGATACAAAAATGAGCCCGCATAAAGAACGTTATGCAAAATTAGCCGATAAACTCGAAACCGAGGGCCCGGTAGTGCCGTTTACTTTACCCGCCGATGCCGTTTATAAAAAAGTTTTAAAAGCACTCACCGCAAAGCGGCCTAAGGCGCATTACTATGTGACCTTGCCAACTTATTTGTTTGGGTTTTTCAGACGAGTTCTTTCGACACATGCTTTGGACTGGTTGTTGCGAAAGGTTTAAATATAAATGAATAACTACTTAACTCTTAAAACAGACTCTTCACAAAAAAGTGCTCTTGTTTTATTTTCGGCATTATCCATATTTATACTTTTTATATGGCAGGGAAACATAGGATTTGATTTAAACGATGAAGGTTTCCTATGGTATGGCGTACAACGCGTGATGCTTGGTGAAACACCACTGCTTGATTTTATGTCATATGATCCAGGAAGATATTACTGGTCAGCTAGCTTCATGAGTCTATTTGCCGATAATGGTATCATCGCCTTACGTATATCCGTTGCACTTTTTCAATTTTTTGGCCTGATAACAGGCTTATTTCTGATTTTTCACACCGAAAAAAAAATAAACATACTTTATTTACTTTTAACGATAGGCATTTTCCTTTTATGGATGTACCCACGCCATAAACTGTTTGATATCTCTCTATCCATCTTTTTAATCGGAGCTTTAACTTTTTTAGTTGAAAAACCATCTAATCGGCGTTTTTTTATTAGCGGAATTTTTATTGGATTAATTGCTTTTTTTGGCCGCAATCATGGTGTCTATGGTGTATTTGGATTTTTGCTTATTACCCTCTGGTTAAAAGCAACTAATACTGAAAGGCTATTCCTTGTAAAGAAAATAGGATATTCAATAGCCGGCATTATTATTGGTTATTCCCCGATGTTACTTATGCTCGTTTTCGTACAAGGTTTTTCGGAAGCCTTCTGGAACAGCATATTATTTTTATTCGAAGTAAACTCAACCAATATAACATTACCTATACCATGGCCGTGGACAATTACCCTTACAGGTAAACCGTTGTATTTATCACTTCGGGAAATTCTTATTGGTCTATTTTTTATTGCTATTGTTGCTTTTAGTTTTATTTCCATTACATGGGCTTTTAAGCAGAAATCACAGCCCTTAACAGTACAGCCAGCACTTATTGCCTCGTCGTTCTTATCATTACCATATCTTCACTTTGCTTTATCCAGAGCCGACATAAGCCACTTAGCTCAAGGCATCTTTCCAGCTCTTATTGGAAGTATAATATATTTTTCTAGCCAACCAAAAAAAAATATGTGGCTCATAACGATTGTTTTCTTCTTTTTAAGCATCTGCGTGATGCTTGTAGCTCATCCTAGCTGGTTTTGTACTATCAGGAAGCAATGTTCTGAAATCAATATTTCTAACGATAAGTTATTAGTGCCACAACATACTGCTAATAATATTTATTTCTTACGTCAATTTGTTAAATTAAAAATAAATAATGATGATTTCCTGGTAACACCTTTTTGGCCAGGGGCATATGCAATATTTAATAAAAAAGCGCCCATTTGGGAGATATATGCCCTATTTCCTCGTAATCCTAAATTTGAGCAAGCTGAAATAGTACGCATTAAAGAAGCAAGAGTTAATCATATCTTAATCATAGACAGGCCGCTTGATGGTCGCGAAGATTTAAGATTTAAAAATACCCATCCTGTTACTCATCAGTACATCATAAATAATTATACACTATCAAAAAATAACAAATTAGGATCTGACTATAAAATATACAGGAAAAATAGGTAATATATTATATGTTAGTCTAAAATAACATTTTATTTACAAGCATATTTTTTACAACATCATACGAGTAATACCTGTTTCTAAATTAAAACAAATAACAATCCAATATTCAGAAATTTTGTAGCTTGCAATAACTATAGGTAATAGTAATGAAGAACATTCATCTTTCAGTTGTTACTCCAGTTTACAACTGCAGTTCTTGTTTAATAGCTTTATCGGAAAGATTAAAGGAAACATTATCATCGATAACGAATGATTATGAAATAATAATGATTAATGATGGTAGTCCTGATAACTCATGGGATGTCATACAAGCCCTTGCTATCAAAGACAGCAAGATAAAAGGCATTAATCTTTCGCGTAACTTTGGCCAACATAAAGCCATTACAGCGGGCCTGGACTATGCTTCGGGTAACTGGGTTGTTGTCATGGATTGCGATCTACAAGATCAACCTGAAGAAATACTAAAGTTATACAATGAAGCTCAAAATGGTTTTGACATTGTAAGGGGACGACGCATTCATCGACAGGACTATTTTTTCAAAAAACTCAGTTCTAAATTATTTTATTTTCTCTATAACTACTTAACAGAAAGCAAAACCGACAGCACTGTTTCAAACTTCAGCATTATATCTTCTACTGTTGTAGAGAAGTTATGCTTATTACACGAACAGAATCGCACATATCCTTTATTTTTAAATTGGGTTGGATTTAAAAGCTCACTTGTTAACGTTGAACATGCACAAAGAAAAGATGGCAAAAGTTCGTATACTTTTAGAAAACTCATCTCTCTGGCAATCGACAGTATTGTTTCTCAATCTAATAAACCCTTAAAACTATCAATTAAATTTGGTTTTTTATTATCCTTCGCATCATGCTTGTATGCAGCATGGCTAATGCTTCGCTACTTCATGTATTCTGTTCCTGTAGCAGGATGGACAAGTGTAATGGTTTCAATCTATTTTATTGCCGGCCTATTGTTTGCAAACATGGGAATACTAGGCCTATACATCGGAAAAACATTTAATGAGTCAAAAAATAGGCCATTGTATATCATTCAAGAAACAACACATGACAAGTGAGAAAATCATGTCTTATTACACAGAAAAAGAAATCCTTGCAATGAAATTTAAGAAAACAGGAAATAATGTACAAATTAGCACTAAAGCTAGCATTTATAATTCTGAAGAGATAGAAATAGGTAGTAATTCTAGAATAGATGATTTTTGTGTACTATCCGGTAAATTAAAAATAGGTCGAAATGTACATATTGCAGCATTCTGTTTAGTCGCTGGAGGAGAAAAAGGTATTACCTTAGAAGATTTTTCAGGTCTTGCCTATCATGTACAGGTTTTCACTCAATCTGACGATTACAGTGGTAAATCGATGACGAATCCTACAATCCCAGGGAAATTCAAACATGAAATAAAAAAACAAATATTAATTAAGAAACATTCGATAGTTGGCGCGGGTGTTATAATTTTACCGGGAGTCATATTAGAAGAAGGTACTTCAGTTGGTGCCATGTCGCTGGTTAGAAAAAGCACAGAACCCTGGAGTATCTATACTGGTAATCCTGCAAAAAAAATAAAAAATAGAAGTAAGGATTTACTGATATTTGAACAAGAATACATTAGCGAGTAAATTTCAAATGGGGCTTCTATATATTTGGGGAACAATATTATTCACTGTTTATGGGCAGCTAGTTATTAAATGGCGAATCAATGCCATCGCTCCATTACCTGATGGGCTCTACGAAAAGATTATTTTCTTAATAAAGCTACTTTTTGAGCCATGGATACTTAGTGGTTTTATAGCTGCCATTATAGCGTCTTTGTTTTGGATGGCCGCTATGACAAAATTTGATATTTCTTATGCTTACCCATTCATGAGTGCAGCATTTATTCTTGTTTTTATTTTATCCGTTTTTTTATTTCACGAACCTGTTACCTGGTATAAAGTTATCGGTTTATTTTTAATTATCGCGGGTATAATTATGACAAGCAGGAGCGCGTAGTGATTCCTTTTAATAAACCTTACATGACAAATAAAGAACTAATAAACATTACTGAAGCACATAATAATGGCCACCTCGCCGGCAATGGTTCTTTTACAAAAAAATGCCAAAATTGGTTAGAGAATTCAACAGGAAGCACGGCAACATTTCTCACGCATTCTTGTACAGCAGCATTAGAGATGACGGCAATACTGGCAGATATTCGCCCTGGTGATGAAGTTATAATGCCCTCCTACACTTTTGTTTCAACTGCGAATGCATTTGTTTTACGGGGTGGCATACCTGTTTTTATAGATATTAGAGTGGACACTTTAAATATTGACGAAACAAAAATTGAAGCTGCAATTACATCAAAAACAAAAGCGATTGTACCCGTTCATTATGCTGGTATTGCCTGTGAGATGGATACCATTATGGATATTGCTCAACGACATAATTTAATAGTCATAGAAGATGCTGCGCAAGGAATTATGTCGACTTATAAAGGGCAAGCTCTTGGCTCCATAGGACATATGGGCTGCTTCAGTTTTCATGAAACAAAAAACATCACCTCAGGTGAAGGCGGAGCACTACTTATAAATGATTCATCACTAATTGAACGCGCAGAAATAATATGGGAAAAAGGAACTAACCGTAGTAAATTTTTTCGCGGACAAGTTGACAAGTACACTTGGCAAGATATCGGGTCTTCTTTTTTACCAGGAGAGATAACAGCTGCATTTTTATGGGCACAAATGCAAGAAGCTGAAAACATTACTCGACGCCGCATGGGAATTTGGGAAACATACCACACTAGTTTAGAATCACTTGAAAATAACAAAAAAATCAGGCGCGCAATTATTCCAACGCATTGCTCACACAATGCTCATATGTATTATATTTTACTTCCAGATAATGAATGCCGTAATAAAATAATGCTTGGTCTAAACGAACGAGGTATTAACTGTGTATTTCACTATATCCCTCTACACACTTCTCCAGCAGGTCGTCGTTTCATAAGAAATAATAGTGATTTATTGATAACAGAGGAAATGTCAGAGCGAATATTACGGCTTCCACTTTGGTGCGGTTTAGAAAAAAAGCAGAAAATAGTAGTTAATGAAATAATATCTTTGCTAGACTAACTAAAGTATGAGAATACAATTTATTCCGCATGTATAACTTACCCAAAACATTCATATCAAACTACAAAGGTATTTTTATAGTCTATTGTATTTTATTTGCAGGCTTAACTGCACCATATATCTTTTATGGGGATGTCATTGCACCGCACCTTCAACTTTCAGAACTCGCAACATTTAATGAAGCTCCGAATAATAATCTAAGTACCCGGAAATTTAGTGATTTTAGTCGCGTCTTCATTCCTGAAATATCCACCCATTTAAATAGTACGCGCTCAGGTTGGCTAACACTATGGACAAACAACAATGAGCTTGGCCGTCCGGCTTACCATATATCAGGATTTAGTCCTGCCTATTTCCCCTCTTGGGTAATATCCATTATCACAAAAAGTCCCTGGAAATTTATCACTATATTATCTCTTCTCACCAGTTTTATTGCGGGAATATTTGTAATACTTTTATGTAGAGAGATTGAGCTCCACCCTTTAGCAGGCTTGATCGCAGGAATAAGTCTATCCACATCCACTCTGTTCATGTACTGGCTAACATTCCCAATGTTTACTGCTGTTTTGAGTTGGAGCGCTGGAATAATATGGGCTGCTACTCGTCTGGCAAAAAAACCTGACTTGATTGGCTGGAGTGTACTTGCATTTAGTAGCTATAGTTTGCTAATGACAGGATATCCACAAATGATAGTCTTACATGCCTATATTCTAGTAGCTTATGGAGTATACCTCTCTTATATAAAATACCATCGAAAAAAGAGTGAACTCGGTCAATTTCTAATATTAACGCTATCTGCACTAAGCGTCGGTATTATTCTAGCATTACCCATTTATTTCGACTTATATGACGCATATGTTGCGTCTGCCCGGGTCAATCCAAACCCTTCATTTTTTACAGAAATATTACCTAAGTTAAACTCTTTCTCTGAGGCTATTCGGTTTTTTGTTTTAGGAACCACTCCAGAACTTCTCGGCAACCCTGTTAAAATTAACTACCCTTTCCCCTTTAATGGCATCAGCGTCACACCCGTTATTATTTTTTTTACAATAATTGGTTTATTTACTTCATTTAAAAAAATATGGGGATGGTTCTTAGCAATCATAATTCTATACATATTAACCTTTGTACAGCCTATCTATTTATTTGCAGTGAAATACTTAGGATTAAATTTATCACGTAATCTCCCGCTTGCGAGTAGTTTAATACCGCTAACAATTATTGTCGCTTATGGAGCCAATACTCTTCTAAAGCGTGAAAAATTGGGCGAGCATTCAACAATCATAAGTATTGCCACTGCAACAACTCTGACCGTAATCATAATAGGAATAAGCTTCGCAATATACGACTCCCACAGAATACAAATTGGTGCAATAATCACAATGTTTATTCTAGTCGGATTGTTTTATACGCAACACCAACAAACTCTCCCGTTATTATTAATTGCGGCACTAATTACTACTCTAATATCAATTTCTTCTCCGTTGATGCTGCACCAAGACCCAACAAGAATTGCAACCACATCCCCACTTGTAAAATCAATACAGGAAAATCTACCTTTAGATTCACGTTTTGCTCTAACAGAACCAACACCATATGTTTTACCACCTAACCTCAATAGTGGACTAAACATTGCCTCGATTCATAGCTACAACAGTTTATCGCCAAAAAGTTATCATTACCTCATCAAAACTCTTGGCGGAGAAATGCAAACCTACGGACGTTTTAATGACTTGGTAGCTCCAAACTATAACAGCACTATGTTCTGGATGAGTAATATTAGTCTGCTTCTATCAGCAAAAAAGTTACAACATGAAAATATTGAGTATATAGGCAGAAAATCTGGTGTACGCCTGCACAAAGTAATTTCACGCATGGGTGACAGCATTCAAGTAATCCACGACAAAGTAACTCAGAAAATCATTACAACAGATATATTGAACCCCAGATTATATCCAGGACACAAACCTGATAAATTAATAGATCAAGTTGATTTTCTGGAATTTAAAGTAAAACCAGCTACCACATCAACACTTATTCTTAGTCAAAAATTCAACCCTAACTGGCAAGCTCAAGTATTAATAGACTCTGACTGGATATCGGCTCAAACAGTAGCCATTAATAAAGTTTTCCAAGGTGTTGTTTTACCGAAAGGGACGAACCGGGTACGGCTTAAATTTAGAGCATATGCATATTACTCATGGATAGCACATGTATTCTGGATATTTCTGATAGCCATTATATTTGTAAATTTTTTCTACAAACGAAACCATGAATCCATAGCCTTAGCTAAATTTAAACTGGGTAAATCAAACCAACATGGATGAGCCCAACCTAAATATCGCCATCGTTATCCCAACATTCAACGCTGGGCAGCTATGGCCTGACTGTATAAATGGAATCAAAATACAAGCTTGTCCAATAAAAATCGTACTTATCATTGACTCAGAGTCATCAGATAACACGCAAGAAGTTGCGCGAAAAAATGGATTTACTATTCACAAAATTAAAAGCAGCCAATTTAACCATGGTGCAACTCGGCAGCTTGCTGTCAATCTCCTTAGTGGAATCAATATTGACATTGTTGTTTTTCTTACACAAGATGCCGTTCTAACAAATTCAAATGCGTTAACTGAATTGATTAAGGGCTTCACCGACAGCTCTGTTGGTGCAGCCTATGGGAAACAACTCCCAAGAAAGGTGGCAAAACCAATAGAAGCTCATGGACGATTTTTCAACTATCCTGATTATTCGTATATAAAAAGTATAAATGAAAAAGCTCAATACGGTTTTAATCTTATTTTTATTTCTAATTCTTTTGCAGCCTATAAAATGACAGCTTTAAAAGAAGCTGGAGGCTTCCCAATAAATATTATTTTAGGCGAAGACACGCTGACATGCGCTAAATTACTAATAACAGGCTGGAAAATAGCCTACCAGTCTAATGCGCAAGTTTTTCATTCACATAACTACAGCATTAAAGAGGAGGCATTTCGTTATTTTGACACAGGAGTAATGCATGCTCGCAAACAATGGCTGCTAAATGAATTTGGCGAAACCGGCGGACGGGGCCTGAAATTCGTCAGATCTGAGCTATTATACTTATTACAAATAAGTCCTTTACTTATTCCAGAGGCATTATTACGAACATTATTTAAATACGTTTTTTACAAGCTTGGTCGATTTGAAAAAATATTACCATTGCGCCTAAAGAAAAGATTAAGCATGAATAAAAATTTCTGGTCTAATAGCAACACGTTATGAAAGACAAAACAATTTTTATTAAAACTATTAACTTCATCCATCCGCTAGCACAAATGCTGGATATCTTCGCTATAATTGTTGCGGGTGTCACAGCCTATATTAGCCGGGACTTTCCCGTTGCGGTCGAACCCCGTATTTATACCATTGCCGTTGGCTTTGGTGCCTTATACACCATTGTTATTTTCCGTTTGATTGGTATTTACCCCGGCAGTCATCATTTCAATAAACAAACACCGATTCGACGCATCTTTATGGCGTGGAGCACGGTCATCGTATTATTAGCGCTTACCGCCTATTTAAGTAAAACAGGCGAGTATTTTTCACGAATATGGTTTGTGATGTGGGCGGCCTATGGTTTCTTTTTTATAGTCAGTATTAAATTCATATTCCTTCGCATCTTTCATTCCAAACGATTTCAAAAATGGAGCCAGAAAAATGTGGCGCTGGTTGGAGCCGTAAAACTATCTAATTCAGTCGCACAACAAATTAACAAAGCAAGAATCACCGAGATTAATATTATTGGACATATTAATACTGAAACAGATACAGCAACACTGTCAGATAGCACACTAAAAATAATTGGTGAGATAAAAGATATAGACAAACTACTGCAACAACAGGCTATCGAAGAGATATGGATAACACTGCCGCTATCCTCACAGGAAACCATTAAAGAAATACTTTATATTTTACGACACAGTACCGTTAACATAAGAATGGTACCGGATATATTTGAACTAAGATTACTCAATCAGTCGATAACCGATATCGCAGGGATCCCGCTGATTAATCTATGTGAAAGCCCAATGGCAGGTACCAATAAATTACTTAAAGTATTCGAAGACAAGATATTATCTTTATTTTTATTAGTCCTTCTTTCTCCTTTGTTTATTATCATTCCGGCATTAATTAGACTCTCTTCGAAAGGTCCAATTTTTTATTACCAGGAAAGGATGGGATGGAATGGGGAATTATTTAACATTATCAAGTTTCGCAGTATGCCGATTGATACGGAAAAGGTGTCTGGACCGGTTTGGTCTAAAATCGGTGATAACCGCGCAACACGATTAGGTGCATTCTTAAGAAAATCAAGCCTCGATGAAATCCCGCAGTTTTTTAATGTGCTAAAAGGTGAGATGTCTATTGTTGGCCCAAGACCTGAACGGCCTGAATTTGTAACTGAATTTAAGGAAGAAATCCCAGGTTACATGAAAAAACATATGGTCAAAGCCGGTATTACCGGTTGGGCACAAATAAATGGCTGGCGGGGTGACACTGATTTAAAAAACCGTATTTCACACGATCTTTATTATATAGAGAACTGGTCGCTGATGTTTGATATAAAAATAATTGCAGCCACGATTACAAAAGGGTTTTCAAATATAAAGGCTTACTGAGAAATTCTGGGGGTATCAACTCTTATTTTTTTTATTGCTTTTTTTATCTCCTTATTATCAGGATGCTCGTCTAATAGTTTAACTAACATCTGCTCAGCTTTATACCGTTCACCTAATTCTAATAAAACATATGCTCGTCCAATATAACCGCTTGGACGATGTGGCAGTAAATAAGATAATCTATTAAAATCTTCATTAGCAAGATTTAATTTTCCTGCATTAAGATAAAGATAGCCTCTCCACTTTAACGCCATCGTATTAGTATCGTCCCAACGTAATTCTTCATTCAATACTTTATAAAGTATTGAATTATTCTTAGTACAAGCGATATGAAAATTAACTCGCATTTTATGTGTGAAAAAGTCATGTCGGAAAACTCTTATAGATTTTTCTATATAATTAATAGATTTTTGACAGTAACGTTGCTTATAACTTTCTTCAGCTAAATTCAAATAATAGCTGCCATATAAAAAGGCTCGATAATACATAAAAGAGCCAATCAAGAATATTATCGATATAAAAATACTTAAGATTTTAATTGTAACACTAGAAATAGTTACAAATTTATTGTTATTTTTTGCATAAAGGCCATTTAGTAAGCCTACATACAGCCAAATTTGTATTGCAGATGATGGCTTTAGAAAAGGAAAATCAACTAATGAATGAACTAATGATGCCGACAAAGATAATAACATAGCACTTACAAACAGCTTCTCTATTATTGTTATATCTATTCGTAACAATTTTATACTTATAATGAACGTCCAAAAGAAAATACCAAGAAAAAGCAGGACTCCGACAACACCAAGTTCAACAAGAATTTGCAGTGGATCACTATGCAATCGATACATAACAATATTTTCATCAGACCGCAACATAATGGATGGATGATTATTAAAAGGACGAAATGCTTTCCAAAAAGTTCCGTAACCACTGCCTAATAGTGGCTTTTCCTTAATCAGCTCAAATGCATTTTTATATGCAGTTAATCTGTCACGTGTTGAAGTATCTATTTTATCTCCAGAGTAGGCAGGCCGATTTAAAACCTCATCAGTTTTTCCTGGTGTAAAAGAAACAGCTAATATTGATACTAAAATAACAAGCAACGGAATTTTATCTCGAACAATGAACTTTAAAATATATCCTCTAATATCAGAAAAAACACAAAGTAATACTGCAAATAAAAACACTACTGCATAGAGAGCAACATGTGAACCACGTGTGTGAGACATAATGATATAGATAACGCAAATAGAAAAGGCTACAGATGACAACAATTTTAGTATTTTATTATTAGAACTAAGTATAAGAATAAATCCTACGGGTATTATAAGATCCAAATATAAAGCTGCATGATTCTTATATCCAAAAGCCCCCCCCATTCGAGGCCCCTTTAATTCAAAAAAGTTATATCCTAAATTTTGTAATATACCGATTAATGCGGACAAGCCCGCTGCAAAAAGCGAAACATACAAAAACAATCTTATTGTCTCAAACGATGTTATTTGAACCACAATAAAAAACAAAAAAATCAGGCTGATAAGTTGAACGATATAAATTAAATTATTACCAGGCTCTACCGCCCACAAAGATGAAAATCCTGCAAGAGCAAGATAAGTAAAGACTAAAAAAATAACAGGCGTATAGAAAACTTTGACATTTTTATTAAAAAGCTGGTAACAATATAACAACAAGGAAACACCCACGAAAACGGCTAAGAAAGCATACCGTGGTAGTGTTGAAGGATCTTGTAATATACCAACGTAGAGTAAAGGTGAAATAAAAAGTAACGTAGCAATGAATACCGGCAACGGATGTTTTAGTGATGCAATATCTTGTGATATATATTCTTTCATATTATTAAACATAAATATTTAAGCAATACCAGACAACACCAGGTATTATTTAAGAGTCGCTATCTAGCCAACTTGAACATTAATATTCTCTTTAGTGATTAAAGTATAGTTTTTTTCTTTTCATTATCTAATAGCAACGGTCTATGGCGTAGTGAATAGATAGCAACCACGTACAAGCCTATATTGCTCAAAAATTTCTGTCGTCTAACCTTACATTTAAACAGCTTTAACAACGACTTTACTGTACTATCATCAGTTAAAAACAACCCCACATAGTTATCTATAATATGTTCACTGTTTGTAAAAACATTATTTTTTTCATGAATAAAATTCAACAATGCTCTCGCCTGGCAAAAACTAGCGCGAAAATTTTGAAACCGGAGAGTTTTTGTTTCTCTTATTCGTTTTAAATTTAATAAGCCCATTATATTTTTAATATAACTCTTTGCTCCAATGGTATTTAAAGCATGTTGGCGATATAAAGTGGTTGGGGTTGCTACATATTCAATTTTCCCAAAAGTAGCAGCACAAAGTGCCAACCACCAATCATGCATTACAATATTTGGAGGGAAAGGTAGCGCCTCTTCTACCAGAGCTCGGTTAATAAGCGTAGTACAACCTGTTACAAAGTTTTGTACTAGTAATATGCGTAGCGGTGCCTTAACTGTATGCTGTATGCCCTGAAATTTCATAAAAGATTGATGGGTAATATTTAATGCTTCATCAGCAACACTTAAGTCAGAATGAATAAGCAGAGGTGTATTACAATCATGAGAACGAATAATATCCTGATATAATTCGAGTTTATCCTCAATCCAATAATCGTCTTGATCACAAAACGCTATGTGCTCAGCCCCTCGTTGGTAGGCCAGTTTCATCAGCAACTCAAAATTAAAGGCTGGCCCCAGGTTTCCTTTATCATCCGTGATAATTTCAACTCGCGACTCACTCCTGGCGATCTGCTTTAATAAAGAGGGAGATGAATCCATCGAGCCATCATCACGAATCAATATTTTAAAATGAGGAACCGTTTGCTTTAAAATGCTTTCAATCTGTTGTTGAATATATTTTTCGCCATTATAGGTGCCAAGTAAGATATATAAATTCACACTGCTGTCCC